>DATIBX010000650.1:0-4837 GCA_035457105.1 Pyrinomonadaceae bacterium
TCCATCGTAGCGGGTCTGTTTTGAAAACTTGATTTCGCACAGGCCACTGTTAACTGTCCGCCAAAGTAGTCAGCGTTCTCAGTTAGCTGGTCCAACTTCCCATTGAATTCGTCAAACATTCTGAACCGTCCGTCTCCGACGCTCAAGTGCCATTTCAAACTAGCAAAACCTTCGCCGAGCAAGTTGCTTATTGACTCGAGAAACGACGGGATTGAAGCTGGTAGAACGCTTGCACGCCAGCCGTTCCTTTGCTTGAAGTCCAAACTTGCCACTCTCTGCCAGAGTGCGGCATCGTTACGCAGGACGTCGAGAGAAGTGCAACGAGAGTCAAATAATGCAAGAGCTTGTTCCCGTTGAAATTTGACGGCGCCGCCGTTACCGGCGAAGCGCACAAGCAACAGCGAATCACTACCGGCCATGGACTGAAACTCGGCCGCGAGAACGGGCGAAACCAGTTCAACAGCTACGGGAAATAGATGACTGTCGATTATTGATCGGGCTGCGGAATAGAGAAGCGCTGTCTTTCCCGCTGCAATAATAGTTGTTTCTTCAGCGGGCCGTGGTCTCAGTTTGAAAGTTAACTCCGTGATTACGCCGAAGCTCCCAAAACTGCCAGTAAAGAGCTTGCAGAGATCGTAACCAGCAACATTCTTTACGACTCGCCCACCTGCCTTTACTAACTGGCCGTCGGCGAGTACCACCTTCATGCCAATCACTGATCCACGCGGCTTGCCGTAACCAAATTGCTGCGCACCACCGATTCCGGTGGCGACGACGCCTCCTAAAGTCGCGTTGCCGTCGTCAGGTGGATCAAGCGGTAACCATTGTCCATTCTCGCCCAAGGTCTCGTTTAAAGTCACAAGCCGCACACCTGATTGAGCAGTAGCGACCAGGTCCGCAGGTTCATGTTCGATGACTCGATTGAGTCGTCTGGTATCCAAAACCAATTTCTCTTGCTGGATTATCGGTAACCAACTGCCGCTTCCGGATGGGACTACCACCAATTTCTCATGCCGGGCCAGACTGATGATCTCTCGAACCTCGTTTTCTGAAGCAGGTGAAACGACAGGATTAGATGAATCGAAGCTGATTTGATCAGAGCCTAATATCGACTCCAACTGCTGTGTCAGTGGTTTTTGGTTGCGCTCAATAGTGGATGGTCTCGGGCTGACGGAGATCGCTACAGCGGGATTGACAGGAGTAGCAATTTCAGCTGTGACGACAGCCTGACCTTCGCCGCACCCGCGCAACATTGGAATAATTTTCCCTGGATTACAAAGGCCGAGTGGATCGAATGCAGCACGAACACTCAACATTGCCTGCATGTCAGCGTCTGAAAAAACCAGCGGCAGCAGCTCGCGTTTATCCAGACCAACTCCATGTTCACCCGTGATCGTGCCGCCGGCATTCACACAGACTTGCATTAGTTCTCTTCCAGCCTCTTTTACCCGCAGCACTTCTTCGGGAAATCTTGAGTCGAAACAGATGAGTGGATGTAGATTTCCATCACCTGCATGAAACACATTCGCGATTCGCAGTTTATGCCTGGCGGCAATCTCATACGCTGCGCCGAGTACTTCCGGAAGACGAGATCGGGGTACCACGGCATCCTGGATCATTGAATCGGGAGAAATGCGCCCAATTGCACCGAAAGCTCCTTTCCTGGCGGCCCAAAGTTTCTTTCGCTCATTTTCATCGCGAGCCAGCCGGCAGTTGCGTGCCCCAAATTCAAGACAGATGCTGGTGACGCGATCAGCCTCACGATCAAGTCCGGCTTCAATCCCATCAAGTTCGATCAAAAGAGCGGCGCCGGCGTCGGGTGGCAGACCGGCGGCAAACACACTTGCTTCGACTGCGCGAATGATTTCTCGGTCCATCATTTCCAGCGCTGCAGGCATTACACCGGCGGCGATGATCGCCGAGACCGCATGGCTTGCATCATTTACTTCTGCAAACTCCGCCAGGAGTGTTCGGACCGCAGGCGGCACTTGGACCAGTCGCAGCGTTGCTTCAGTTGCAATACCAAAGGTTCCTTCGGAGCCGATAAAAGTGCCGAGCAGGTCGTAGCCGAAATCTTCAACTCCAAAACCGCCAAGTTCGACAATTTCTCCTCCGCTTAGCACTACCTTGCAGCCCAGGACGTGATCGGTCGTGGTGCCGTACTTAAGACAATGAATCCCTCCCGCACTTTCCGCTATATTGCCACCGATAGTGCAGGTTGGCTGACTTGATGGATCGGGAACGTAATACAAACCATACGGCGCTACTGTTCGCGATACCTGAAGGTTGACCACGCCTGGTTGCACGACAGCAATTTGGTTCTCCGGATCAATCCTGAGAATCTTTCTCATGCGGGCCATCTCAATGACGACGCCGCTATTGAGTGCGAGTGCGCCTCCTGATAAGCCAGTACCGGCACCTCTGGGCGTGAATGGGACATTCGCTCGCGCCAGTGCGCGCATCACCTCTGCCGTTTGTTCTGTTGAGTTGGGGAAGACGACTGCTCGAGGCCGATACTTGTGATGTGGTAAACCATCACACTCATAGACGAGAAGTTGATCAGGTTCGGACAAAACAGCATCCCGTCCCACGATAGCGCTTAAATTGTTGATTAATGTGTCCACGCTGGAGTTTCTTGCGCTATAGTTTACTCCATTACGACTATTTTCGTGCTTTTCCAAAAGACTCACATGCAGAAACTAACACTTGCTCTGACTCTAATACTTATGGCTGCCAATTCTTCAACCCCATCTCAGACCAATAACCTGGTTCCGGACATCATCGTGGTAAATGCGGTGGTGCATACAATGGACCAGCGTCAACCCCTGGCCGAAGCTATTGCCATCTACCAGAATCACATTGTTGCCGTCGGCACTACCAGGGACATCAAAGCCCTCGCCGGAAACACGACGCGTGTGATCGATGCAAAGCAACGTTTGGTGCTGCCAGGTTTCAATGACGCGCACACTCATTTCCTAAGCGGCGGTTTTCAGTTGTCAAGTGTCGATTTGCGCGACGCCAATTCACCGCAGGAGTTTGCAGAGAGGATAAAAGTGTTTGCTGCGAAACTTCCAAAAGGTAGGTGGATCACTGGTGGGGATTGGGACCATGAGCGTTGGCCCGAAACTCGACTGCCGACCCGTGAGCTGATCGATGCTTTCACTCCAGACACACCGGTTTTCGTGAATCGCCTGGATGGTCATATGGCGCTTGCCAATACTCTCGCTTTGAAGCTCGCCGGAATTGATCGGGGAACAGCCGATCCGGCCGGAGGAATCATCGTCCACGATCCAAAGACAGGAGAACCAACGGGCGTTTTGAAAGACGCGGCCCAGTCGCTTGTTTGGAAAGTCGTCACTCCCTCTTCATTTGAAGAGAAGTTGGCGGCTGCCAAAGCGGCAACTGAATATGCTGCCAAACTCGGAGTCACCAGCGTTCAGGATATGTCGGCCGGCACCGATGTCGGCGTATATCAAACGTTACTGGATCGCGGCGAACTAAGAACCCGAATCTACGCTGTTGCCCCTTTGCCGGCTTGGGAGCGACTCGCCAACACTGGCGTCAAAGCACACTTTGGTAGCGAGATGCTGCGAGTGGGCGGTCTTAAAGGATTTGCAGATGGCAGTCTTGGTTCGACTACGGCGCTATTTTATGAACCTTACAGCGACGAGCCATCCAACACTGGTATTGCCGGCGACGAGATGTTTCCCGAAGGAGCGATGTTGGCCAGGGTGCGTGGCGCGGATCGAGCGGGCTTACAAATCTTGATTCACGCCATCGGCGACAAAGCGAATGATCTCATTCTGTCGTTTTATGAACAGGTGGAAAAAGAGAATGGACCGCGGGATCGTCGCTTTCGAATTGAGCACGCGCAGCACTTGAGAGCCGCCGATATTCAAAGGTTCAAGAAAGACGAAGTGATAGCGTCAATGCAGCCATATCATGCAATTGACGACGGGCGCTGGGCCGAGAAACGAATAGGACCAGTCAGGGCCAAGACTACTTACGCGTTTCGCAGTTTGTTGGACAGCGGTGCACGGCTCGCGTTTGGTACCGATTGGACCGTAGCCCCATTGGATCCCATGTTGTCCATCTACGCTGCAGTAACAAGGCGCACCCTGGATGGCAAGAATCCAAATGGCTGGGTACCGGAACAGAAGATCTCTGTCGAAGAAGCGGTTCAAGCGTATACCCTGGGGTCGGCTTACGCGGAGTTTCAGGAAGCGGTGAAGGGAAGTCTCACAGTTGGAAAGCTTGCAGACCTCGTCATCATTGATCGCGACATTTTTAAGATAAAGCCGGAGGAGATCGAGCACGCAAAAGTTGTGCTGACAATCGTCAATGGACGAGTAGTTTATGAGCGCAAAGAATAAGCGCGATACGAGAGGAAGATGAGTAGACCAATAGCGGCCGCTATCGTGGCGGTTTTGGCTTCTTGCAACGTGCTGTGAGCGAGTAGCCACACGATTAGCACAAGCGACAGGCCGGCGACTATATTGCCGAGCGGTAATTTGAAAAGCGCTGGTGAGCCGTCGGCGCGTCTTCTTAATATCATCAAGGCCAAACACGTTGCACCATAGGTCACGAGTCGCGCAATCGCACTAATAGTCAATGCCTGGACAAACGAGCTCCTGAGAGTGAGAACGAGCATCACTATTGCCGTTATGACGATCGCAATATATGGCGTCGAGAAAGAACTGTGAACTCTTCCGATGACCGACGGCAGCTGCTTTTGCTCTGCCATCGCAAACGGAACCCGTGAGCCCGACAAAATAAGGATGTTCAGGTTACCGGTGATTGAAATTATTGCTCCTGCTGAAATTATTGTTCCGCCCAG
>DATIBX010000651.1:0-4646 GCA_035457105.1 Pyrinomonadaceae bacterium
TGGAGAGGACCAGGAGGTTACTGCCAGATTAGTTGTAGCGGCTGATGGCAGAACGTCTTCAGCGCGCAAGTGGGCAGGTTTCGAAGTCAAAGAAGCGCCCCAACCATTTTACTTTGCAGGTCTGTTGTTAAAAGGTGTAGCGGCTCCAGAAGATGAAGTGTATCTCCTGTTTCTGCCTCACCTCGGTGCGTGTACGGCGATGACGCCCATTGGCCGCGGTCGTTTTCGAACCTATGTTGCCTACGCCGATAATCAGGGAATGCGTCTGCAAGGGGAGCAAAACGTATTGCGGTTTCTTTCCGATGCGAAGCGAGCGGATCTGATCTCACAGTGCTTCGACAAGGCGGAAGCCATTGGGCCACTCGCCTCTTTTCGTTGTGGCGATTTTTGGGTTGAACATCCGTATAAAAATGGAGTTGCATTGGTTGGCGACGCTGGTTCCACTAGTGATCCTGCCTTCGGCCAGGGTCTGGCAACGACGGTACGCGATGCACGGGTGTTACGGGATTGTTTATTGGCGAATGATGACTGGGATTCCGCAGGCCATGAGTTCGCCACTGAACACGATCGTGACTCCCAAGTGATTCGAAGGGTATCGCACTGGTTCAGGACTCTGTTCCTGGAACAAGGCGTGGATGCGGATGCACGTCGAGCACGAGCGATGCCGCTCATCGCTCAGGACGAAACGAGGGTCCCAGACCATCTTTTTAGTGGTCCTAATTTGCCTGCCGATGATTCTGTAAGGAGAAGATTTTTTGGAGAAGAGTAGTATCGGACAGAAAAATAGTGTCGCAAGGTTCAGGTGGGGCGGCCACGGAGTGCCGCCCCTACATCGCTAGGGCGGGTATTTGAGCGGGCTCGCGGTTGACGTGTTTGTAAAGAATGTCGCGTTGCTGTGGAGTGAAACCCGCTTCACGAATCAAGAACTGAAGCATCTTCTCGTCGGCTTCATTATTTGCTCCTGCTGCCGAGACTACGTTCTCCTCGATCATGATCGAGCCCATATCGTTCGCGCCAAACCGTAGCGCAACCTGGCCCAAGCGCAATCCCTGGGTGAGCCATGACGACTGGAAGTTCTCAACGTTATCCAAAAACAACCTGGATACAGCCAGCATCTTCAAGTAGTCGACGCCGGTCGGCTCGTCCTTAATCTTCCGTCCCAATGCAGTGTTCTCTCTCTGGAACGTCCACGGAATAAAGGCGGTGAAGCCTCCTGTTTCATCCTGGAGATCTCGAATCCGCTGCAGATGTCTGACTCGATGTTCAACACGGTCGCCGATACCAAACATCATCGTCGCCGTCGAACGTAGACCAACACGATGCACCGCGCGCATAACCGAAAGCCACTCATCAGTAGTGCACTTCGTGGCTACTCGCTTACGCACTTCATCATCAAGAATCTCAGCACCACCACCCGGAAGGCTGTAGAGTCCGGCCGCCTTCAACCGACCCATGATTGTTTCGTAATCCAGCTTTGAGATCAGGTGGATGTTATGAATTTCTGGAGGTGAGAAGCAGTGCAATTGAAAATTCGGATATTTTGCACGCAGTGAGCGCAGTAGATCCTCATACCACTCAATGCCAAAATCGGGATGAAGCCCGCCCTGCATTAAAACACCGGTACCACCGAGGGCAATCGTCTCGTCGATCTTGGCGCAGATCTCGTCAAACGTGCGTACATAAGTATCGGCAGCTCCAGGCCGTCGATAGAACGCGCAGAACGTACAAACCACGTTACAGACGTTCGTATAGTTGATATTGCGGTCGATTATGTACGTAACGATGTTGTCAGGATGGCGACGCGCTCTCACCTCGTCGGCTGCAACTCCGATGCGGGCAATCTCGTGAGATTCCAGCAAAGTCGTACAGTCATCGACAGACATCCTTTGGCCCGCGAGAACGCTATCAAGGATCGACTGAATTTCGCTTGAGGCAGTCATGATGCAAGGATACTAAGCGATGCCTAAAGAGTTTTCAAAGGCTTAACCTTGGGAATCAAACCGTGCTTCTCGGCCAGCAAAAAATAGAGCTCGAGACCGCGGCGTAGATCCTCATCTATGCTGAAGCAGATGTTTTCGTGAAGATAGCGAGTAATAATTTCGGACGAAAGCCCCAACGATGTCGTGTAATGGTCAATTATCGCGAGTCTACTCGCTAACCCCTCGTCGCGGGCGGCAGCGAAATCAATCCGGCGCGCCCCTTCAGCGTGTAAATCATTCGCCATCCACATCGCGAAGACAAAACCCAAACCAGTGTAGCGTTGCCATAGCGCAGCCATGTCCCACACCTTTAAACCTTCACGCGGGAATGTCATTCCCGGATCCCCGATTATGAGTGCTGCATCATTCGCGGAGAGCATCTCTCTTAAATTGGGGTTGTAAGTAGTCCATGAAGGTTCGAGCTCCAAAAACTCACGAAAGATGATCTTAAGCAGCGTCGCAGATGTTCGTGATGATTCATCCAGAGCTACACTGCGAATATTTTCGAGTTCGGAGTTTTGCGAAACGAGGACGACGCTAAGGACTTCTCTTCGTGACCCGACACATACATCTGGTACCAGAGAGACATTACTGGCTCGCTGATATTCGATTACTGGTACGAGCGCCGCATCGACTTCATCGCTGGCAAGTAGTTGCGCACATCGAGATGGTACGGCTTCAAAAAAGTCGACTAACTCGCGTTTAGATCCGTGTAAGAAACTCCAGGTCAACGGCGCGCTATTGAGATAAGTTGAGGCTGCGATTCGAAATCGCTGGGAATGAGTTGCAGTAATAGTTGTGTCCTCGATAGATGATCTTTTCAAGGCCAAATGCTAATCGACTAAGAAGAGTGACGCAAGAATGGAGGACTTACACCGAAGCTGTAATTCAAATGGATAACAATTCGTAATTCGTAATTAGTCAGCCTTTTCTCTTGAAGAACTGAACCTGCTTCTCGTGTTGAGCTGCCTGCTCTCTCGTGTCGAAAGTACCTAGATTTTTGCGCTTTCCCGTTTTTGGATCGAGCTTTCTCGAGTAGAGCCGGTATTTCCCCGATTTGAGTTTCCTTATCACTTCAACTCACCTCTTTAACAATAGACGAAACAGCACTAATCCCACCGAGGCGGTGATCACAGCGACCGGTGCAAGTGGGATCGAACGTATCCGTCGAAACTCAGCACCGTCTGCCGTTATTTCAATGAAACCAACTGGCTGCAGAATTACTCCGCCGCCACCGCCCCTGCCCCGTTCTTCGCCGCGCTGACCACCTCCACCGCCAAAGCCCCAACGAGCACGTGCGACCGGGATTACTGTGATTCCGTCTCTTGTTACCGGCTCGCCAAAGATAGTCGAAGCGCGTGCAGTCGCACCGATTGTTTTGGCAAGCCTTTCAACGAACGAGGCAGACTCAGTCTGCATAGAGTCGGCCACTTCTTGTTTGACACTATCAGCCATTTGCATTGTTGGTCCTCACTTCTCTCTGCTCTGGATGCATCATAACTGACTTTCTGAATGGTCAATACTCTACACTTCTAAGGTGCAGGAGATGGACTTGGGTCAGGTGATGCCGATGGACTTGCTTCCGGGCTCGGAGTAGGCATCGTTTGTCGGCGACGGGCTAGCGCTGGGCATTGGCGTCGGTAAAGGTGTTGGCGACGGAGTGTCCGTCGGTCGCGGCGATGGCCCCAGTTCTGGCGTAGGGCTGGGACTTGCCTGTGGTTGGCTTGCTTGCAATGAGTACTGTTCTGGCCCGGCAAACTCAGGGCTAAGACCGATCAATGCAATTGAAAGACAAAGAGTTACAAGTGAAACAATCGTCACTGTTCCTTTCTTCATAACATTCCCCCTTATGGTTCGTTCGGGCGTCATTCCTTGGCGCCATTCACCGATTGTCAAACGTGGTCGATTTGGGCGCACGGAGTGACGCCTGTAAAGACGGAACATAAAGGACAAGTCATGTCAGAAGTGCGTCACACCTCTTGAGCTTTTGCTGTAAAGCTCTCGTGGTCGTTGTTGGCGGAAAAGATTTGTTTAAGGCAACATAGATGCAATTCAGATGAAACGAAACCGTCCGATCATTGTCGCCGTGAGTGGGTTCTCCTCGAATGTGGGCAAGAGCACGCTTGTTTGCGAACTTCTGTCGCGACTATCTGGTTGGGAGGCCATCAAGCTAACTCGTGGGCACTATCGCTCGTGTGGGCGCGATCCCCAAGCATGCTGTGTTAGCGACTTGATAGGCGACGAGCCGATAGTTCGTTCAGGCAGGTCCGAAAACTACGAAGCGGGAAAAGACACCGGACGATTCTGGGAAGCTGGCGCTGTAAATGTTCATTGGGTGATTGCGAATGACGAGCAGGTGAAACCGGGAGTCGACGAGGCTTTGCGTCGCGTCCAAACTGGCGGAGTGATTATAGAGGGTAATAGCTTTCTGGAATTCGTCTCACCGGATCTTGCAATCATGTGTGCTCGGGCTGAAGGCGGCACCTTCAAATCATCTGCTCGACGTGGGCTTGCTCGAACAGATGTCCTTTACGTTAGTTCTCTTGATCTTGGGGGAGCTGAGGCTCTGGCACAGTTTCAGCAGTGGCGCAGTTCTTTGTCGACAGACCTCTCGCTGAACGGCATCCCGCTCATGACTCACGACGATCTAGAGAAATTGGTGGAAAC
>DATIBX010000652.1:0-7026 GCA_035457105.1 Pyrinomonadaceae bacterium
GATGGCTTTTTTGAATGGCAAAACCCGGAGGGCGAGGAGTTTGGGTTGCAAAGGCTGGATGAAGTGATCCAAGGGTCGCGGGACCTTTCAGCTGAAGAGATAATCACGAGCTTGCGTCAGGCAGTCGCGCGTTTCTGCGAGGGCTCGGCGCAAATGGATGATCTCACCGCGGTAGTTCTGAAACGAAAAACGGGACCATCTACATCATAGACCAATGAAGGGGGTTGGCGTCGTGAAGTTCTTGTTGCTGGGGTAAACGAACCAACCTTGAGGAGGTTTGAATCATGAGTAAACGTTCTGCTGCAAAGGCATCAAATGTTTCGCCGACCATCTCGCAATTGCTTGAGATCAGCAAGCTCGACACTCTTTATCGAGACCTGTACTTACAAAGGGCGCGTCAGTTATTGGAAACCGCGCTCACCTTTTCGGCCTATACGCAACTGAAAGAGCAAGTTGAATCAATCCCCTGGCTCGAGCAACAACTGCGAGCCGCTGTTGAACGCGGCGAATGGGAGAGATCCGCTCTCCTAACAGAACGAATCCGTACTCTACGAAATGCCGTCAGCGAAAAAGGTGAATTTATGGGGCATGCGGAAATCGTTTACGAGGAACTTGCGGATATTCCTATAGACCCTTTCTCTGCGGGATTCAATACATTCGTTGGCGCATCAGCCGAGACGCTGGTCGAGCGGAAAGCTACGGCCGGTGAAATCCTGTCCACGCTGCAGCGCGCTGATCCTGCAAAAAATGATTTCTACGCTCGTCGTGGCGCGGACTTTAAGGCTCTTGCGATCAACCTCCCCTCCGACCTGAGGGACGAAAAGAAAGCAGCTGAGCCCGCTCAGCTTCAACAACAAGCCTTGAGCGCACTTGAATCCGGCGACCTCTCGCTGCTGGAACGCCTGGTCCAACAACTGGCACAAAAGTCCAAAACTAAGCAAGCAACACAGGGATCCCATGAGGCAAACCTGGGCGACGAACCCAAACTCAAGCAGGACCTAAACTATCCTTTTTCAGACGCAACACTTGAGGCCGCCCGAGAACTAGGCCTGGCGCCGGCACGTACGCGCTCGCGTCGCCAGTTAGCTTATCTGATACCCCACGGCTGGCAGCCGTGGTTCGCGAAGGTTGAAAACAAGGAACGATCGAAAGAGCAGGTGTCACGGCTCTCATACCCGTCTGGCACCGCTGAAAAGGCGAGGGAAGCAATAGAGTTCTACCTGCTCAATCCCTTTATTAATTCTGGCGGAACGCGTTACCAGGTGTGCCTTGTCGAAGAAGACTTGCTGCTCGAAGACTTCGCAGAGCCGGCATCCAGGCGAGAACTGCTCCATACCAAACTGATTGCCGAGCTTAATCTTGACACTCGATGGGGACTATCTCGGATAGACATTGAGAGTGCGCTGTTACAGCGTGGTCCAGTCATTCTGGAGCGGCAACTAAAGTTGGATCCGGAAGCGTTTCGACTGGTTGCGATTCCTCCCGATATATACACGCACCTTGGAGCCGACTACGGATGGGGTCAGCAAGAGATGTGGACTCATTTCGATGGTTATCGCTTGGTCGGAGGCGGAAAACTGCAAGCCCTTGCGGGTGGCGACAAGCGTTTTGGCGGGACACACGATGTCGTGAGCTTCAGTTCGAACTACGCTAGTGACAAAGTGATGGCTCGCTTTGCGGTCGTTCAACGAAAACGAATGATGAGCTGGCATCGCCAATAGGCCGGATGCATTTTTGGACCGTGTTGATTCGTGTGACGCGCGTGGATCGTCCTTGTTTTCTGGATAAAAGGAACGATCCACGCGCGTCACAAGAACTAAACACGAAACTCGAACCCAACCCAATTTGTGTTTGAGGGAATTTTTGATGTGCTCAGCCTGTCAGAAGACGTTTAAGAGATTTTAGATGGTGGTCAGGTAGTGTCCACCTTGGAAATCACCTAGCTAGCCGTCGGCATTAGATAGAACATAAGCGCGACGATTGCGTAAACCGTGATCAGTTGTACGCCCTTGAACCAATTTGACTGTCCGTCGCCGCAAACCAATGCTGCAATTAGCACCGCCATCAGCAATGAACCGATTTCAGCCCTCCCAAATGCGAGTTCGAGTGGCTGGGGTGCAATGAAATAACTTGCTAGTACAAGTATCGGCGCGACAAACAATGCGATTTGGACACAACTCCCGAGGGCAATCCCCACCGATAGGTCCATTTTATTCTTGCGCGCCATCGCTACAGCCGAACCACTTTCTGCTGCACCGCCGACAATGGCCACAAAGACAATACCAATGAACACCTGCGACATGCCCAGAGCCTTACCCGTTTCCTCTGCGGCACCTACCAGAATCTCGCTCATCCAAGCCGCCATTGCAGACGCGGTAATCAGAGTTATCACAGCGCGTGACACGCTCCAACGTTCTTCATGCTCATCTGGTTCATGCTCGCTCTCGGAACTAGCAAATGCAGCGGAGTGCGTTTTCAACGAATACAGAATGTAAAGCCCATAAGCGAGGAGCAATAGAATGGCTATACCGAAATTCAGCTTGGCCTCGGCGCGGATCACGCTGTTGGGAGCAAAGACACGACTGAAGGCACTGGGAACCGTCAGGCTGACGGCTGCCAGAAACATCATCGTGCTGTAAGCGCGCGCTGCTGTGGGATTGAATTTTTGGTCATGAAAGCGAAGTCCACCAGTCAGAAAGGCAACGCCAAGAGCAAGTAACAGGTTTGCAAGTATGGCCCCAACTAGAGACGCACGAACCATGTCGATATAACCTGCTCTCAATGCGACTAGTGCGATGATCAACTCGGGCGCGTTGCCAAAGGTTGCGTTCAGGAGTCCACCTACGGCATCGCCCGTTCGGGTTGCGAGCTGTTCGGTCGCGCCCACAATCTGCGCAGCAATCGGGATAATGGCCACCGCCGCCATGAAGAAGAGGACTGGCGCTGATACGTGAGCAAGATGGTCCAACGCAACAGTTATAGGAATAAAGAGTAATAACCAGTTCACTGGGCGGCGCAGAAACTGTCCGGGCGACGATGGTCGCTTCGCATGGTCCAATTCTGGGCTGGCCTTGACTTGGGCAGTAGACATGTGATTATCCAGGCCCAACTACTTTCACCATAACTGAAGCACCAAGAGCCAGCACGACATTTCCGAGCGCATAACCAACTCCATAACTGAGCGCAGGAACACGACTCTCAGCAGCTTCGATGACCGCACCCAGGGCGGGCGCGGAAGTACCAGCTCCGGCGCACGCGCCCAACACTAAGCCGGGATGCATGCGAAGCACATATCGCCCAACTAACATTCCAACCACGTGCGTAATCACCACGACAATAGCTGCTGAAACAATCAGTAATAGTCCGGATTGTTGGATACCTCTGACGAAACCTGGTCCAGCTTGCATTCCTACTAACGCGAGAAATCCAGTCAGACCCAATGAATCAAATAGCCAGAGCGCCGGTCCCGGAATGTCACCGAAGCGAGGATTCATTGAACTGAGGCGTCCGAGGATGATTCCGCCGAGTAAAACTCCAACGAACATGGTCAGACCCAGCTCTACGCCTGCGAATCCAAGTGCCGGCAATCCGATCAAAGCGCCAAGACAAATTGCAGCTGAAATATTTGTCAAATTCGAGGTATCGGCTCCTTGTTTGGCGTAACCCGACTGCACGGTGAGCGCTTCGATATGTGTTTCGTCGCCTATTACGGATAGGACGTCACCAGGTTCTAGCGGCGTCTGCAAAGTGAATGGCAGATCCTTACCACCTCGCACTATCCTTTCAAGGAAGATGCCCCTCGCAAGTCCGTTCGAGGCGAGTTGCCCAAGCGTTGCAGCTGGTGGATGCGTCAGAACAATTTCGCGCCTGATTACACCAAGATCCAAAAGTTTCGAATCATATACTTCGCTCCCGAGTTGAATCTGGGGCGCTGTAAGCAACGCCTCGCGACGCCCCCATAGAACGATTCGATCCCCGGCGAGGAGCTTCTCTTCCGCCGACGCGTTGAGTAGATCCCCTTTTCGCTGTACTCGTTCGACGAACACTCTGTACCCGGCAAAACTGGCTTCGGTATCCGCCACTGTCCGTCCTTGCAGAGACTCTGAAACTTCATAAGCGCGCGTCTCAAACACAGAGTACGGAGAGGCAATAGTCTCTCGTTCCGGCGATCCCATTTCTTCCTCTAAATCCTTGCAAGCCCTGGCGAGATCAACTCTCATGATCCATGGACCAAGTTTTGTCAGAATCGCAATTACTCCAACCATTCCGATGAGATAACAAACTGCAAAGGATACAGCTGCATTCTCAAGCAGTACTTGTCGTTGCGCTGCGGTTGTGTTCATGTTTCCAATCGCTTCGCCCGCTGCGCCGAAAGCTGCAGAACCCGTCATCGCACCGGCAAGCAGTCCTGCAGCGTCTCCTGTATTTAAGCGCCGCAGCCAAACGATACCGGCCGTAAGCCCCAGCGCAGTGGCGCACATGACAATTGTGAGCACTATTTGTATTGGACCAGTCAGTCGCAGGCTCTGAAAAAATTGCGGACCTGTTTGATAGCCAATAGCGAACAAGAAAAGCATGAAGAAGGAATTCTTCAGTGGCTCGGAGACGGGAATGGCGAGCTGACCGACCGCAATACCTGCAATCAGTACACAGATTACGGGACCGAGTTTGAATCTTCCGATTCGAATGTTGCCCAGGCCGTAACCAACCGCAAGCACAAGGAATAATGCGACTTCAGGATTTTCACGAAGTGATCTCGCTAGCCATTCCATCGAGGAGACCTTTCATTTGAAGACATTGCTCAACAACAATGCGATCGCAACGGTCGAGATGATGGTTACCAGACCCGGAAGCATGAAGCTATGGTTGAGTAAATATTTTCCAATCATGGTCGTGCCAGTTTGGTCAAAAGAGACTGCAGCGATCAAAGTGCCGTATGTCGGCAGGAAGAACAGTCCATTAGCGGCCGGATACAGAGCGACGAGCATCAAAGGCGACAGCTTCAAAGCGACTCCGATAGGCAGCAGAATCGCAACTGTTGCTGCCTGGCTAAAAAGCATCGCCGAGAGCGCAAACATTCCAATCGCAAACGTCCAGGGATACGCCTGTAACAAATGTTCTACCCCGCCGACGATGTAGGTACGATTTCCTTCAAAGAAAGACGAGCCGAGCCACGAGATACCCAGGATGCAAATTATCGCCGTGATCCCACTGCGCATGATGGTGCCTTTGAGCGCGGTTTCCGGCGACGCCTTGAAGACAATCATGATCAGTCCGGCAATTGCGATCATCACAATCATGATCGCCATTCCCATACTCACTTGATCTGTTTCGGTGACACCGCTGCCGTAAACCTCATATACCGGTCGGAGATTTGGAAAGATGCCGATCAACACAACCAAGACGATGCCGAGCATGAAGAGCAGCATCGAACCGCGCGCGCGAAAAAGGTTCTTCCCTTCCAGCAGCGGAATAGCTTCTGGCTGTTTTAACTGTCCACTCGCCAGACGTTGTTGGTATTCCTTATCCTCGTCGAGATTCTTGCCTCGCCATGAAACTGACAATGAACCGATCACGACGCCCAGAAAAGTGGAAGGAACAGTAATCGCGAGCATGCGCGGAAGTGAAATTCCCTGTCCCATGAGGAAACCGAGCATCGCTACAGTCGCTGCAGAAATGGGAGATGCAATTACCCCTTGAAATCCAGCGATAACACTGATGGAAAGTGGACGTTCCGGTCTGACCTTGCCATTCCGTGAGACCTCAGCAATTACAGGCAGTACGGCGTAGATAACGTGAGATGTCCCTGATGCCAGCACCAGCAAATAAGTGACAATTGGCGCCACTAAGGTGATGTATTGCGGTCGCTTGCGCATCACCTTCTCTGCAATGGAGACGAGATAGTCGAGTCCACCTGCTGCCTGCATTGTGGCCAGGGCAGTAATCACGGCGATGATCATTCCGAGCACACTCGGTGGTGGCCCACCGGGAGGTAAGCCAAACAGAAAAACAAAGACGAGAAGTCCAATACCCGCCACCGTGCCGAGTGCAATTCCGCCCAGACGTGCACCAATCACGATGCAAGTCAAAAGAATGATGAGTTCAATCCAGACCATTTGTATGTAATCCGAAAGGGGTTGCGAAATCTAATCATCTAGATCGCAATCAATACGCCTTGAGCCCAACCGCCTTAAACTGCTCACAGGCAAGTTCAAGCATTCCAGGCGTCGGTGGTGCTGTGTCTTTCAACGTGTAATCAATTCCGAGTTCTTGCCATTTGTAGCGCCCCATCTGATGAAAGGGGAGCACTTCTACGCGCTCGACGATACCGAGGTCTGCAGCAAACCTGGCGATCTGCTTGATATTCTCCAGGTCATCAGTTAACCCAGGCACCAACACAAAACGAACCCAGAGTTTTCGGCGCAAACGCGACAGCCGTCGCGCCAACTCCAGCGTTGGTCCAATGTCTTTGCCGGTAAGATGGGTGTGGCGCTCAGTGGTCCAGGTTTTCAGACCTAGCAACACTAAATCGATCTGTTCAAGTTCCTGGTCAGTCAGGCGCTCGCCCAGATACCCGTTGGTTTCAATTGCCGTGTGCACTCCAAGCCCCTTGACAGCGGCGAGTAGCCTTACTACAAAACGATCCTGAATGAGAGGCTCACCACCACTAATCGTGAGTCCGCCCCCCATGATTTTTAGGCCATGCCGATACTTCGCAACTTCTTCGATCGCACGGTCGAGCGCTACGGGCATCCCATTCATCATGGTCCACGTGTCCGGGTTATGGCAGTAGAGGCATCGCCACTGACAGCCGGCTGTCCAAGCGACAAGGCGGACCCCTGGCCCATCCACGGTCGAGCCCGTGGTGAAGGAATGAAGAAAACCCGTGTCGCCTGTAATGAGTGCTTTCTTTACCGCTGACTCGGATTCACCGCTGCCAAGGTTTACGCGAATTTCGAAAGGACTTCCTGCCTCGAGCGGAACTTGTTTCGACATTTTCTCGCTACTCATGTTGTTTGAGCCCCA
>DATIBX010000653.1:0-4150 GCA_035457105.1 Pyrinomonadaceae bacterium
CGGTGAGTGGCTCACTCGCGGCGAGATGACGATCGCCTTTCTTGATACCTGGAAGGCGGCCAACATTCCAGCTGCCGATATCCTGCGGGCTATCACAATTAACGGCTACAAAGCTGCCGATGTAATCAGAGAACGTGGACCAATCAAGCCTGGATTGTTCGCTGATCTGATCGCTGTTTCCGGCGATCCACTAACGGACATAGACGCGCTTCGCAACGTCCAGTTTGTAATGAAGAACGGCATGGTTTTCAAAAAAGACGGAGTGATGACTCCGGAGAAGTTTTTCCATCCCGGACCAGTCCGCACTCCAAACGGCCGGTGGACACGCTAGTATTTTGGTGAAAGCCCAATTCTTAGAGTGGGTTCGCCAAAAACTCGCAGTCCGGAGTGGGCGTCGACTGGCAGGTCCCGTCAATGACCCTGGATTCGTACTCACAATCGCCTAACAATCTAAATCTCGGATTGGATGGGCAAGAACCGTCGTTGTAAGGCCAAAAACCATGAATGGATGAACGGTTGGTGTGAGTTGTGTCTAAGGTTTGAAATTCATCTCTCTCCAGAATTTTTTTACTTCTTCCGGAGCTTCATTTTCGAGGTTGGCGTAGCACTCTGAAACCGAGTTATATTACGTTAGAGAATACGCCGCATAGCATTCTCAACGATCTCTGACTTGGGTTTTCTTTTCACTATTGCACTTCCGGCAAGGCTTAGCTTCCAATTTGCACTTTCGGCAAGTTAATGGTTCCAAACACGAGTCGGAGAAAAGACGGAGATGTGAAACCTCTCGGTTTTGATTGAACTTGCGGCAAGTAATTGCTTCCACTCACGGCAAGTAATTGATTCAAGTTACCGCTCCTCTTCACTGTAACTTGAACCATTAATTTGTCGCCGCGGCAACTTAATCATATAGCGCGCATCAAGTCAGTAA
Source organism: Pyrinomonadaceae bacterium (assembly GCA_035457105.1). Taxonomy (GTDB): domain Bacteria; phylum Acidobacteriota; class Blastocatellia; order Pyrinomonadales; family Pyrinomonadaceae; genus PSRF01. The sequence goes on from DATIBX010000653.1 coordinate 929, forward strand.
CTTTCTCGCCAGACGGCAGGCAAGTGGTCTCGGCAGGTGACGACAATATGATTGCACTCTGGGACGTGAGCAGTCGCAAACTGATTACCCGTATTGGACTGCACATCGCACCAGTTTACGCTGTTGCCTTCGCGCCCGACGGCGGACGACTCATCGCTGGCGGACACGATGTGCGGCTGGCTGTACACGCGCCATCGTAGCCTGCGGGGGTTCCAATTAGATTAAGCCTCCAATTTGCACTTTCGGCAATGGTTCGTTCCAATCGGAGCTTGCGACTGAGACGGAAATCGAGCGCGCCGACGAGTGCGATCGGGTGAGCAACTCCAGCTAGCCGCATGGGTGCAATGCCGGCGTTACTGAACAGTCCCATCAACCCCACCAAATACATCCGAACCTGATGCGGTCTTACTCAACGACCTCACCCATTTGCTATTAGTGTGTCACGAAGTCCTTTTGGTTTTATCACGTGAGTTTCCTTTAACCAGCAGAAAAATGTGAATCCCAACCAGGCCAGTGACGGAGATAAATGTAAGAATGTAGATCAGGTAGAGGGGATGCTGGAGGAAGCTGAGTTCCACGCTTCGCATCACTCCGGTCATGCCCAGGTAGTTATGAAACAGGATCGTGGCATAAACGTCCCGGCCAAGGAAGTAGATCAGACTGGTCGCTAGGCCAGGAATCATGAGGAAGAATGCGACGTGGAGTTGATTGAACGGGGCGCTGTGCGAAAAATGGTAGATTCCGAACAGCAGATCGGTCGCCAAGATTGGCACGAGCAGGGAAATGACCCTGCTATTCCCACGTATCAGGGCTTCAACGCTGGTTCCGACCACCACCCAACAGACCAGGACCTCCGCAATCGAAGTCTGTAAAACTTGGGCGAAAGCATTGAGCAGCACCACCGATTCTAAAGAGACCGGCTTCTGCAACAGAAAAATTCCGAACCCCACCACTGCGGCCATCACCACGGCGAACAATGTGCGACCAAGAGGACGGAAACCGAGTTGGTCTAGAGTGACCAGCCGTGAATTCAGAAGTGATCGCAGGACCCATGCTGCCGCCACTGTGCCGATGAGGATATTGGCGACCACTACGTAGATCCAGCGACCGATTAGGGTAGGCTGCCGCAATAAGCCGATCCGGCCTTCCAGCAGATACGTTGCCGCCGTCCAGAGGAGAAACAGCACGAGCGAAAGTGGAACCGCTGCCGTTTCCGACGAGATACTCCAGAGTTTTCTTTCCGCTATGTGATCTCTTTCCGGTTTTCCCTTCATTTCGATTTCTCATAAGTTCACAAATTTGATGTTGACCGTGGCAGTCTAAACGCGGTTCAGCGAAACGCTGCATCATCGATTGTGCACCTAAAGAACTCACCTTCAGCTTCGAATCGCTGGGTTCCGAAATACCATCCGATACGTAGCTTGGTTGGAATTGTGTAGCCGCCGAAAGTCGATTCATCTTCAACAATCGCTCCAAAACTGGCCCGATGAAACTGTCCGCCTTCTGGATTTCCCCAACGTTGCATAGTCATGTTTCGTAAGCAACCGCTTTCATCCATCACAAACTCCATTTCAGCAGCCTGACCATTAACGTTCAAAGTCACGCGGACCACGTTCGAATCCGCGACCGTCCAGCTCACATCGGGTGCCAGGAGTAGTGAAGGCAGCCAAACACTTTCAGCGGCAAACCTGCCCGCCGCCGACCTTGTTATGTCAGCGCCGGAAGCTCTAATGATGGGAATGAGTCCAAGCAACTTCCAACGCATCTCGCCGGCACCGTCGAGGAAACGATCATAGCCACTTACTGGCAAGCCCTTCATACGCACCACCGCCTGCCAGATTAGCCCGCGATCCGAGCGAATCACCTCTTGGGCGCGGAAAGACCCCCACGTCCCTAATTTAATTTCGCCATGCATGCGCAAACGAACTGCGCGAGCGAGCCGCGTCCCTGGTGCGATTGTGTGGATGAAATACCGTTTGGCGATATCCGGCAGATTCGCTATTAGGGCCGAACTGAAGACCGTGTCGGCGCTTGGAGCTGAATGCCAAAAACTATCCAGAGATAGGCGTTCACTCATTACCGTTCGTTGTGGCTTCAGCGCGTTCTTTGACACCAAGCATCATTTTGCGCTCCATGATGAAGTGAGCGGGTTCGAAGATGAGACGGAAATAAATGAAATTCAGTAACGCGTTCTTGAAATCCGGATAGTAGTCGCCGCGACCGCGAATAATAAGGCGCGTGCGGTTTTCATCGATGGGCCTTAGATAAAACGTCCAGCACTTCTCAAGCGCGATGTATTTTTCGTGCTCCGTTGCCAGCACGCGAAGAGGAGGAGCTTTCGGATGCAACCAAACTTCGTCTCCGACTCTCAGGTCCTGCCACTCGGGATGAATCCGATCGGCGTTGTGCATATGACAACCGACTACGTTCTCCAGCCAGGCATAACTGTAAAATCCGCCACGAGTCTGACCTATTTGCACTAGCCACGGCCAGATTCTTGAAACCGGAGCATCGATAGTGATTGCGTGTGTTGCATTGAGTTTTGGATGCTCGACCAATTCATCACACGGCAGAGTCATTTCGATTTCAGCGTCCGTTGCGCCCCAACGGAGATGCCACGGTCGAATAACAAGTGCATATAAACCAGCCAGTCCTCCAGCAGTCAGCATCCATAGCAGTTTCGATCGAGATTTCATTAGACTAGGCGTGAGTGGCTTTCCAATACTTCTGATGTACTCGTTTTGCCCAACTCCAGAAGCGACCTTGCCGAACACTCGACGGCTCATCGGACCAAAGATCCTTTTGGAAGTAAATACTATCGCCATCACCTGTTTCCAGGATCATGGTCAAGTTGTGTTCGTAATACGACGGCGCGCCTTCACCCGTTATCTGTGCTGCCACATTTGCAGCGGCGACTTCCGCTTGACGTACGGCCATATGGCCCAGCTTTGGTCCACCAAAGCTAACGCAATCCCCTACTGCGTAAATTCTCTCCAGCCCAACCACCCTCATTGTCGAATCGACGTTGATGTACCCATCCGCATCGGTAGCGCCGAGCCGCGCAGCAGCACTGGACCCTCTGAATGGTGGAACTAACATCAGTAAGTTAGGAGTAAGACTGCGCGAGTCCGTTGCGATCAGGTGATTGGATTTGATCTCTTTGACCGAGAAGTTTGGAACGTATTCAATCTGCTCTTCCATGAGCGTCCGGCTCAGAGTAGC
>DATIBX010000654.1:0-23371 GCA_035457105.1 Pyrinomonadaceae bacterium
CTTGTGGTTAAGAGAAGACTCGGACCGCCACGACGGTATAAATCGCCACTTTCTGGAAAGACACCACGCTGCAAATCGGAGGGGACGGCCACGGAGTACCCCCCAACAAAATTGGGCTTCTTGAATTTGAGAAGTCTTTAGCGGACAATGCCGCTCAGCAACTTACGCCCAGAGTTGATTTGATTTTCCTCAAAGCCTCTCTGTCGCAAGATTATTTCCTGTCTCGCGCTCAAAGGATTCCTGCTGAAATGCTCGGCCAGACAGTTTCGCATTACCGGATTCTCCAGAAGTTGGGTGAGGGTGGTATGGGAGTGGTCTACCTCGCTGAGGATAAGAGTCTCGGTCGTAAAGTTGCGATCAAATTCCTGAATTCGACTGATCATCACTATCGTGCCCGGTTCATTCGTGAAGCGCGAGCCGTTTCTGTGTTAAATCACCCTAACATTGCTACCGTTTACGAGTATGGCGAGAGCGAGGCGGGCGGTCAGCCATTTATTGTCATGGAATACGTGAATGGCAAATCATTGGGCGACGCTTTAGATGAAGGTCTCACCTTGCGCCGGTCGGTCGAGATCATTTCCGCTATTGGCGACGCCTTGATCGAAGCTCACGAACACGGAATAGTGCATCGGGATATTAAACCGTCGAATGTGGTCATGAATGAGCGAGGACAGGTGAAGGTCCTCGATTTTGGTCTCGCCAAACAACTCTTCACCTCATCATCCAGTGGTGTCGATCTCGATGCGGACACCGTTTACGGCACGCAAACTAGAAGTGATGTAATCGTCGGGACACCTCTATACCTCTCACCCGAACAAGCGAAAGGCAAACCTGTCGACGGCAGAAGCGATCTGTTTTCACTCGGTTCGCTCTTGTACGAGTGCTTGACTGGTCAGTCGGCGTTTTCGGGTACCAGTGTGATGGAGATAGGCGCGCAAATCATTCATGTGAATCCAAAGACGCCGTCGCTGGTCAATCCGCGTGTAACTGATGAACTCGATCGCATTACTTTGAAGGCACTCGAGAAGGAAGTCGACCGTCGGTATCAATCGGCCGAAGACATGGTCCATGATTTGAGAGCCGCTGCTGAAGGTCTGAGCAGCGACAAAAAAGTGGTCTCAAACAGAAAGACTGCGTCCACGGTCGGGGCGCGTGCCTGGGGAACAAAATCGCTAAACATGTTAACCACGTCGCTGCGACGACGGAGATTTTCGTTTAATGCGATCCTCGGCGCTATTGCTTTGACTGGCGTGTTGATCGCGGCAGCGATTTACTGGTGGCCGCGTTACTACTACCAACCACCAGTCTCCGCGCTTACGTGGTACGACCGTGGTACCGAAGCTTTACGAAATGGAGCTTATTACCAGGCTAGTAAAGCTCTCGGCCAGGCAATTGCTATTGATAAGAACTACTCGTTGGCCCATGCGCGGCTGGCGCAGGCTTGGGCTGAGCTCGACTTTACTGACCGGGCCAAAGACGAGTTATTGATTGCCGACCGGTCTTCTCTTTCTCCGATCGACAGTCTCTATTTAGACGCTATCACCGCCACGGTTCGTAGAGATTTCGCAGCCGCAATCAAAGCTTACGATCAAATCGCAAAGCTGCTCCCCGAGGAGCCCGATGTTTATATGGATCTCGGCTATGCCTATGAAAATAATGGAGATATCGATAAGGCCCTGGAGCACTATCAGCGGGCAATCGAAAAGAAAAATGGCCAGTACGCAACTGCATTTTTGCGCAGTGGCATTGTCTACAATCGCAAGCAGGACTCCACCAAAGCGAGCGCGGCATTCGACAAGGCAGAAGACTTGTACCGGGCCGAGACAAATAATGAGGGCGTTAACGAGGTGCGCCGGCAACGCGGGATCCTTTTCAGGGAAAAAGGAAGATATGCCGAAGCGCGCGAACAGTTTCAGCAGTCGTTAGATGCCGCGCGCGTGCTGGGAAATGAAGCGCAACAAGTCAATGCGATGATCGAACTGAGCACGCTTTCCGCCAGCGAAGGAAATTTAACCGAAGCGTTGAAAGTAGCGCAGCAAGCAGTCGCGCTCGCGCAACAGCGGAGCCTCGAGAGTCTCGCCGCCGGCGGTTTGATTGAACTTGGCAATTCATTCACCGACAAAGGAGATTATGCAGACGCCGAGAAATACTATTTACAGGCGATAGACCTGGCCCAAACGGGAAAGAGTAAGCGACGAGAAGCGATTGCCAGATCAAATCTCGGTGGTATGTACATTCAAACGCAAAGAATCGACCAGGGACTGCCGCTGATCGATCAGGCGCTCAGTTTCTTCCAGCAGGGTAACTATCCGAAAAATATCTCTCAATGTCTTACTCAGATCGCCAGGGGTAATCGTAGAAAGGGAGATTACGCGGCGGCGCTCCGAGCGCTCGAACAAAAAATGGAATTGGCCCAGCAAGGTAGTAGTCAGCCTGCGATTGCGGATGTGTTTACGGAACTTGGCGCCGTATTTTTTGAACAAGGGAATTATCCGGCTTCTTTTGATAACTACAGCAAAGCTCTCGAGATCTACAAACAGGTTGGAAATCCAATCAAGGCTGCGTACAGCCAAACCAACAAGACAAACCTACTGTGGAGGCTCGGACGTTTCGACGAGGCAAAAGAAAACTTGACCGAGCTTGCACCCGTGGCCGCTGGTGGTACCGATGTGTTGAAACCCTTAGTCGCGGAACTCAAGCTTATCGACGCACAGATATTTTTGAGTCAGCAGAATTTTTCTGTTGCTCGGACAAAGGTGAACGAAGCTCTCGCGTTGGCGGGTGAATACCAGGACACGATGATCGAGGGGAAGTTTACGTTGGGATTGGTAATTGCCCGGTCGTCCAAGGGGCGCGATGGCGAAAAGCTTTGCGAAGAGTCAGTTAAGTTAGCCGACAAGTCGGGCGACATGGTGTTGAAGACGAAGGCCTTGTTGGCCCAGGCTGATGCTGCTCTTGAGTCGGGCAATGCAAGGCTCGCTGCCGATATTGCTGGACAAATTCAGGGAGGGCTCGCGTCTGCTTCGCAATTGGAAGCCGAATGGCGCGCTTTGTTGATCGGAGCAAAAGCGAATGCCCAACTTGGTAATCGCGAGAGTGCAGCAACGCAGCTTGAGCAAGCGAAGATAGTTTGCAATCAATTGCAACAAAGTTGGGGTGCAGAAGCATTCAATTTATATATATTGCGTCCAGATATTCAGGTTTACTACAGAGAGTTGAACTAGTTTTTTACTCCCACAACAGGCAGGAGGGTTGAATCAATGTTCGAGGAAAGAGAACCTAACCCGGACGAACTCATTGATCCACCAGATCATCAAGGTGGTGGTGGCGAGGCGGAGTCAGATTTGGATTCCGCTGATGCCGAAAGCAATGTCATTGATCCGCCGGATCATCAGGGTGGCGGTGGCTGACCTTTAGCCTCACAACCAACCCGGCAATTCAATCTCAAGCTCGCCTCGCTGAAGGGGAGGCACTCCGTGGCCGCCCACTCGTTTCGAATTTGGCGATCGCGGTATGAGTGTGCCCTAAATCAGAGGGCGATTAAAGGTACGCTAAAGAGTCCATCTGAACTTTCAACTCACGACCGTCGCCGCGTTAACAAAGTAATCACCGCCACAAACAGCGCCGAACCAATGATGGACCACACAATCGGAAAGTTAGTGCTTCCGATCTGCACCGGAAACAACTCAGGCAGGTGCATGACCCGTGCCAACCACATTCCGATAAGTGCGCCAACAAACCCGAGTGCAATTGAAACCAGACAACCGCCCCTCGAATAACCGGTAATTGCCTGCCCCAAAGCGCCGCAAATCCCGGCAACTATCAACAACACAATCCACTGACTTAGATCCATTTGACTTAGATCCATTTGTTACCCCCTGCTTCTCGACCTCCCAGGCCCTTAGTCATGAGTTTAGCCGATTAGAGTTTCTTGCGAATAATCCATTGCCGCACTACATCTTTGATGTCTTTCTTGTCCCCATCCACCTCGTAATTTAACTGCCGCATTTCATCAGTGGTGATTCGATTCCCGAGTAAGTTAATTACCTCGCGCAGGATTTGGCTTCGAGACAATGAGTCACGTCGAACTATGTAGACCGCCTCGTAGGGCGGAAAGTAATGACGGTCATCCTGAAGTTGTAGCAAATCCAGTTTCGCAATACGGCCTTCAGTCGAGTTGCCGGCGATTAAATCGACCTTATTGGAAGCCAGGGCGATGTAGGTCAACGACAAGTCCATTTCTCGTACCTCGGCAAACTTTAATCCGTAAGCCTTTGAAAAGCCTGGATAGCCATCGGCACGGGACATGAAATCCTGCCCGAGCCCCGCACGCCATTGTGGTGCATGTGGAACGGAGTCAGAAATTGTCGTCAATCCCAACTTTCGTGCGTCATTGCCGCGAACCAGAATCGCAAACGTATTTTCAAATCCAAGTGGGGGACTCAATTCCAAATTGAGTTTGTCCTGGTATTCCTTTTGAGTTTGGTCGTAAACGGCTCGTGGATCTGTGATCGGCTCGTGGTGAAGTATGGCGGTAAACGCGGTTCCAGTGTATTCAGGATAAAGATCAGCTTCGCCGCTCAACAAGGCTTCGTGGGGAAGATTTCCTCCTAGTTCAAATCGCCTCTGGACGGCAACGCCATGAGCTTCCAGCAGTTGAGAAATAATCTCAGCCAAGAGTATCGACTCGGTAAAGTCCTTCGAAGCGACGGTAACGCGCACGGCGTCCGTTGCTGTTGTAGTTGAGCGTTGTGTTCGAAGAGAGGCAACGACGCCAAGGCAAACAACTAACAGAATTCCCATCAGCAAAATCTTTTGCCTTAGCAATAGACCTCGATTTCTCTGTTCCAGGCTAAAGCGCTGCTCCAGTAGTCCCAGCAGAAAATCGGCGATCAAAGCAAGAAGCGCCGAAGCAATGGCCCCACTCAGAAGAAGGTTATTGTCATATTGCCGCAGACCTCGAAATATGTAGACTCCAAGCCCGCCGGCTCCGACAGCTGCAGCAATGGTCGTAACTCCGACCGCAATCACAGTCGCGACTCGAACACCGGTGATGATGACGCCCATCGCCAGCGGAAGCTCAACTTGTCGGAGAATTTGTCCACCAGTCATGCCCATTGCGACTGCTGCTTCGCGCACGTTCGGATCAACTCCCAGTATGCCGGTGACGGTGTTACGGATGATTGGTAAGAGCGAGTAAAGAACGAGTGCGACCAACGCAGTTCTCCATCCGATACCGCCGATAAAGGGAAGTGGGATAAGCAGCCCAAATAAAGCGAGACTTGGGATAGTCTGCATGATGTTGGCGACACCGAGGACGGGATTGTGCAGCGCACGATAACGGGTGAGCAGGATGCCGGTCGGAACGCCAATCAACACCGCGACCAGAATTGAAGCAGATACGAGTCCGATGTGTTGCCTTGTCAGTAAAAGCAACTCGGGCCAATTATTTTGCAGAAAGGTCCAACTCATTTAAGGCATATGCCTGCCGTTGATCGTTTCAAATCCTGAAGTGCACTGGCTCTTCAAAATGGCAAAAGAAAATGATCAATGACTAATGAAACATAAGAGAAGTCATTCCTTCTCAACTGTCTTCTCCATGCACAGCGTTTCTACATAAGCGCGGGCTTTTGAATTATCCGACCGCTCAAATCCGACGGGTGTCTCTAACAGCACAATTTTGCCTGCATCCATTAGGGCTATTCGATCACCCAGCAGCAGCGCTTCACGAACGTCATGTGTTACCAGGACCGCTGTCTTATCCATGCGTCGCGTGAGTTCAGCAAACTCTTTTTGAACACTGGCTCGGGTCAACGGGTCTAAGGCGCCAAAAGGTTCGTCCAACAGCAGCAGTGGCGGATCTGCAGCCAATGCTCTTGCCACACCGACTCGTTGTCGTTGACCACCCGAGAGCTCGCGCGGGTAACGATCGATGAATTTGTCAGGCTCCAGGCCAACCATTTGGAGCAGTTCGCGTACGCGCGCGTTCCGCCGGTCGTTGGTCCACCCCAGTAGTTCGGGCACCAGTCCGACATTCCTCTGGATGGTGAAATGCGGAAACAACCCGCCCTCTTGGATGACATATCCAATGTGACGTCGCAATTCGATCGCGTTCCAGTCCGTGGTTGACTTTCCTTCAACCATGACTGTGCCGGAGGTGGGCTCAAGTAATCGATTGATAAGTTTCAGCGTGGTTGTCTTACCGCAACCTGATTCGCCAAGTAGGATTAGTATTTCACCGCTTGAGACAGTGATGTTCAAGTTGTCGATGATTGGCGTGGCAGCGGTCGGTAAGGAGAAAGTAGCGCCTCGAAACTCTACGATTGTTTTGTCGGGGGCAGCCGTCATCGGGCGGTCTAAGTGGCAAGTAACAGGTTGCTGCTGAATTGCTCTTTGGAGTCAAACCAGGTTCGCGCACATTTGAAACCGGTGGATTTCGCCAGTTGTGCGATCGCGTTGAGATCGTACTTGTGGGAATTCTCAGTATGAATTAATTCGCCAGCGGTGAACGCGACTTCAAGGTCGAGCTTTTCGATTTTGACTGTCTGGTTGCGCAAGCTTTCAATGTAGATCTCGATTCGCGAGCTCGATTCGTTAAAGAAGGCATAGTGCCTGAAAGCTCGAAGATCAAAATTACCTCCGAGTTCGCGATTGATGCGGGCGAGAACGTTCAGGTTGAAGGCTGAGGTTACACCGAGTGCGTCATTGTAAGCGGCTTCCAGTACGGCCGGATCCTTCTTAAGATCGGCTCCTAGCAGTAGCGCGTCGCCACTTTGCAAAACAGTTCTCATTGCTCTCAGGAAACGGAGCGCTTCATCTTCCTCAAAGTTGCTGATGTTGGAACCAAGAAAAAGCGCTAACGTGCGTCCTCTGAGTTTTTTGGCGAGTTCGGCGAGTCCAGCGAAGTAATCTGCGGCGTAGGCTTCGATTCTCAAACGTGGGTACGACTGAAGCAGAATACGAGAGCTGCTCTCGAGCGCCGTCGCCGAAATGTCAACGGGAATGAAGAGCAAATCAGGCTGCCTTCTCAATAACGCCTCGATAACGAGACGTGTTTTTGAGGCGCTACCGCTCCCCATTTCCAAAAGCGTTTTGTTTCCTGGAACAGCAGCGGCGATTTCATCCGCGTATCTTTCGAGTATCTCATTCTCAGCTCGCGTCAGGTAATACTCAGGTAAGAGGCAGATTGCCTCAAAGAGTTGAGACCCAAGTTCGTCGTAAAAGTACTTTGGCAGGAACCGTTTCGGTTCTGCGGTCAATCCTTTTCGCACGTCTTCTGCCAATCCGGCCAGAGGATCCCGTTTGACAAGATTATGAATATAAAGGCGGTTTTCCCTAACTGGTTCTCTTTGTGCCACGGAGACTCCTGGTCGATAAACGGGCGTCGGAGCAGTTGCTGATAGGGGGTCGGATTGTTCAGTCCCGGTATGATAGCCGATCAGGCCCAGTTAACAACACCCTAGAGCGATCCACAGATTACACAGATAGCACAGACTTTTCCCCCGCAGCGCCACGGAGCCTTACTCTTCGCGCGGGGCGTCGATAACCATCTACTTGGGGGTAACGCACAAGACTTTTCCAGTAGCATTTAAGAATCTGCCGCACCGGTGAAATCTGTGGATGTTTTTGGGGCTACCTCAACTTGACCCTACGGCGCTCTGTGGGCAAGATCGGTCACGATGTTCTTAATGGAATGCCTTGAACGTTATCAAGGAAAACTCTGTTTTCTGGCGCAAATTATCATTCTTAACACGCTCCTTATCCTGACAAACGGCGTGTTTTCAGTTATTGATGCCCAAACCGTTCAGCGTGAACTCGACACGCCTGAGACTGTTTCCCTACTGGTCAAGACTCGCAACGGTAAAGTCAGCGTTATTGCTTCAGATGACCAGCAACGGAAGGTGACAATCGAGGCCACCTCTATCGGACGGCCGGTTGACCTTTCGGATCTGACTGTCGAAAACAAAGGCGAGCACATCTCAATTGACGTCAAAGCCCGACGTGACGAAGACCGAATCGACTTAACTGTTCGCGTTCCACCTCGGTCCAAAATCTCGATCGAAAGTGTTGCGGGCGCGGTTGATGTCGTTGGTAACGTCGAGTCGGCAGACGTTCGAACTGATACTGGGACTATTCACGCCGATGTTCCGCTCGAGGCTTTAAAGTTCAATTTTGTGTGGGAAGCAAGCCGTCCGCGATTTATGAGTGAAGTTGAGTTGCCTGAGATAAAAGAAAGAGCTGGTGGATGGTTCAGACTTTCAGGAAACCTCGGAGAGAAGAAGCCGCCAAAGGAACAAAAAGTAGCGCTGGACTTTCACACACAGCGAGGGGTCGTATTACTAAATGTAGATCCAAATCTTGCCCCCGCTGATCTCCGCGAACGCCCGCTCACTGAAGCAGCTCGCGCGATCGTTCGCAGTGGTGACAGCCAGCTGGTCGACGCCATTCGTAGAGTTTCTCCCAAAATGTTTGGCGACTATGCGAAGACGCTGCCGCCACTCGAGAAGGAGCCGACCCTTCGCAAGGGCTCACCACCCGGGCAGATTGTGAGCAGAGTTGCGCCACAGCTTTTGAGATTTACTGCCAGCGTGACTGATAAAAATGGCCGGGCTATTGGCGGCATGCGTGAGTCGGATTTTACGGTCTTCGAAAACGGTGTCGAGCGCCGTGTCACGAGCGTTTCTCCAGCTAACGAGCCATTCAACCTGGTCCTGCTGCTTGATGTGTCAGGTAGCGTCGAAGAAAGAATGGATTTCATTCGGAAAGCGGCCAGAGATTTTCTCCGGACAGTCAGTCCGCTAGATCGGATTTCAATCATCAGTTTTCGCGACGACATCCAGGTCATTTCTGACTTCAGCACTGATCGACAAATGCTCTCGAGAAAGCTTGATGAGATCGATGCTGGTGGTGGTACGGCTCTCTATGACGCTCTTGGTTATGTGCTTGCTTCTACTCTCAAGGGGCTTCGAGGTCAAAGAACCGCAATCGTCGTGATGTCGGATGGCGATGACAACAAATCGTTTGTTCCTTTTCCTGCTATTCTGGAAGCACTGACTGAATCTGGTGCGCTCGTCTACCCACTTTACGTACCATCAGGATTAGTTCCGGAAGCAAGCGTTCCGAAACCGGAAGTAACTATTGATCCGTTGCGCACTCGCTACCTCACCTTAACGACCAGAGCGGAGGAGGAAGGCCGCAGACTGGCTAGCGCATCGGGCGGGTTATACTATCCAATTCATCGGCTGGAAGATCTGCAGAAGGCTTATGACGACGTCGTCTTACAACTGCGGAGCGCATATACCATCACTTACGCTTCAAATTCTATCTCAGCGGCGTCACCGCGCGTGCGAGTTCGTACCAATCGAGATGGAGCGTCGATCAGGTTGAGTCCGGTTGTGGAGATTGGACCTTAGGAAGAATGAATCAACCACTCTTCAATGCTCTTTTTGATAAAACGGAACGACGGCCGCTTACCGTTTCCGAGCTTACGAATTCCGTAAAAACTACCATCGAGTCTCGCTTTGCATCCGTTTGGGTCGAGGGTGAGATATCAAACTTTAAGCCACACTCTTCCGGTCACTGGTACTTCACTTTAAAGGACTCGCGCTCACAATTGCGGGCGAAGTGTTTCCGATCGTCCAACATAAGAATTCGCTTTAAACCGGTTGATGGTTTGCATGTCAGAGCCAGGGGCAAATTATCGATTTACGCGCCGCGAGGTGAGTATGAACTGGTGGTTGAAACTCTCGATCCGGTTGGTGCAGGAGCACTGCAGGTCGCGTTCGAGCAGTTGCGAGATCGGTTGAACGCGGAAGGTTTGTTTGCGCGAGAGCTGAAGCGGCCCTTACCTGTTTTCCCTAGACGTGTAGGAGTGGTAACTTCCCCGACTGGTGCGGCTATTCGCGACATCCTAAACGTCATCAGCAGACGGACCAGAACGGTCCATGTTTTGTTTTCTCCTGCGAAAGTCCAGGGAGAGGCAGCCGGTGCAGATATAGCCCGCGCGATTAGATTCATCAATCAGTATCACGAACGGGCCGTGCGGGAAGGTCGCACAAGCGATCGGGTAGATGTATTAATAGTCGGACGTGGCGGTGGTTCGACCGAAGATCTTTGGGCGTTTAATACCGAAGAGGTGGCGAGAGCTATCAGAAATTCAGCGATACCGGTTATCTCGGCTGTCGGACACGAAACAGATACAACCATCGCAGACTTTGCAGCCGATCATCGAGCGCCCACACCTTCTGCGGCCGCCGAAATAGTGGCAGCGCACGAAGATCAAATCTGCACTGCATTGGATCAACTGGCCCGGCAGTTAGTCCGAGTCACACGCTTTAGAGTTGTAGACGCCCGCTCTCGTGTTCAGGAACAGGTGCTGTCTCACGCGTTCGACGAGGTTAAGTCCCAGATGAGGAATGCCCGTCTAGCAACCACGGCGGCAGATCACCGCCTTGAGAATGCTATGGGCCAGACGGTGCGACGTTCACAAATGCGGGCTAACGCCGTTGCCCAAAAACTTTCGCCGGCAGAATTGCAAAGACGAATGACGTCAGTTAAGGCACATTTCGATTCGGTCTCAGCTGTGTTTAGAAATGTGGTTGCTGATCGTGTACAAACAGGGCGCGAACGATTGGGAATCGCGGCCGCTTCGCTCGATGCGCTGTCACCGCTCGCAGTGTTGCAGCGAGGTTATGCGATTGCTCAAGGTTCAGACGGCAGGTTGATTCGTGACGCCAGCACAATTGAGGTCGATCAGCTGGTTACAGTTCGCCTAAATAAAGGAAAGCTTTACACTCGTGTGGAACGTGTGGAAGAGTAAGTAGCGACAGCTAACAAGCATATGCAACCAGAGCCCGCTCGCAAACGAATCGTTATAAATCTGGATGGTCCAACGGGTCCACGTAGCTCAGCCGGTAGGCGTCGACGATGGCCCAAAGTGCTGGCAGTGCTCGGTGTGCTTTTACTGGTGGGCTTAATTGTTGTGGCTGCTGGTGCATTTCTCGGTTGGCGGTATTTCCAGTCGACTCCAACTTACTCAGTTGCTTCAATCCTTGATGCGGCTCAGCGCAATGATATGCCCGAGCTCGAAAAATATATCGATGACGAGGCGATTAGCCAGAGCTTGTTGAAGTCGGTTAGCGAAAAGGCTGCCGGTCGCTATGGTAGCGCTTTAAGTGGGGCGGTGGAGTCGCAGATTGATAAGGTTTTGCCGTCTCTAATGCCAAGCGTCAGGCAGATAGTGCGAGACGAAGTTGCGAAAGAGGTCAAAGAGTTTGCGGCGAAATCAGACCCAAAGCCCTTTCTTTTAGTGGCTCTTGCTGTTCCTTCATTTGTAACCGTGAAAACCGAAGGCGATACGGCCCGAGCAACTGCGCCCGTAACAGATAGGAGTATCGAATTTACTTTGAAGCGAAATTCAGACCGATGGAAAATCGTAGAGGTAAATGATGATATTCTCACCCAAAAAGTAGTTGATGGCGTTGTCAAGGAGTTACCGGTGATTGGTGGCCCAGATCCAAATACAGCGAAGCCGAAAACTAAGCCGCGCCGGTCGCGTGGTAGAAATAGATAGAATGAAAAGCGATGAAGAATACTGATGAATCTCCTCGAAGCTTTGAGGCCTCACTTGAAGCGCTCGAAAAAATTGTGCACCAGTTGGAGAACGGAGATCTGCCGCTTGAAAAGAGTCTCGATCTATTCGAACAGGGAATTAGACTGTCGCGGGAGTGTCAGGATCGGCTAAATCAGGCGGAACGCCGGATAGAAGTGCTGCTACGCGATAATCAGGGCCGTACGGTTGTCAGCCCGTATAGCGAGCCTGTCGAGAAACCCAGTGACCGTGAGGATGAGAATGTCTTCTGAGGTGGTGGCCAAAAGTGCACTGGAACTTGAGTTTCTCCTGGCCCGCAATCGGTCTCTCGTCGAAGTCGAGTTGAACGACCTTTTACCTTCGAACGCCATTTCTCCGGAACGAGTAAACCAGGCGATCCGCTGGAGTGTTTTTGCGGGAGGAAAGCGGTTTCGTCCCGCTCTCGTGTTGGCCACCGGGCAGACATTTGGTGCGAGTATTGAATCTCTCTTAAAGACTGCGTGCGCCTTTGAGATGATTCACACTTACTCGCTGATCCATGACGATCTCCCATCGATGGATGACGACGACCTCAGGCGCGGCAGACCAACATGTCATGTTCGCTTTGACGAGGCGACGGCAATCCTGGCTGGCGACGCTCTACAGACCCTCGCATTTCAAACTATCGCACAGGACGAGTTGCTCACGGACCGAACAAAAGTGTCCCTGGTCGCAGAGTTGGCAAAAGCTGCGGGAACTCCTGGAGGAATGGTTGCCGGCCAGGCGCTCGACATCGAAGCTGAGGCACGACAGGTCTCACCAGGCGAACTCGAAGAGATTCACCGATTGAAGACGGGCGCTTTGATTGTCGCAGCCGCACGAGCTGGGGCGCTCATCGCAGATGCAGACGCCAATGAGTTGAGTGTTGTGTCAGAGTATGCTGCCCAGCTCGGTTTGTTGTTCCAAATCACCGATGACTTTCTGGATGTGACGGCAAGTGCTGAGGATCTGGGAAAGACTCCAGGTAAGGATGCGCGATCTGCTAAAGCTACTTACCCGGGACTTTATGGTTTGGACGAAACAAAGGCGGCAGCGAATGAGGCTCACACTGCCGCATGTGCTGCTCTGGCAACGATTGATCGACCCACCGACACGCTACGTCTGATTGCCGATTACATCCTCAATCGCACCACCTAACTCTGGAACCGTACACAGCAGAATCATGCCAGCGGGAAGGGTGGCAGACCGGCAAGGGCACTCAAACTCCCAGGATTGATGCGGGTTGGAAAGTGCAGAGCGACATCTACACTCAAATACCAGAATCATGCAGTCGGGAAGGGTGGCAGAGCGGCAAAAATCAAGACTCTCTTTGGTCGATCCTAGCGACGCCCCGCTCTTCCTCCCCCTGCAAACGACTCAACTCTCCAGCAATCGGGAAGTGTGGCAGATACACTCGAAATTGTAATGTCAGTTGTAGCGTCGCCCACGCCAGTGTTTCTTCTCTCAGGTCTCAGTTTCTTTATAAGTGATTGAGTAAACCAGGAGCGGGGGCGTCGCTAGGATCGAGCAAAGAGAGTCTCGACTGATGCGCTCTGCCACCCTTCCCAACTGTGTGATTCTGGTATTGCCCCACACTCTCGAATACTTCTATTTAAGCAGGCCGGCTTTGCGTTGCATCTGTTTCAGAGCATCCGGAATGAACGAAGTAATTTGGTGAGACTCCTCGCGTCCATCGGCGTAAGTCTGATAGAGATTGAAATCCGGCAACGAGAGACACGAGAGTGGGGAGTCATGATTGTAGCCGGTATCGAGACCTACTGCGCTATGAGACATGTAAATGCCGTGACGTCCCAGTCTTCCTCGGAACGGTAAAAGAGGCGTGGGTGTGTGACCAAAGACGCATGGCTTGCCACGATAATTCTTGAAGAAATCCATATTTCGTAACCACAAAAGCGATACGTCTGAACTCTCTCGCGGATGCTTGCCCTCTTCGAGTCCGGCATGAACATAGATAGCCAGGTCATCTTCGTGGAAGTGTGGAGTTTGCCGGAAAAATTCGAGATGCTCTGCAGGTAGATGAGCCTTGAAGTCGCGGAGTGCCTCCGTCAGATCCTCTTCACTATCGATCTGAGCTGAACGTCCAGTGTATTGTTCAAAAGTTTTTTCACCGCCCACGACTGCTGAAAGCCAGATGTTGTTAATGCCGTCAACAAAGTCCATCAGCATCTGCTCGTGGTTTCCGCGCAGGCAGATCACCTTTTCCGGATCGTTGTGACAGAGATTCATCACTTGCTCAACGCATCCGGGAGCATCCGCGCCGCGGTCAACCAGATCGCCTAAAAATACCAACGAATCGTTGGCAGGATCGCGCGGCAACATATCAAGCAGATTAAGGAGTTGAGCACAACGCCCGTGGACGTCGCCTACTACAAAAGTCTTCATTCGGAAAGGTCCCCGCTGTGAGTGCGTTGCTCTTTTATACGCTTCATTAATTCGACGAAACGAGGATCCTCGTGCATATCGGTCCAGTTTGGATCTGACTCGAACCACGGATAATTTTCGTTACCTAATCGAATCGCGGTCTCCAACCAACGTAGCGCCTCAACCTGTCGGCCCTGTAACAGGTAAGCTGAAGCCAACCAGTACGAAATGTCGTAGTCCGCCTCGGCCACCAGCCTGACTTTATGGGTCAACTGTTCGTTAGCCTTCGTATGTTGGCCCATCGCGCTCAGGCAGATGGCCAGGATGGGACGCATGCCATCCATTTGAGGGTGTTTCTCGAGAACTTGTTCGAGAACGTTTAGGGCGGCGGCAATCTCGCCGCGATAATAAAGAACACGGCCGCGAAAGACCTTGATCATCGGATGCTCGGGCTCAATCGCAGCGCCTTCGTTCAACTCTCGCAGCGCCTCGTCGTATTGGCGTTGATACATGTAAATACGACTGCGATTGTAGCTGGCGACGACTCGATCAGTAGGGTTAATACGAGCCATTCGGCCGAAGGCTCGGAGAGCTCGCTCGTATTCGCCGTCGAGTCGGGCCACGACTCCACGTACAAACTGTACCCCTGCATCATTCGGATATTCGCGTCTTAGCAACTCAACCTCGGCGCGCGCTTTCTGTTTCTGCCCTCCGGTTAAGTAGATAAAAACCATCTGCATGCGTGCTTCAAGCAACTTCGGATCTAAAGAAAGCGCCTTACGAAATGTAAGTTTAGCTTTATCGTGATCCCCAGCCTGTCCCAAACCTTTGAGTACGCGATTGACGTAACAGCTTCCCAGCGCTGAATAAGCCAGCGCAAATTTCGGATCAATCTCAGTAGCGCGCCGAAAATGTTCCATGGCGCTGTCGAGCTGTTCGCGTTCGATCGAGTGATAGATGAACGTCGCCAGACAATCTCGACCTCTCAAATATTCATCCGAGGCGGCAGAATTTGCGGTCGCTCCCTTGGCGAGTTCCACAGCTTCGTCCGGACTCAGTTCCAGCCTCAACCCCTCGACAATGCGCTTAACGATCGTATCCTGGACGCCGATGATATCGCTTGCGTCTGCATCGATTCGTTCGCTCCAAAGAATTTCGCTATTGCCGACATCAAGCAGTTGGGCCGTAACGCGCAGTCGCTCGCCCGCGCGCAGAAACGTTGCAGTCAGGATTGCGTCAACGACTAGTTCGCGCCCCGCTTCTCCGGGTTCAATGGCGCGGTTCTGATATTTGATGATTACGGACGAGGGACGCACGATTAAGGAGCGCACACGCGCCAGTTCTGTAATGACAGCGTCCGCGAGAGAGAACTGATAAAAGTCGATCTCTTTATCATTGCCAACATTTCTGAAGGGAAGTATGGCGACGCTCTTACGATCTCCTTCACTCAAACTCGTTTGTGGACTCTGATGGCCGTCGACTGCTTGTGGGCTACGTGGTCCTCCCGAAACAGGACTTTGCTGATCGCCACTCTTGGAACCCGTAAGCCATCGCAACGCGCGAGTCACAGCGCCGCCGGTATTTAGGTGCCTTGGTGCGACGGCAACAGTTTCGTCGAGATCCTGCATTGCTTCCGTGCCGAGTTCGCGAATTAGTACTCGCAAGTCATCAGCGAAGTAAGAGATTTTTTGATATCGATCCCGAACGTCCTTGGCAAGTGCTTTATCAACGATCTGTTGTAACCGCGGCGGAACCCGACCGGGTCTTACGCTGGCAAGTCTTGGAGGTTCTTCGTGCAAGACTGCATGACGGACGTCAACCGCAGTTTGACCACGAAAGGGCCAAGTGCCGGTCAACAGCTCGTAAAGCAATACTCCGGTAGAGAAAATGTCAGCACGCGCATCAACTCTTTCACCTCGAGCCTGTTCCGGAGCTGCGTAGGTGGCAGTGCCATAAGGAATCCCAACCTCAGTTATTTCCGTGTGATGAATACCAGAAGTTCGCGCTGCTTCTTCATCGAGCAGTTTCGCTAGACCAAAATCCAAAACTTTCACTTGTCCAGTAGGCGTCACCATCACGTTCCCGGCCTTAATATCGCGATGAATGATACCGCGTGCATGGGCTGCAGCCAGGGCGTCAGCTGTTTGCAGCGTGATGGACAAAGCGCTTTCCAGCGAGAGGGGTCTACCATTGACTAGTTGTCGAACATTGCGACCTTCGATGAATTGCATCGAAATGAAATGGATACCATTGATCGCATCAAGATCGAAGATCGTGCAGATGTTTGGGTGATCGAGGGCCGAAGCGAGACGCGCTTCGCGTTCAAAGCGCTTGAGATTGGCCTCTTTGGCAGTGAGTTCCGCAGGCAGGACTTTAATCACAACGGTGCGGCCAAGCTTCGAGTCGATCGCCTTATAGACCGTTCCCTGGCCGCCCTCGCCAATCTTTTCGAGGATCTTATAATTCCCCAGTGTCGAACCGACCATGTGATCCAATTCAGCGTCCGCGTTTCAATATCTTCGATTGCGCCGCACTCCCAATCGAAGCCGTCGGACAGCCATCGCACTCGTTGGGGGTATATTTAACCCCCAAGTCTCACTATGCCGCAACCCGATAGGCGATCCAGTGTATGATTGTCCCTCCCACGAGCTACTTAGACCAAGGGTATAAGCTTTCATGAATTGAGGAGATTAGTCGATGAATCGTCGGTTATTTCTGCGTTTTTTGGCGCCAGTCACGACCGCTTTGTTGTTCGGTATCAGCCTGCCGATCCCCGCGGGGTTCGCTCAAGGCAAGATCGATCCGAGCACTTTCACTGAACTGCGCTGGCGTAACGTTGGTCCGTTCCGGGCTGGACGGGTGAATGCTGTCAGTGGCGTACCTGGCGAACTCAGCACTTATTATTTTGGTTCTGTTGGTGGGGGAATCTGGAAAACGTTGAATTCGGGCCGGACCTGGAAGCCGATTTTTGATTCGCAAGGCATCGCGTCAATTGGTGCAATCGCGGTCGCTCCGTCCAACGCTCAAATCGTGTACGTAGGTACCGGCGAGGCCGACATGCGCGATTCAATTTCGTTTGGCAATGGCGTCTATAAAACCATTGATGGAGGCAAGAGCTGGAAACATCTGGGGCTGGAAGCTACTCGTCAGATTGGTCGCATTATTGTCGATTCAAAAAATCCAAGTGTAGTTTTCGTTGCTGCTCTGGGCCATGTTTATGGACCAAATCCCGATCGCGGCGTCTACCGTTCGCTCGACGGCGGAAACTCGTGGCAGAAAGTATTGTTCAAGAATAATGACGTAGGGGCGATTGATCTGGCCTTTGATCCAACGAACTCACAGACGATCTACGCGGCTTTGTGGAATGTTCGTCGTCCACCCTGGTTTATCTACACTCCAGCAAACGGTCCAGGTGGTGGCCTCTTCAAGTCAACCGACGGTGGCAACACCTGGGCGCAACTGACAGCTGGTCTGCCTGTGGAAGGACTTGGTCGGATTGGACTGGCTGTGACGCCAACCAATCCGAATCGTCTGTATGCGATCGTGGATGCAAAGGAAGGCGGATTGTTCTCCTCGAATGACGCCGGGACGACATGGACCAAAATTTCAGCGGACACCAGAATCTGGGGAAGAGGTTGGTACTTTAATAAGGTAACTACCGATCCAAAAGATCCGGATACGGTTTATGTACAAAACACTTCAATTTATAAATCGACAAATGGTGGTAAGAATTGGACCGCCATCAAGGGAGCACCGGGCGGAGACGACTACCACCAACTCTGGATCAACCCCGATGATCCGAAACGAATGATTGCGGCAAGCGACCAGGGAACTATAGTGACCGAAGATGGCGCTGAGACCTGGAGTTCCTGGTACAACCAATCCACCGCTCAGCTTTACCATGTTGCTGCGGATTATCGTTTCCCCTACTGGATTACAGGCGCGCAGCAAGACAGTGGAGCTATTGGAGTTCCGTCCAGAAGTAATCACGGCGAGATTTCAAACCGGGACTGGGCCGGCTTGTGCGCTGGAGGTGAAGCCGGTTACACGGCTCCTGATCCATTGCATCCGGAGTTGCTGTTCGGAGGTACTGTAACTCGTTGTAACGTTGAGACTGGGGCTTCGCAGAACGTGTCACCTGAGAAAGGCAGTGGTCCTTTTCGGCATGCATGGACCCAGCCACTGGTCTTTTCAAAAGCTGATCCACGAGCTCTCTATTACGCAAACCAATATCTCTACAAAACAACAAACGGTGGCGAAAGTTGGACGCAGATAAGCCAGGATTTGACTCGAGAAGACCCTGGCATTCCTGCAAATCTAAACGAGACCGCAGCCGCCGATGCTCCGCCCGAAAAACGTCGCGGCGTAATCTACACGATTGCACCGTCTCCTTTACGCGCTTCGATGTTGTGGATTGGGACTGACGATGGTCTTTTCCAGCTGACAAAAGATGACGGAAAGACTTGGCAGAACATCACGCCACCAGATGTAAGCTCCTGGAGCAAGGTAGTGATGATGGAGGCATCGCATTTTGATGTAAACGAAGCATATGCCGCTGTCGAACGTCACCAGCTTGAGGACTACGAGCCTTACATCTACCGTACGAAGGACTCTGGTAAGTCGTGGCAAAAGATTACCGGCGGTTTGCCTGCGGGTGTTTATGTCCAAACTGTCAAAGAGGATCCGCAAAAAAAAGGTTTGCTTTTTGCAGGTACTGAGCTTGGCGTGTTTGTGTCGTTCGATGATGGCGATAACTGGCAAACTCTACAATTGAATTTACCGCCCGCATCTGCTCGGGACCTCGCGATACATGGCGACGATTTGATTGTGGCGACGCATGGTAGAGGTTTCTGGGTGTTGGACAACATCACGCCCCTGCGACAGGTTGGTCCCACGCTGAAGAATTCAAGCGCATTTCTTTTTGCGCCTGCGGTCGCGATCAATATTATCCAAAGTGGAGATAATGGAACCCCGATACCTCGAGACGAGGCGCTGGCTGAAAATCCTCCGGCGGGCGCTGTGATTGATTACTACCTCGGAACGTCATCGAATGGACCAGTGGTCTTGGAGATCCTGGATCCGGCAGGAGATCTTGTTCGTCGTTACTCGAGCGATGATAAGCCGGCGCCTGTAGATCCGGATACGTTGAACATCCCGGCTTTTTGGAGACCGACTCCGCCAACCTTGTCGGGGGCGAAGGGAATGCATCGTTGGATCTGGGATCTCCGGCCTACTCCGCCGCCACGTACCGCGCGACAGGGAGCACCAGGTGGTGGAGGTGGTGGTGAGGGATTTGGTCCACGACCGACAGTTCTGCCGGGTGACTACACAGTGCGGTTGATAGTTAATGATTCGACATTGACGCAGCGACTGGTGGTAAAGATGGATCCACGCGCGAGGTAGCCTGTTGTTCTTCTCTGTGCAACCTTTGTGTTCTCGGTGACTCTGTGGTGGCTCCCTGCTGCAAATTGTGACCACCACAAAGACACAAAGAACACAAAGGTTGCACTGAGCAGCAAAGCCGCACCAAATTTAAGATTTACTTTTAGCGATTAACTAGAAGGCTCTTAGCTGGTTATTCGATGCGGAAGTTTACTTGCTGAGTGGCGCTCAAGCGTGCCTTAGGATCGGAGATCGTAACAACCAGCACGTATCGGCCTGGTGGCAAGGTGTTCAAAGAGATTTCGGACCAGTAAGGCATACCACGCTGATTTGCACCTTCAATATAAGGAACTTTGGTTTGCGGCATCATTAGCACTGGCCGGTCATTTCTTAACACTCCAGCTTTTACTTCGAGTCCAGAAAGACTCTCAGGGCTCACGCCATAAAGGTAGGTCTGGTACCGAAGCACTGATCGTGCCCGAAGTGTATGGTCCACGCTCACCTTCACTGGAGTGGGAGATGGTGATTTCGCTAATCCATCGTCCCTACGTTCGGCGATGAACAGGCTGCTCATTTGCAACTGTCCTTGCGATAGGTCGGGCACGTCAATCCACTGCAACGCACTGCCAGTCCAGCCGGTTATTCTTTCACGCACAGCAACCCGGACCTGGTAAAGTCCAGGCGGCACAGTTAACTCCTGGTGCCAGATTACCGGTTCATGATTTGCCAGTGTTTGCGGCGTGATAGTTAGTAGTTGCTTGAACGTCGAAATTACTCCACGGTCATCTACTGCCGCGCCCATCACGTCAAGCTCAGTCTTTTTAGTTTCGCTTTCCATGACTTCAGCAAATAACTCCGGTTCGATTTGCATCGAGAGTTTAAGCGCCATGCTACCGCGAATCGTGGCGGCAACAAATCCCGTGGAAAGCTGAACTGGAGCCTGAGTACGTGGATAAAGCGATCCTAATGCGGCCTGCAATTCCACGGCCCTGGTTTCCTGGGCGATCGCGGAATTAGCCTTCTTTGAGTTCTCAGCCGTGATTGGAGTCCAATACTTTTTACGTAAGCGTACGCGGAGATCAGGGTGATTACGGACCACGACATTTAAGCGAGCTTTGCTGGTACGTTGATCTGGGTTTTCAGGCCGCCACGCAAGCAGGTAATAGTCAGCACTTTCCTGTAGAGCCTCGGCCACTTGCTCAGGAATTGAGTTTGGATTTAGTAGTATGCGGCCACCTGTCTCGTCGGCCATTCGTTGCAGCGGTTCCCGGTTTGCGGTGCGCTCTGACATCTGGAGGCCTGACGTTCTCGACGAGAAATCGATTGCGTCGTTGGTACTCACATCAATCGAGGAGATCGATGAGGTGTCACGCAAATCGATTGTGTAGATGACGGTGCCAGTTTTTGCCGCACCCTCCGTAACGTCACGAAGAAGTTCAATGACGTCGGCATCTTGTTGCTCAACCAAAAACCCGTCCGAGAGAACGAAGAGTAATTTACGACCTGCCAAACCCGTTGTCGTATTAAGTAGACCTTGAAGAGTGGTCAAGGTTTGTTTTGCACTGAGCCGGCCCTGCTGTTCGATTTGACGCAGCCGGTTCCGTAGATACGGTTCTGCCGAATAAGAGCTCGCGGTGCGGTGATCTCCGTGACGGTTCCCGGCGCCCATCTGTTGCTCGAGCTTGGTTGACTCCATTAAATACGCGAACAGCCCTCTATCGTTGTAATTCATTATTTGGCTGGCCATGTATTCAGTGATTCGAGTCTTTCCCGTATAGCCTTCGCCGACACGTTTCGTGATGAGTCGTGAAATCGCCGTGCGCAACACTAGCTTGTTGTCTGTTAGTTGTTGCAGAAATCCAATCTGACCGCTAGTTGATACGATCGCTACCTGATCGTTTTGCTTCATATCTTTGTCAACAAACTCAGATAAAGCGTTACGCGCTCGTGCTATTCCCTCAGCGCTCAAGTGCGTGTCGTCGACATAAAAAAAGATTGTGCGGACGCGATCGGAATCCTCGTCCCGATCTTCATTGAGAGAGCGTTTTGAAGCGTTTGCAGACTTCGCGACAGCGGCTAATTGTCGGGCTTCGGTGGCAGAACCGGTTGCGACTCGTTCAAAAAAGAGAATGGGTTGAGGTTTACCGTCCCACTTCAATTCGAAGTCTTCGGGTTTCAGGCCGCTCACGAACTGGCCATTCTTGTCGAGCACGGTGAGATCGGTTTGGACCAGCTCAGTTCGTATTCGGATGACATTGTCGTCCGCCGCTGGAGTTTGTTGTGCGAAGCATGCGGTACAGGCTACGAGGACGAGGACCAGCAACTTAACTGATTGGTCTAATCTGGTCATTCTTAGCTCTTGCTGCCTCTGTGCGACCTCCGTGTTCTCGGTGCCTCGGTGGTTTTTGGCCGTCCTTCTAACCACCGAGACACGGAGTAACACAGAGGTCGCACAGAGGAGACTCACCCAACACTGCCGTCGGCTACTGACTAATTCCCATTTGCCAAAGCATAAACGCGTAGTCGAAAGCTGTTTCATGCAACGCATCGTAGCGACCTGATGCGCCACCGTGCCCGGCGCCGAAATTGACTTTGAGCAGCAAGGGATTGTGATCTGTCTTCAGTGCACGCATCCGAGCGACCAGCTTTGCGCCTTCCCAGTAAGGTACCTGACTGTCATTTACTGAAACCTTCACGAGCGTAGCCGGGTAATCTTTCTTCCCGACGTTGTCATAAGGCGAATACTGTCGCATGTAATCGAACGCAGGCTTTTCGTTTGGATTTCCCCATTCAATGTACTCACTGGTCGTTAATGGTAACGATGCGTCCAGCATAGTGTTGAGCACATCGACGAAGGGAACCTGTGAAACGACTGCTTTAAACAGATCGGGTCGCATATTACTAACAGCACCCATCAATAGGCCGCCGGCGCTTCCGCCTTGAATAACTAAACGATCCCTGGAAGTGTATTTGGCTTTGATCAGGTGTTCGGCGCAGGCGATGAAGTCGGTGAAGGTATTCATCTTGTTCATCATTCTACCGGCCTGCCGCCACTCTTCACCGAGCTCACCACCACCGCGAATGTGCCCGATTACATAAACAACACCGCGGTCCAGCAAGCTAAGGCGATTGGACGAGAAAGTTGGTGGAATTGATATGCCGTACGAACCATAGCCGTAAAGCAGCAGCGGCGCCGAACCATCAAGCTTCACGTTCTTGCGATAGACAACCGACATCGGAATTTTGGTTCCATCCGAAGCCGTCGCAAATACACGTTCCGACTTGTAATTCGAACGATCAAACCCGCCTGGCACTTCGGTTTGTTTCAAAAGGACTGATTTTCCTGATTCCATGTCGTAGTCGAACACGGAGCCGGGCGTAACCATTGAGTTATAGCTGTAGCGGACTATCGAGGTGTTGAATTCACGATTTGAAGTTAGATCAGCCGAGTAGACCGGTTCCGGAAAAGTGATCCGATTCCGTTTATTGCTCTTCAGATTGACAACTTCAAGTTGCTGCAATCCGTTTTCCCACTCGGAAAGTACGGCATGATTGGCGAACATGCTGATGCCTTCGATCTTCACTTCCGGCTTCGGAGCAATAAACTCTTTCCAGTTTTTCTCAGAAGGGTCGCTGACCGGCGCTGTTACAACCTTGAAGTTCTTAGCGCCTTTATTCGTGCGAATGTAGAAAAGATTGTCACGGTGGTCTACGTCATATTCGTGCTCTGGGCTGCGCGGAATGATGACTTTCAGTTTTGCGTTCGGATCACTCGCCGGAAGGTACAGGACTTCTGTAGATGTTTTACTGGTCGATTCGAGGAAAATAACTGCCTTATCTCTTGAACGGAAAGTGCCGATGTCAAACAGTTCGTCCTTGTCCTCGTAGATCAGATCGTTCGACTGGCTGCCAAGCACGTGGCGGAAGAACTTATCACTCCTTTTGGTAACAGCGTCCTCCGTGACGTAGAACACGGTTTTATTGTCAGTGGCCCAGGCG
>DATIBX010000655.1:0-2961 GCA_035457105.1 Pyrinomonadaceae bacterium
ATCCGGTTCTCTCGCGAACCGCCGTAACCGTCTGTGCGGTTGTTTTGCCCACTGAGGAACCCGGCCATCGTGTATGCGTGAGCATAGTGCAGCTCAACACCATCGAAACCAGCGGTGCGTGCGCGTACGGCAGCTGCCGCAAATATTTCCGGTAACTCTTGTGGCAGCCTGGCGATATGCGAAAGGTGTGTGTCCGTTACGCGCTCTCGATAGCCAAATCTCAGCGCTTCAAGTTCCCTTTCGTTTAGGATCTGGTCTAACAGTTCATCGCTCGAATTCACGAGAAAGGTACGAATATCTTTTTCGTCAATAGTTCTCCACGTTGGATCAGTTGTAAGTTCAACCAAAGACTGGCGGTGTCGATCGGTGATTTGCAGAAATCGGCCGAGGAACTTTTCCTTTTCGGGCCGTCGTTTGACGACAAGAAAATCGATGATCTGGATAAACAACAATGTCTCGCCTTCACTTGCCTCTTTAACCACATCCACAAGCTTGCTCAAACCCTGGATAAACCGGTCGTCCCCAATGCGAAGCAGTGGCCCACTGGGGATGTCGCGGACACCCGTAGCCTCGACGACCAGAACTGCCGGTTTGCCCTGTGCAAAGCGACGGTACCAATCAAGATTCTGCTGAGTGACAAAACCGTCTCCCGTTGCCCGCCATGGAACCATTGCTGGTACCCAGGTACGACTACGGGCGGTCAACTTGCCGATGTTGATTGGCTGGTAAAGAAGCGACTTTCCTGCGACTTCTGAGGTTGGCCAAACAGTCGAAGGAATTTGATGGCGAATGGGACTGGCAAACTTCCACATGTTGAAGGAGATCACTTTAACACAGAGAATTTCGGATTTCGGAATTCGGCCTTCTAATTTTGTAGTTCTCGCAGGACATGTCTTAAACGAAATCCGAATTCCGAATTCCGAAATCCGAAATTCGTTGTGTTAAAGTAACTTGAGTAAGTTAAGCCTCATGGAGGAACCCTGTTTGACTGACGAGCTTTTGCAATGGCGGAGTGAATTCCCCATCCTCAACAAGACTGTTTACCTGATTTCCCATAGTCTGGGCGCAATGCCAGCGAGCACGTATGAACGGCTTCATGAATACGCCGACGCCTGGGCCACGCGCGGAGTGCGAGCATGGGCCGAAGGCTGGTGGGACATGCCGGTCACGGTAGGAAATGATGTGGCAAGGATTATTGGTGCAGACTCAGGCAGCGTCGTGATGCACCAGAATGTGTCAATTTGCCAATCGCTCATTCTCTCGTGTCTCAAACCCACTCCTGAACGAAATAAAGTCGTTTACTCGGAACTAAACTTTCCTTCGGTCATGTACGTTTACGAGGCTCACGCTCGTGATGGCCAACTGAGGATCGAAACAGTTAAGTCTGACGATGGAATCACAGTGCCGTTAGAACGGATGTTGGCCGCCATTGATGAATCAACCCTGCTGGTTCCCTTTTCACACGTGTTGTTCAAGAGCGCGTTCCTTCAAGATGCTAAAGCCATTATCGATCGGGCTCATGAAGTGGGCGCGATGGTCGTGCTCGACACCTACCAGTCAGCGGGAACAGTTCCGTTCAGCGTCAAGGAGCTAAACACAGACTTTGCGACTGGTGGTTCGGTGAAATGGCTATGTGGTGGGCCAGGTGCAGGTTACTTGTATGTAAGACCCGATCTCCAGGAAAAACTGCAGCCCAGGACAACCGGATGGATGGCCCATGAGTCACCTTTCGCCTTTGATACCGAACTGCGTTACGCATCAAACATCACCCGTTTTCTTCATGGCTCCCCTGCTATTCCAGCACTCTACGCAGCTCAATCTGGTTATCGAATAATCAACGAGATTGGTGTAGAAAAAATTCGAGAAAAGAATGTGCGTCAGACACAATATCTGATCGAGTTAGCTGAAGAAGCCGGGTTTCAGGTGACGAGCCCGCGCGATCCGGCCCAACGAGGTGGGACGATAACTGTTGCGCATGAGAACGCGTCGGCAATCGCAAAAGAATTGGTTAGAAGAGAGTTCATTATCGACTTCCGGCCAGGTGCCGGTGTGAGAATCTCGCCACATTTCTACACGACGGACGAAGAGTTAAATCTAGTGATTGAAGAAATGAAGAAGATTCGAGAACCGAAATCATACGAAGCTGAAACGGTCGGCGCAGCATTTTAGAGAAATGGTCTTTGGTCTTCGGTTTTCGGCCTTTGTGTTACCCAGCTACTTCGAAGATTTACAAAGACTAAAGGCCAAAGGCCCGAAACCATCATTTCTATGTCAAAAAACTACGGCGACAACCCACCTCTTTCATACAACAAATACTTACGTGTTCAAGATCTAATCGAACTACAAAATTGCCTATCTGATCCTGCACATCACGACGAGCTTCTTTTCATCACTGTCCATCAGGCTTATGAGTTGTGGTTCAAACAAATTCTTCATGAGATCGATGCGGCAATTGCCCTGATCACAGAGGATCGTTTCCCTGCTGCAACCCGCGCAATCAATCGAGTGGTGGATATTGAGAAGCTGCTGGTAAATCAGATTCACATCCTGGAAAGCATGACACCGATCAGCTTTCTTGCCTTTCGCGATGAACTGAATCCTGCAAGTGGTTTTCAATCGATGCAGTTTAGGGAAATTGAGTTCTCGTCCGGCTTGAAGGACCGAAGGATTCTTGAGGAGTTTGCCTTTGATAGTTTTGCTCACGACCGACTCCAACAGCGAGACGCAAAGCCTTCGCTGGCAGACGTTTTTTACGAAGCGCTTTCGCGAAGGGGCTTTGACGCACCAGCTGACAAGGAAGATGACCTGGAGAACCGGAAAGTAAACTATGGGAAAAGGACCAGGACCATTCTTGAACTACTCACACACTTTGAAGATCATTATGAAGAGTTCCAGTTAACTGAAGCACTGCTGGAACATGACGAATATTTCTCACTTTGGCGTTCGCATCACATTAAAATG
>DATIBX010000656.1:0-8759 GCA_035457105.1 Pyrinomonadaceae bacterium
TGATTGCTTGATGGATTCGAGATGATGATAGAGATCGAGATTATTGACGAGCACTTGTCCACTCGATGCCGGACGCATGCCATTTAACGAATCCATCAAAGTTGACTTGCCGGCGCCCGATGGTCCAAGCAGACCGACGAACTCGTTTGGTTGAATGCTTAAACAAACTTCGTCGAGCAGACGCACTTTCCCGCGCCCGGAACGATTCGGGACATCCTTGGTAATCTGGAAGACATCGATTCTTGTTTTTGCGCGGGTGTCGAAAATTGCGACGCCACGTTGTGGATCGGCGCGCAGTACAAACGGACCAATCTGAATGACGTCCTGAGGCTTAATATTAGTTCGGCCGGTGATGCGCTGCCCGTTTACGTAGGTGCCATTTGTGGAGTTGAGATCCTCCAACTGTAGTCCAGACGATGTTAATGCTACGGCTGCATGTCGATTGGAGATCAACAAGCCATCTAATCGAATGTCGCACTCTTCACCACGCCCGACCACAAGGCGCTGGCTTGTCGCGAATGACTTTTGGACGAAGACGCCCGCTTCGGCGCCACCAGTAATTTGTAGTGGACTGCCCGAACCAAGCACCATTGTTTGCAGTTGACCGGAAGGCGCGGGCTGATGGTGCGGAGCAGCAGGCAAATGGCCTGAGTTCGCCAGCGGAACGGGAGGAGCGTCTGGTGCAAGAAACCTGATGAGGGGTCCGCCCGGTCCGAGTTCAATCCGATCGTTGTGACGCAGGACTTCCGGTTTCGCGATCCGGTGACCATTCAGTAAGGTGCCGTTAAAGCTACCGAGATCAACGATCACATAATGGCCATCCTGCCAGCGAATTTCAGCGTGGCGTCTTGAGACCATTGGGGCAGCCGCGTCAATTACGCCTTCCAGGTCCGGCTCACGTCCGAATCGTGACGGGGCAGCGGTGTTTAGTGGGAGGAGACGCAGCTCGGCGGTTCCAGTGCCTGAGAGTTCAACGCTCGCGGCACTAATTGCTTCGGGTTTAGGCGGCCGCGTTGGTTGCAGATGGGGTTGAGGGAATTGTCCGACTGTTTGTTCTGAATCAATGATTGTGTCGCCAGGAGCAAGCGGACTCGAGCCGGCGTTCAGGGAAGTGACGACTACTACTGGACCGTTTTGTCCAAACTGTATGTGCGAACCGGTTCGGAGTTCGGTTGGGGTCTTGATCTGTTGTCCATCAACGTAGGTGCCGTAGGTTGAACCAAGATCGGAGATGAACCAGCGGCCCTCTTGAAGTTGGAACTTAGCGTGTTGCCGGGAAACTGAGGGCCAATCCTTTTGGTCGAAGACAAGCTTACAGGTGTTTGCATTCCTGCCGACATCAATAGATGCGCCTGAGTAAACAACTTCAGGTTGTCTGACTCCTTTTATTTCTGCTGCTAGGGTAATCTGAGCCACGTTTTACGACGTTCGCAAACTGGGGTAGCGTCCGGTGCTTGATGAGCTTTAAAAGTCGCTCGCGAAGAAGAACAGTTTTTAACTCATGCTGAGCCGGTTCGCAATCTTTCTTTTCAGAAATGAGATAAAAGGAGACTCAGGTCCGGTGCGGCTCATGACCTTTCCAGGTAAGAACGCGCAATTTTCAGTGCTTTAGGGTCACGTGTGGATACGCTTGGCATTAATTCCACACATTTCTTGGGTCATCTCACCGAGTATGACTGAAGCTTATTACCGGAAGCGCTAAAAATTACTCCGAGTATTTCGTCGGAAATAAAACGCTCATCCAGTGTACCTATTCTTACTTCGCGATCGACTCGACCGTTATTGATGTTGACGCCTGCCAGTCCATCTCCGTCTTTCGTCTTGAGGTCGGTATAGAAGTACATCCAGTTCCCTCGCAGGGTGGCGAGCTGATCGCGGTGCCATAAATACCGGGAAAGCCTTTCCAATTGTTTCGTGGGATCCAAACGATCCATCAGCCGGTCTTCGATATCACTGACTCTGCTTCGACCGGCGCCACCCAAGTTCCTGGAATTTGAGCCCCTTGGCCCGGATGCAATACCAAAATTGCTAAAGCGCGAGGTGCCAGAACCGCGACTCGCCGAAGTTGCGAGCGCTTGCAAATTCGAAACTGAAGACCGGAGTGAAAGACCTGACCAGCTGAAGCCCATCGCCGTATTTGCGATTCGTAGTCCGCTGAAGACTGTATTGGCGGTACCACCAAACCTGAAATAGAGTGAGGCTGCACGCGCGGCGATTGCGCTCACCGTTCGCAGCCAGCCACGCCCGGGCGGATTGCGCTGAACTCTCCATGACTCATTACCGAACAAATCGAAGGCGACAATTTCGGATCTTCCGCCGATGACAACTTGTGAGTTCTCATTTACGAGTGCATAAGCAGCTTTCTCAATCTTGTGTTTTTGGCGACGTAAACGTTTTCCGGTCCTGAAGTCCAAATAAAACACTTCGTCATTGTCAGCGGCGACGATTGTGTTTTGATCCGCAATAACCAGGTTGGTAATGCCCTTATCCGCTGATTTATAGCGCCACAGCACTTTTCCGCTACGAGCGTCCAGCGCGCTGACCCCGTATGGACCACGTTCGACAGTTTCTCCGTTTTCCAAACGGGTGAATTGCCCGCCAGTGCGGACTACCAGTACGTCATTTACGAGAATCATTTCAGGCGTGAGACCAAGATCCTTTGCTTCCCATCGAGTGTCACCGTTATCTCGTGAAATAGCGCGTACTCGGCCGCGCCCGGAGACGTAAATGAACTCTGAAGAAAAAACAGGTTGGGCCTCTGTCAGAGCAAGGCCTTCTTCATTGACTTTATATTTCTCTCGCAGTCGTTCTTTTCCAGCTTGACCATCGAAGGACGTAACGCCTTCATAAAAGGTGAACAGGCGGCCGTCGACAAAGACTGGCGGATAATAATTATCCAGGCAGTAGCTAACCTCTTTGTCTTTATTCTCGGGCCAGCTGGTTGTCATCATTTCGACTTCGCTCATGTCGTACTTCCAGAGTTCGCGGCCCGAGCTCAAATCGAGCACGTGCAAAATAGGGCGCTGCTTATATCCATCACGCGCTCGATTCTTCGCATCTTTCACCATCACGACGGCAAGTAGGTTCTGTTGAAAATCGACGGCGGTCTGCATTATGGCGCCAGTAAGTTTTTCGCTTCTCCAAATTGGACTGCCACTCAAGAGATCGACAGCTTCGATCCGGCTCTTATTACTCTTTTCCAGGCTGAGAAGAATCAGATCGGTTCCGGGAATAGGAGCTACGTCGTTTTGATCAACTGTAATATCTTTTCGGCGCCAGAGGGTTTCCCCGCTTGAGCCGTCAATGGCGTAGAGAGATTTTTCTGTGGCTGCCAGGACCACACCCAGATCAGTAGTTTGATAAAACAGTACATCTTTATCGAGTTTGGCTGTCCAGATCTGCCCCGTTGCAAAGACGGGAGTAAGAACTAGAATGATTAGCGACAATAACCTGTTCATGATTGGAGTATAGCAATAGGCTCCACCAATTTAAGCGAGCAGACGTTTGGTGATTAGAAACCCAGGTTGCCTTACTCTGTGTGACCTTTGTGTCCTCGGTGCCTCTCTGGTGATGGTTTTCTTAAGACTGTTCCACCACCAAGGACACAAAGGTTGCACGGAGTAAAGCGAGTAAGGACGATAAATCTGCGAGTTACGACACGCAACTGCAAATCTGTTATTCTTGGCGACACGTTTTTATTTGAAGATTCTGCGTTTCTGCGCGATTTCCTCCGGGTCAAAACAGATGAAATTTAGTTTTAAATTGAGCGCATTATTGCCCCGTTTTATTTGTGGTCTCGCTCTCTGCGGCGCTGCAAACTTGTTGCAAGCGCAATCGCTTGACCCAGCCGTTCCCGCTCCGGTTCGAAGTAATCAGTTGACCGGACGTATTGCCCCGCGAGATCTTGGCGACTCGAGACTTACGGATCACTACTTTGCCTTTACCGGGACACCTGGAGATCTGCTCATCACCGTTCAGAGTACAAACCTGAACGGCGATATCGACGTTTTTACTGCCGGCACACTAAGGCCGCTCTTGAAGTTGACTCTGTACGCAGAGAGTTCGGCCGCCGTAAAAAAAGGAATCTACCTGAGGAAGCGCGAGGATCTGATCCTGCGGGTCGAAGCTCGCACTCCTAATGACGATGAGGGAATCTACACGCTGTCTTTTAGCGGATCATTCGAACCGATCATTGGTGGACCCGATGTTGCCGAAACTGAAGCTCCGGTAAGCACACCCGGCTTTACCCGTGATGGGCGCCGGACGAAGAGAGTTTCTTCAGTTGGCGCGCGCATTAACGAACCTGAACCACCGGTCGAGGTTGCGAGTGCTACGCCAACGCCTGAGCCTTCACCTGAGGCGACGCCAGTTGAAACTCCGGCTGTCACCAAAACAGAAAAACCGGCGACTGTGAACCCTCCAAAAACCACTCCACCGCGAACCTCGCGAGGACGTCGTCCAGCTGGTCGGAGAACTCCCACAACCAGACCTGCTGAAACAGCCAAGATTGAAGAGCCTCCAAAGCCTGAAGGCGAAACCGAAACTACCGACGAAACAATTAAGCCAAAACCAACTCCACGATCATCGTCGAGAAGGACAGCGACTGCTCGCCAGCCAAAAGCTGCGCCGCCTGAACCAGAGCCTGAGATTGGACCACGGCTGATCATCGAAACCAACGATGGCACGTTGATTAATCGATCAATGAGTACCGTTAGAAGAGTTACAGTTGAGAATGGTCAGGTTGTAGTGACTGGCAAGGATGGCAAAATAGATCGAATCATGCTCGTGAACATCTTGCGAATGTCGATCGCGCCCTAATCCTGGAGTGCGGCGGCCTGCCGCCGCTTTGTTATCCCAGGCCTTCCAATTCGAAAGAACCCGCAATAACAAAGCGGCGCCGGGCCGCCGCACTCCAAATTATTTTCCTGATTTTAAGGTGGCGAGTTTATCGCGGAAGCGCGGCAAGTCCTGACTGTTGGGATCTACCTTTTCGAGCTTGGCGATTGCGTCTTCAGCGGCTTTCGCGTCACCACGTTGCAAAGTAGCCTCGGTCAATCCGGCGAGCACCATTGTGTCGTCAGCTTTCATCTTTAGGGCCGCTCGATACCACTTCTCCGCAGTTTCAAAGTGTCCCGCATCTAAATTCACCATCCCCAGAATCGCTACCGTGCGATAGTCGGTGGGTTGTAACTGATTAGCTTTCAGTAAGAACTCAATAGCTTGATCGTAGCGTTGAATCTGATAGTAGAGTTCTGCCGCTTTGAGTTGAGCGTCGAAGTTATTTGGTTCA
Organism: Pyrinomonadaceae bacterium; assembly: GCA_035457105.1. GTDB lineage: Bacteria > Acidobacteriota > Blastocatellia > Pyrinomonadales > Pyrinomonadaceae > PSRF01. The sequence continues at coordinate 5,291 of DATIBX010000656.1, forward strand.
CTCTTAGCTTTTTCCAACGAAGCCGCAACCTCAGCTCGTACCGCCTGGGGATCACCGGGAGCGTTAGGACCAGCGCCGCTGATAGGTGGATGATCGGCCGGCATAGTTTGACTGCTCGCGCTGGTTTGAGTAGTTGCATTCTTTTGCGCCATCGTACTGGCAAAAATAAAGCCGACGATGAACCCTAAAAGAATTCCAATGATCGCAAAAAGTAAGTTTTCTCTCGACATGAGTTGCAGTTATTTCAGATTGCCTTGTGTTTTAGCTTCGTTAATACGGTCTTTTACGGCTTGAGCGACTTCGGAATCAGCGGGTAACTGACTCAGCACTTGTTCCCAGTACTCGATGGCCTTCTTGTAATTCTTCGCCTGGAATGCTGCAGTGCCAGCCAGTTGTAAGGCTTTCGCATTCTTGGGATCAACTTTGAGCGCCTGATTGATCAGTTCCGTTGGTTTGCCTTCCAGCTCACGACCATTCGCCATTGCGGAAGCCGTCGCATACTCAGCCCAAAGGTCGGCATCTTTAGGCGAGAGCTCAGTAGCTTTTGCATAAGCACCCACCGCCTCACCGTAGCGTTGCATTGAATTATAGGAGCGAGCCAGCATGGTCCAACCGGCCAGATCGGCTGGATTAGCCTGCAAACGTTTGGCTAGGGCTGCAACATTTGCCTCAATCTGTGCCTCCGATCGACCACCACCATCCATGATCGGTGCGGCAGAACTTTGGGGGACTGTAGTTACCTGGCCCGTAATGCTCTTTGGTTCGCCAATCTTGAGATACATAGCCACCGCTAAACACGGTATTCCGATCGCCAATAGATAAGCTGTACTTGAGCTAGGAGCTGTTAACGGAGATTGTTTGTGACTGCGAGGTTGATCTGCATCCTCCAGCAAGCGCCTCTCAATTTCATCTCGATCAGTCTCGAATTGTTCCGGGCTCACGATGCCATTGGCGAGATCTGATTTGAGCTCAGCCAGTTGATCTCGATAGATGGCGATGTTCGCTTGTTTGCGTTCGTCCTCGGCGCTTTCAAGGGTGTCGGACCGTTGCAACGCGGTCGGCAAGATGAACGCCAGCGCGATGATCAAAAGGACAGTGCAGACCAACCAGAAGAGAATCATGCCGAATCCTTTCCTGAGTCAGAACTCAGCAACTCTTCAGCGATTTTTCTTTGCGCCAGGGTCAACGGTTGCTCCTCAATCTGATCACGTCTGTGTTTGATGTAATTAAAAAGGAGTGCTAAACCAGCGAGTAGTAAAACGAACGGTCCAAACCAGAGCAGGTAAGTAGTCGGGGTGACGCGTGGGCGATAGAGAATGAACTGCCCGTAACGCTGGGTCAGGAAATTAATGATCTCCTGGTCGCTCTTGCCCGCTCGCATCTGTTCCCGAATTTCACGCCGTAAATCTTCGGCTAAATCTGCCTGTGAATCAGCTAACGTTTCGTTTTGACAAACCAGGCAGCGCAGCTCTTTGGACAAGTTGTTAAGACGTTTTTCGAGTGCCGGATCGTCAGTCATAGGTTTCGCCTCTTGACTGATGGCCTGGCCAACCCCCAGCAGAACCAGAAGGACTAAGCCGATAAGTCTTGGCATCTATTTGGTTCCTCTATTTAGTTGCTGCGCAAGGGGCAGTATTGTCTTTTCCCAAACGTCGGGCGTGACGGCGCCAATTTGTTTGAAGCGAATGGTTCCACTTTGATCAATCAGATATGTTTCCGGGGCTCCGTAAACACCGTAATCAATTGCTACGCGTCCATCCTCATCAGAAGCGCTTAGAACGTAAGGGTCCCCAAGTTCTGAGAGCCAACCCAAAGCGTTCTCTCGTTTGTCTTTGTAGTTCAATCCGTAAATGGGCACCGCGCCAGATTTAGCGTATTCGATTAAAAGGGGATGTTCATCGCGACAAGAGATACACCACGATGCCCAAACATTAAGAATCCAAACCTTGCCTCGCATGTCCTCGGCAGAAAAGTTTTTACTGGGATCCTTTAGTTGTGGCAGTCGAAATGTAGGAGCAGGTTTATTAATAAGCGGGGAGGGAACCTCGTGGGGATCGCGTGTCAACCCGATTGCCAGGAACACGATCAATACCATGAAGAGACCAAGTGGTATCAGAAAACGAAGCATAATTACGATTCAGCCTCGATTGATGCGGCGGCGAGCGCGGGAACTTTTTCGCTTTTAGTTTCTGAACTCTGGCGTTGTTTGCGGGCGGCAAAAGCATATCGCCGATCACTGAGAGCGATTCCTCCACCGATCGCCATCAACACTGCGCCACCCCAAATCCAACCCACGAACGGTTTGTAATAGACGCGAACGCTCCATGCGCCACCCTCGACGGGTTCGCCGAGTGAGATATACAAGTCACGGAACAAGCCACTATCGATTGCTGTCTCAGTCATGACGCTGCCGCTGGCTGTGTAATTCCGCTTCTCTGGATACATCCGCTCGATCTCGGTACCTTTGCGACTGATAATCATTTCGGCGCGAGCCCCACGGTAGTTTGGACCAGTAACGTCACTGACGCCGTTGAACTTGAACTCATAGCCACCGGCGTTCACTTTGTCACCAACTTCCATTCGTACATCCTGTTCGAGCTGGTATCCAGTCACCATCGTCACTCCGACGATGAATGCCGCGACGCCCAGGTGGGCCACTTGCATGCCGTAGTAGCTTCGAGTTTGCGCCTTTAACTTCTCGAACGTTGTAATCTGTCCGGTAGTTACTCTTATGCGCTCCCACAAATTGGCCAGTACCGTTGTAACTATCCAAACAGCCAGTAAAAGTCCGAGACTGACGAGCGGTTTCCATTGGCCGGCTAGAAACGGCAGGATAAGTGCACTCACGACGCTGATAACAAAGGCCCAACGCAAACGGGTCACGAGGTCGGGAAGGGTGGATTTTTTCCACTTAGCGATGGGACCAACTCCCATCAGGAACATCGCCGGGGCCATCAGCGGAACGAAAACGGCGTTGAAGTAGGGCGGTCCAACAGAGAGTTTGCCCATCCCCAGCGCATCGACAATCAGAGGATAGAGCGTACCGAGCAAGACTGAACCGGCGGCCACTGTCAGGAGCACATTGTTCGAAAGGAGCAAGGACTCGCGCGAGATGACTTCGAACTTTCCGCCAATCCCCACCTGATTCGCGCGCATGGCAAACAAGACAAGCGAACCACCAATTACGACACCCAGAAAGATCAGGATAAAGATGCCGCGCTTCGGATCAGTCGCGAAGGCGTGCACAGAAGTAAGAACTCCCGAGCGCACCAGGAATGTCCCGAGCAAGCTCAGCGAAAATGCAGCGATTGCTAGTAGTACTGTCCAGCTCTTAAATCCGCCCCGTTTCTCCGTAACGGCCAGCGAATGAATCAAAGCCGTACCGACCAGCCAGGGCATGAACGAAGCATTCTCGACCGGATCCCAAAACCACCAACCGCCCCAGCCAAGTTCGTAATAGGCCCAGAAA
>DATIBX010000657.1:0-3267 GCA_035457105.1 Pyrinomonadaceae bacterium
CACGCTTATGTGGACGACAACGACGATGATGGGTTTGTGTATATCGCTCGTGCAGGCGAGCCAAACACTGAGGTAAGCGGACTATTGCCGTTCTCGCGCATGACTGACTGGGGAGCGAGCGGACACGCTGCGACAAACGCGCGAGTCTTGATCTTCCCTAAGGCCCTGTTTCCAGAGTTGATGCAACGCATGCCTACTCTGGTCCAGCGACTCGTTGGTTTAATGAGTGACCGTGTTCGTGAGGTTACGACAATTGACCAGCAACGAGATAAGTTGATGGCCCTGGGAAAACTTTCAGCCGGACTCGCGCATGAGCTTAACAATCCGGCCGCCGGCGCGACCCGTGCTGCAAATGATCTGATAGCAACCCTAACGGAGTTGCGCGCGGCAGACCTGATGCTTTGCCAGCACAATCTCACAAAGGAGCAGCACACTGCCATTCGTCAGTTTGAATCTGAGGCGATAGAACACACCGCAACAGCTACGCCACTCAACTCACTTGAACAAAGAGACCGCGAAGATGTTCTGGCAACCTGGTTGGCGCAACACGGCGTCGGGGATCCATGGAAACTATCAGCCAATCTGGTTGAAGCCGGCGTTGATTCCACAAAACTTGAAGAAGTGTTGGGCAAAATAGATTCGACCGCTTTTGGCGATGTGTTGGTGAGAGTGAATGCGCAACTAGCAGCAGCCAAACTCGCAAATGAGATCAAAACCGGCACCGCCCGCATCTCTGAACTTGTAAAGGCGATCAAGGAATACAGCTACATGGACCAGGCGTCAGTACAGGACGTCGATGTTCATAAGGCCCTCGAGAGTACGATTCTGATTCTGACTTACAAGCTAAAGAAAAAGAACATACAGATCGTTCGTGATTACGACGACGCGTTGCCCAAGATAAAAGCCTTTGGAAGTGAGCTCAATCAGGTATGGACCAATTTGATCGTTAATGCGGTTGAGGCGATGTCAGAAGGCGGCACTTTGAAAGTGCGCACGAAGAGGGAGCCGAAGCACATTATGGTTGAGGTACGAGATACAGGTTCCGGTATTCCGTCGAACATACGCTCACGCATTTTCGAGCCATTCTTTACGACGAAAGCCGTTGGTGAGGGGACTGGTCTTGGGTTGGATACGGTCGCGCGGATAGTGCGTAAACACCGCGGAAACATCAGGTTTGAATCAAAGCCAGGAGATACGTGCTTCCAGGTCCGATTACCAGTAGAAGCAAGTTGAGCGGCGGATTGGAAGGGTGATTTACCCCCGCTGATCAGCCAGTGGATCGCTTAACTAAGCGGGGTAAACCACCCTTACTTACTTGTTCTGTTGAACGTGTTCTGTTCTCGTTCTGCTCTTTAAGTCCCACTTCGAGCTGGTCTTCTTTTGTGACGCTCCGCGGCTCAAATTTCTAGTGCACTTGTGGTCGGGTGATGCCTAACTTGCGCATGCGATGGTTAAGAGTTGTGCGATTTAGACCCAAGCGTGCTGCGGCTCCCTTGGGGCCACCAATGACCCAGCGCGATTCACCCAGCACCTTCAGAATGTGATCCCGCTCAATTGACTCAAGCGTTTCCGCCCCATTCGTCTGAGCCGAAAACCTATTCGTATTGGAAGGAGTAGATTGATCCCGATGGTTTGACTCTTTCAATTCATCCAAGGGCACCACCAGCGTCGAACCCTTCGACAAAATCACAGCCCGTTCAATCAAGTTCTGTAACTCCCGAATGTTACCTGGCCAGTGATAGTTCACCAGAGCATTCATCATGTCTTTCGGGACACTTTCGATCGGACGCTTCATCTGTTGTGCAAATTTATTGGCAAAGAAGTGAACCAGCAGTGGGATGTCTTCCGTACGCTCTCGTAGCGGTGGCACGTTGATCGGAAAGACGTTCAACCGGTAGTACAAATCGCTGCGAAACTTCTTCTCTTCAACGAGCTTCGCCAGATCAGCATTTGTAGCTGCGACCACGCGAACGTCGACATTCAAAGTACGCGAACTTCCCAAGCGTTCAAACTCGTGCTCTTGAAGCACCCGCAACAGTTTAGATTGCAGCTCAAGCGGAATGTCTTCAACTTCATCCAGGAAGATTGTTCCTTGATGGGCCAGTTCGAATCTGCCAATGCGCCGATCGATTGCACCGGTAAACGCGCCCTTCTCGTGTCCAAACAACTCACTCTCTAGCAAGCCAGTCGGAATAGCGGCGCAATTTACTTTGACCAACGTGCGTTCGCGTCGCTCGCTCAAATTGTGGATAGCACGAGCGATCAATTCCTTGCCGGTACCAGTCTCACCGTAAATCAGAACCGTCGAGTTTGTTGCGGCAACAGTTTCTACGTCTTGCAAGGCGCGACGTAAAACTGGACTCTTACCGACAATCTCTTCGAAGTTGTATTCAGTTCGAATCTCTTCTTCGAGGTAGAGTTTTTCCTTCTCGAGTTTGTTCTTCAGTGTCTCTATCTCATCGAAAGCAAGCGCATTCTCAACCGCAATCGCTACTTGCCTGGCAACTTGGCCAAACAATTCTGCGTCGTCAGGCGAGAACGCCTTCTCACGAGTACTCTTGATACCGAGCACTCCGAGCACTCTATCTCTTGAAATCAACGGTGCCGCACACCCGGACGCCATTGCGTTACAGTTGTCAGACTTGTCGTAATGAATGAGCACGGTCTTCCTTGTGGTAAACGCTTCACCAAAAGGATTGCCATCGATTGGAATGAAGTCGCGTTTCGCGCACGGCTCATGATCGGGAAAGTCCAGTGCTGCAACGCGAAGTTGGTTGGTTGCCGGATCATAAATCGTTAAGGCGGCAGCGTCGTGTTGCATCACGTTACCGATACTGTGTGAGATTGCTGACAGCAACTCACGTAAGTTCAGATTTGAGACCAGCGTGTTGTTGACCTCGAGCAGTAACTTCGAACGATCTCTCTCATGTTCCAACTGTTGCTGATGAAACTGTGCGTCGATCGCAACGGCTACTTGAGAGCTGACCAGCTGAGCAAAATTCAAATCGAAGTTGTCATACGCGCCTGCTTCGTCACTCCAAAGATTTAAGGCGCCGAGTTTTTGATGAACGGTGCTGAGTGGAAGGCAGCAAACTGATCTCACACCATGCTGCTTCAACACTTCGGCAGCTGGAAATCGATCGTCCTCCGACAAGTCATGAATTACGAGTGGCTCCTGGTGTAGCCAAACGTAACCGTTGATGGAGTTATCTATTGAAACTTCTGCCGGTGCATCCGACCAAGAGCCGCTGGTCCCCTCCATGATGT
>DATIBX010000658.1:0-2085 GCA_035457105.1 Pyrinomonadaceae bacterium
CGAGCCATTTCTCAGGAGATTCAGCAGTGGACAAACTTAGCTGCGCTACCTGCGCGATGCCGCCTTTTGCGAAAACAACTGAATGAGACGGAGCCTGCAGCATGTCAAACTCATCGCGCGACAACGGCATTGCCGACAACACACTCTCGATCTGGACCAGCGGCGTCGCAACGGACTGTCTACAGTCGACTCTGACGCCTGAACGCAAACGAACGAAATAATTCGGGGCATCGGAAAAGACCTGCACTCCTGTTTCCCAGAGGGTGAGAATTCGCTTTCGAGTTTCTGTAATTCCGACCAGATCGGTGTTGAATAGAAAACCTGCAGCATCAACACGACCTTTATGAGCAATCTTGCGTGGGCGTACTGTCATTTCTCGCCCTCCGGAAGATAACGACAAACATCTGCACCGTGTCGCACTGAATAGATCACGACTTCACCGTCGACCGTTGAGTAAGCTATGAAAGGCGCTCGTTGGCAAAAGGCAATGTGCTCAACTGGTGCGTGCGCGTAGAAAATTTCGCTTCGCCGCTTATGTCGATTATGGGTAACCGTGCGCAGATCGTCTTCGAGAGCTAGCAAACCCGGCTCACCATCAGCACGATCTTCCACCCAAACTCCTATTACTTTTGCGCGTTTAGGCTTAACCAGCGCCTTCTGTGCTGTATCGGTAATTACAACCCACTGAGACCCGGCTTGTTCCAGCGCCAGTAGTCCAAACTGCGAGTGTGGAACCTCTTTGTGTGGAAATCTTGATGGTGGTCCAAAGAAAGCCCGAAGCGGTTTTTTTTCTAATCCTCTTCTCCTGGAAATCTCCTTTCCAATTGCCACGATACGAAACTCGTTGTCAGGCCATTCACGGCCGACGTACACAAGAAAACCATTCACAATGTTGACCGCAAGAACATCCGTAGCAATCAGCTGTACGGTCCCTGACACTACCCTTGACCCAACCAACTTAACTTTGCCTTTTAGTGGCGAAAACCGAAACAAAGAACCGGCCCCATCCAACGCCGCCATTTCTCCTTCCCATGGCAAAGAAAAGCAGGGCGTGAGTGGACCATCATCCGCAGAGGCTTTGAAGAACTCATTGTTGTTGTAACCGGTGTAAATACCGGGCCGGAGTTTGATGGGCGCTTGCTTGCAGTACTCAAGGTGTACTACACGATCCTCAGCTGAGAGCAAAGCGATCGTCCGACCGACTCTTCCGGCCGCACAGATCAACTGCCATCTGCGCGTGTGATAAGTCTTCGGCCGTCCAGCGCCTGCTCGAGGTGAGTTAGGAACGTTGAACGCAGTCACGCTCGTTTTCGCCGTTCGCGTGTAAAGCTTCGTTCCGGTCATATCGAAGAGGAGACTGGAACCTGTGTAAGTTGATGCTGATGTCTTCTGGATCTGAGGAACTGCGGCCTCAAAAGGATCGCGCAGAAGACGCGTACTTATGTTGTTTGCAGGAAGTTCGAGTGTTACTTCCGACGACATTCCGGAGGCGCTGCTGCACGACAGCGTAAGCTCACGTTTACCGGGTTCAAGTACGTCCTCAACATACAGTCTCGACGATCGTCGCTCGGTCTGGATTCGCGATAGTCGCTTTCCGCCGATCAGCCAAACGTCGTCGAGTCCAGTCCAGGTCGCAAGCTGCTTCTCCCACGCGGCTACTTCAGTGTCGCTGGCCTCAAAAGGACCTCGCGCCTGGAGAAGTGTCATGATATTGGTGGCATTTACGTCGCGATAGATCGGGGTATCCGGTTGTTGCAACACTCCCCAGGAAAATGTCGAACCAGCCGAATCAGCGCGGTTGGCTAATACAATCAACGCCGCAATGTGAGCGATGCGAGGCGAGCCGAGCTGACTCGGACCCGCATCGAACAGGGCCAGCGATGCTCTTGTCCCCGTAGGCGAGGAATGTGCACGATTCAGAAAAAGGTGTTCACCCATCACGGCGCGTCGCATAAACTCATCTTCAAGTTCATCTGCGAGCATCCATTCGGATAGTAAAAGTCGTTCGTAAGTTCCGCGCCGGTTGAGTCCATCAAAACCATCCGGTTCGCCTTCCCTCTGATTGAGTTGTGGATGTAGCGAACC
>DATIBX010000659.1:0-14190 GCA_035457105.1 Pyrinomonadaceae bacterium
GAAAACAAAATGGGGTGGCCACGGAGTGCCACCCCTACAACGCGCCCCGTGTGCATTTGAATTAATTTAGGAAAGTTGGTGAGGTGGTTTCAGTTAGGTTGAACGAAAACAAAATGGGGTGGCCACGGAGTGCCACCCCTACAGGCATTACTTAGTGACACCTCCAAACGAGTACAAGGCATTGCGCGTCCTAATATAGATATTGTTGCCGGCGATCGCCGGTGTGGCCCAAACCTCTTCACCGAGGTCGTTGACGGCCAAAATCTCCCATTGCGCCGCCGCTTTCAACACAGTCACCTTGCCGCTCGCGCTTACCAAAAAGATTTTGCCATCAGCTGCAACCGGAGACGCATAATAATCCTCGAGTGCCTCTGGAGTGCGACCCATTTTTAAGACCTCTCCACTCGATGGATTCAGGCTTGTTACTATTCCGCCTTCTTTCATCAAGTACATTACGTCCTGGTAGATCAACGGGGCAGGAATATTCGGATAGGATTTCTGGGCGCGCCAGACCACATTCGTCGCAGTTAAGTCGCCTTGACCACCGAGACGTACGGCTGTGAGGCCGTGGCCTGAGACAGTTGAATTACGGACGAAGTCATATTCGGCGCGATCGACGTATCCGTCGTTGTTTTCGTCAAGCCATCCAAAATGTTCGTAAGCCTCCGCAACCGCCTTAACTTCTTCGCGTTGCAGCCGCTGGTCATTGTCCTTATCCGATTGCTTGAGGCTCACCTCGAAGGGTGGCAGGAATGGTTCATCCCCGCCTTCAGCAGTGACATAGACCATATCCTTTCCTAAGACGGGCACACCTTTAGGATAAGAACCAACCTTCGAAATCCACCACAGACGCTCTCCCTTATCGAGCGAATACGCATCCACCGTGTTTGACCCAAGCACGATTACCTGGGCTGGTCCATCCTTAGGCTTGTAGATCGCCGGCGTCGAGTAGGCTTCGAAGTTCTGACGCGCTTTGTTCCAGAGCACTTTTCCATCCCGTGCATCGACGGCAATGATGAATGAGTTGTTTCGGTGATCGCAGACCATGATCAGTGTGTTACCCGCAAGCACCGGTGACCCGCCCATGCCGTAGAAACTGTTGAATGGACCGAGTGGGACTCGCCACAGCTCAGTACCATCTGGGCCATAAGCGATTAATCCCAGCTCGCCAAAAAATGCAAACACTCTTTTGCCGTCGCTCACCGGACTCGGCGAGGCAGCATCATTGGCGCGGTAGATTGGCATATGCCGTGCGCGAACAACATCGCGTCGCCAGATCATCTTTCCTGTTTTGCGGTCAAGTGCCAGAGTGATCAGTTTGTCGCCTTCGCTTGCAGTCATGAAAATACGATCAGACGTAACGACGGGTGAAGATCGTGCGAAAGGCACTGACGCTTTCCATACCAAATTCTTCTTGGCACTAAACTCAGCGGGTAAGGTAACCCCTTCTGCGACTCCCGTTCCGTTGGGTCCACGGAATTGCAGCCATTCAGGAACATCAGAAGTTTGCGCTGTTCTGTTTGGCTGCTGAGCGTAAGAAGTGCACGCAACAACGAACGACAACGCAGTAACGTGCATGACTAGCGAGAGTGATTTTGAGAGTACGGCTTTGTTCATGATACTAACCCCCGTTTTTATTGGCTTGTTGAAGTCGGTTGTGGCGAAAGCGAGAGCGAACCCGCACGTTCTTTTGGTGGGCGAATTCTATTCCCAAATTGAGAATATTGCCATGTCTTTGAGGCTTAACCGAGTGTATCCAGAATCCAACGCCGAAGGTGTTCGCCATTTCCAGCCCAGGGGTTTTGGCAACCCTGGGACAAAGAAGTTCCTCTATCCTCTCAAACGCTGAAGGGGTTCGCTAACGCAGCCAACCCTTCCAGCCAAAATGCGCGGCGTCCTCAATGAAAAGGAACTTGGTAATTGGGTGTAATTAGAATTAGTGTGCATTCTGTTCGAGTGAATTCGTGTGATTTGGTGGATCGGCAATTACATCCCCTAGAAGAACGATCCACGACAACACCAATTAAAACTAGCGAGGCCGAGCAACCCCGACATTTCTTATCGTTCTTTGAACCACTACAACTTCTTATCATTGAGGACGCGGGACTCGCACGTTTGTTGCTCAACGGGACAGCATTGACTAGGGGTCGTCGTTTTGATATCTCGCTATTCCAAAGGAGAGATATGAACACGAAAGCTCTCTTGCTGCTAACTTTCTGTCTTTCGGGTGTGTCCGCGCAGGCGCAGACCGAAACAATCAAAGTTCCGGATGAAGTCAAGCCGTTCATTGAGCAACAAGCCATACCCATCGCGCTTGAGTCGGCGGACCTCAATGGTGACGGACTGAAAGACTACATTCTCGTTTTAGAGCGAGAGAATCCTTCCTTAAAGGACGACGAAACGGACTTTCCGAAAAACCAACGTCCGCTGCTTATCCTGATTCGCAGCACTGATAACAAACTCACTGAAGCGAAGCGGAATGATCTGATTGTGATGTGTTCTGCGTGTGGGGGCGTGATGGGCGATCCATTTACGGGCGTGAAGGTGGCCAGGAATACCTTTACGGTTAATCACTACGGTGGGAGCGCATGGCGTTGGTCAGTAGATTACAAATTCAATTATTCGCGGATCGATAAAACGTGGCAGCTGGTTCGTATCGAAAATACGAGTTTTCACGCCTCCGATGTAAATAAAACTTTCAACCGGAAGATCATGACGCCGCCGAAGCATTTCGGCAAAGTCGACATTGCCGATTTTGATCCAGCGAAATACAACCAATGAAAAGAGGCTATCAACAGATTACACACTAGGGCCTTTCGAGTGGATTTCTCGGTGCAACCTTTGTGTTCTCGGTGTCTTCGTGGTTGGTCTTACAATAAAGTCCACCACCGAGCCACAAAGACCACAGAGGCGGCACAGAGAAAATTCAACTACTTCTGTAATCTAGATCCTTCGTTGCAGCTCTGCTGCGCTGTTGAGACCTGTGGATGATCTCGCCTCCAGGGATCAATTTCCACCATCAGCGGTGATGATGCCTGAGCGCGGACACTCCATTCCTTCGGTTGTTACTTTCACAAACTTTAATCTTCGGGGATCAATCTTCCAGGCAGATTTTGCCGAAAGGTTTTCGGCGCCGTACTGATTGTTCAATACGGCGATTATCTCCCCAGGTTGTTCTTTGCCATTTACGCGGCAAGACCCGATGAATTCGGGAAAATCTTTAGAGTGTTCGGGAAACTGAAGCGCATCACGTACGACGGATTTCTTGTCAAGAATCAACTCGTACTCATTTCCGCAAATGAGCCACGATGACAAGAACTGATCGCCCGCGAGCTCTGACCCTCCCAGGTCTTTGAGGCCGAGAGCCTTATGCCTGGCCTCGACCGCCGCATCGCTTTCCTTTGTCATCAATCCGCCAATCAACGCTTTGGGAATATCAGCACCACACTGCACCTTACTAAACAAGTCAGCTGCAGGTCGATTCGGTGATGACTGACAAATTCCAACTAGAAATGAAAGACTACTAAGCAAAACTATCAATGCCGTGAGAACCCTCATATAAAATTTTCTCCTTTGCATCTAGCCCGAAGTGGCCAAATTCCGATCCACAGATTACACAGAACACGCAGATTGAAAGCCCAGGCAGGCTGAATTATTGGGTTCCTGGTTTCCAAGTGCCCAGCACACACCTTAGCTGCCTAAGCTCTTAATCTGTGTGGTCTGTGAAATCTGTGGACCGGATTTTATCTTCACGCTGTCGGCGAGTTGTTGGAAGCGCGGATCATTTCTGAGGCTGTCGTAGAGCGGGTTGATGTTGAATTCCAGCGCAAAACGATTACGTTCCCTGGTGGCTTTCTCGAGCCACATAAACGCTTTCTCCTTGTCTCCCATCCGAGTGTAAACCGTGACGTACTCGCTCGCCGCAACGTAATCGCCGTTTTTCACTTGGTTGTCGAGTTCCGTCATGCGGTGTTTGGCGAGCATCTTCACGGCTGCCGCGAATCCGGAACGTGCGTATGTGTTGCGCAACTGCAAGGCGACATCTTCTTGTTTTCTTAAGGCAAGAAGCTTGCCCCACTCGTTAATAGCCTCTTTTTCATTTCCCATTTTCTCATAAGTAAATCCCAACCAATCGTGTGCAGCAAGAGAGTTAGGTTCCAGCTCGAGAGTATTCTTTAACTGATCGACAGCTTGCTGGTATTGCCGCCTAAAATAAAACAGCTTACCGGCGTTCAGATTGTAAGGGATTGACAGTGGTTCAAGTTCGAGTACGCGCTGCATTTGAGCCTGGGCCTCTTCGTTGCGACCAAACAACATCAGGCACCTGGAGTAGTGATGCCGGACTTCCGCGGAGGCTTGGTTGAGCTCGATACCTTTTTTGAAAGAAGCTTCGGCAGCGGTCCAATCGTGATGGTAATATAGCTGTATTCCACTCAGGGAATTGTAAGTCTCCGCCAGCACAGCATCGAGCTCTAAAGACTTCGTGGCGGCTGACTCTGCTCGTTGCCAGTTTTCATCAGGCGGCGCCATCCCGTTGGCCGCTGCGAAGCCGTAATAGTGTGAGAGTCCCGCATATCCAAGCGCGTAGGTTGGATCAAGATCGATTGCTTGCTGAAAATACTCACGACTCTTGTTATATCCCAGGCGTGGATTGTTCCAGTAGTACCGACCCTTTAAGTAAATTCGATAGGCTTCACTGTTTTCCGTAGAGCCGTGTGATAGTCCGGTCCGATCGGAAGGCTTAAGCTTAGAATTGAGTTGTTCAGCGATGTCGCCAGATGTTTCCCGCTCGAGTGCCGCCAGCTGGTCCAACTTGCGATCATACTGCTTGCCCCAAATCTGATTTCCCGTTTTACCATCAACGAACGAGACGTAAAGCGTCACTTGATCTCCGCGTTGCACAAAACGGCCGCTCAGAATTGCCTGGACCGATAGCTCCGATGCGAGCTTTCGGGGTTCGAGGTCTTTGTTTTTGTAGCGAAATACCACTCCGCGCGATTTGACTGAAAGGCCAGGCAAGCGCGAAAGGCTGTTAATCAGGGACTCGGTCATTCCATCTGACAAGTACTCAACCTCGCTGTTGCCGCTTTCATTTTTCAAGGGCATGACTGCGATCGACTGGATCTTGTTGGAACTGGGTTGAGGTCGCGCAAACAACCAATATCCCGCAACAGCTGCAAACAGAGCTAAGGAAGCTACGATCGCCGTGGCTGCGCGTCCTTTCCAACGAGTTCGAGTTTTCGTGCCATCAGCTTTATCGACTTTTGACTGAAGATTGCGATCTTGTTCGACCACGACTCGAATTACGTCAATCTCTTCGGTGTGAGTTGTTTGGAAGTTAGGTTGATCTCGATCGAAGATGTAACCACGCCCGCGAACATTTCTGAGATACTGCCGTCCTTCCTCGCCGAAAACGACCCTTAGATCTTCAATGCACTTGCCGACGGCTCCGTCTGTTACAGCCCTACCGTGCCACACAGCTTCGATGAGTTTGTCTTTGCTGATCAGCTGACCAGCATTGTTAACCAGATATTCAAGCACCTGAAAGGACTGTGGTCGCAGATGGACCGGCTTGCCCGCATGAACCAAGCAGCCGCGTGTCCGGTCGAGGCTGAAGCCGTTAAAGAGAGTGACTGTGTCGTTAGCAGTAGCCATGAAGACCAGGGGAAAAACGCTGCTGGGGGCTGATTTCGCTTACTTTTCGGCTTCTTTTCCGCCAATGCTCGTTACGGATGACGGTGCCTGTAGGTAAGGTGGCCACCTCGTTTAGAAGCAAATTGGTTCGAGTACTGGTCCAGCATTATAGACCCCTTAACGAAGTTGGGGAAGGAGATCTGCCGTGAACAGGAGCGAGATCCTGATTATTAGGTACCGCAGCACCACTGTCATCAGCGTCTCCCAGGACCCGATGGTGACACCCATCAACAGCACAGACACAAATGATCACGAGACCGTGATCGAAGTCAAGCCGAACCGAAAAGCAAGACTAACCTCCCTACAAATAAAAAGACTGACAGGTTGGGCTAGTCAACTAATTAACAGACTGTTGAGCCGCAGAAGCTCAGCGCTAACGGAATCTCAGAAAGGACCTGCAAAATGAATAAGCAAAGGCTCAGAATGTTTGCCTCAACCCTGGCACTCGCACTCACACTTTTCGTGCTCGATGTTCCTGTTTCGGCACAGTGTTCAGACGTCATCGTGGGGTTACGTCAACCACTTGGCGCGACATTAACTAACCAAGACAACCTACTGGTCTCCGAGACTGGTACTGTTGCACTTCATTCCGGCCGCATCTCGATCGTGGATGCGAAGGGTAACCGTAGAACGCTACTGGACGGATTACCCTCCGCAATTAATGATGTGAATGAGCCTTCAGGTCCAGCTGGGATCTTTATGCGCGGCCGCACACTCTACGTTGCAATCGGGACAGGTGATGCCGGCCGGGCTGGACCAGCACCCGGCACGACTATTCCCAATCCGAATCCGATTTCCTCTCCGATCTTTAGCTCGATCCTTGGAATACAATTCAGCGCGAAGACTGAGGACACAACGACGGGCTTCACTTTAACGACGGCCGATCAGCAGTCGCTGGCGAATGGTGGAACAGTAGTGTTATCAGATGGTGCGGACGGAACTCTGAGAATTCGCTTGGTAACGGACTTTCCGAATTATGTATCCAACCCGCTACCGCAGTTTGCCGGTAACGTGCAATTGTCTAATCCATTCGGGCTGGTACCGGTAGATGATGCGTTGTATGTCACTGATGGCGGACGCAATCGTGTCTGGCAAGTTGACCTGTTAACTGGCTCGCATTCGACCCTGGTAACATTTCCTGCGATTCAGAATCCTTTGTTTGGGATCGTGCCTGCTGGTGGTCCATTTCTGGATGCAGTGCCGACCGGGATCGCGGCCTTCAATGGCAAGCTACTGGTGACGTTGTTTCGTGGCGTGCCGTTCCCGCCGGGCACTTCGACAGTGCAAGAGATCGATCCTGCAACTGCGACCCAGAGTGCATTGATTGCCGGGCGTAAATCCGCAATCGACGTTTTACCATTGTCGGACGACTTCGATCTGGATTACCTGGTGCTGCAACACGCCTCCGCTGGTCCATTCTTTGGTAGTCCGGGACAGGTTTTGCGTTTCGAGAACCCTACCGATCCACCCTCTGTCCTTACAGATTGTTTGGTGCGACCCACCACGATGACACTGAATAGAAAGACAGCCACGCTTTATGTGACCGAGTATGGTGGTCGTCTCGTCGCCGTGAATATGAATCTCTGAGAATACCTTAAGATTAGTGGCAAGTAAGTATTTCGAGTGTATTTCTCTGTGCAACCTTGGCGTTCTCGGTGTCTTCTGTGGTGGTTGGGCCTACCATTAAAGTCCACCACAGAGTCACTAACAACACTGGGGCGGCACAGAGAAATTCAACTTTCAGTCCAATCTAGATCCTTCGTTGCGGTCTGCCGCGCCGTGCAATCGCTGGATGGTTGTTATTTCACAGGTGTCGCTTGAGCGGTGGAGGCTAACCAGCGCCCGTCGCGCTTCACGTAGGTCACGATAAAACGCAGACTGTAATCCAAAGGTTGAGCTTGCGCGTCACGACCTTTGACACGGACCACTCCAGTCACCATTCCCAGGTCGCCATTCGCTCGCGTCTGCAATTCTGAAGCCTCCACCGAATCATAACTCAACAATTTGTTATTAACATTTGCCAACCACGCCTCTTTGTTTTGGAGCGCACCCGTCTGGAAATTCACGAACGTAAAATCATCAGCGAGGTTACGCTCGAACCAGCTCACGTCTTTCTTGCGGTTTGCTTCATTCCACTCCTCCTCCATCAAGCGGAGTTGCGTCGAGTCGTCGAGCGGATGATTTGCAATACTCACAACCTGCCAGCGTCCACCTCGTTTCTCGAGAAAATGAACGCCGCGAGAATAAAAAGTCTGTTCCCGGCCCCCGTTCATCTCTGTGACCACTGTACGGTGCGTAATGGTGGCAGTGTTTTGGGTGCAGGTTATGACAAAGTGATCCGCCGTAACTTTAGCTACGTTTTGGGGATTAGCTTTATCACGCGCCGCTGACTTCACCGCCGCCTCGATAATTTCACTCTTGTTCGCTGGTCCAGTAAACGACGTGCGTAAATAATCGTCCGCGTAAACATTCTGGAGATAGGCACTGTCTCCCCGCGCGTTCGCCTCGGTCCATCCATGATCAAAAGCCTCGAGTGCCTTCTTGTCGGCGTCGCTACATTGACCCATCACACCTGTGGCTGAAATAACCACCAGAACAACCGCTATGAATATTGCCTTCACAATTGACACTCCTTTCGCCCATCAACGCTTTTAACTGCTACGAACGCCTGTCACAAATGGCCGACATGCTTTAGCTTGTCGGATGAACTCAGTAAAGGAAGAGCTAGGCCCAGGCCGAAAAGCTAAAACTTGTCGGACATTTTGATCCTGTGCAACGCCCCCAGCCGATTACGAAATTCTCGTGAGGCTAGATATCAATCTCTAAACAATCTACAAATCCATTTGTTGTGAGCTGGTCTATCTGAAGGTCCAAATCAACATTTTTGGTCGTGAGTAGGCGTGGACTTCTAAAAGTTTCACATTCTTAACATTTGACCCGCGCAGGGCATAGTGAAAGGGACTGAGTGTGCAGTATGGATGATGGGACGGCCACGGAGTGCCGCCCCTACTGCCACCGGAAGATTTTTAGTGCCACGACGAAGCTAATCAGGAGCCAGAAGAGTAAGATGGCCACATTGGTCCAGTTCGACCAGAGCGATGCACCTTCGTTCATTACGGCTCGCAATAGAGTGTTGATTGCGGTCAGGGGCAACGCCTTGATGAACGGTTGAAAGACCTGCGGAAACCTTTCAGACGAAAAGAATGTTCCCGAGAGCAGCCACATCGGCAGCATGATGAAGTTCATCAACCCCGACACTCCTTCAATCGTCGTCGGTCGAGCCGCCACCAGCAGTCCGATACCTGAAAACGTAAAGCCTCCAAGCAGGACAATCAGCGAAACGCTCAGCCACGAACCCCGCACGGTGAAACCAAAGACGAGCCACGCAAAGACCACAACAGCCGCGACTTCGAGAAGCAAAAAGATCAGGCGCGATAGCATGAATGAAAGCAGGTAATGTGAACGTCGCATTGGTGTCGCCGCAAAACGTTTGAGCAGTTTGCGCGATCGGGCAATCACGATCGTAAATCCAAGGCCCCACAATCCACTTCCCATCAAGTTCATTCCAATCAGACCTGGGACCAGGAAATCGACATATCGTGCGCCGGTTTCCGTGACTCTTTCTTCCGTGACCGTTACGACGTCGGTTCTGCCCTTAGCCCGCTGTAACACGTCGTCAACGATGAGTTTGGCTGTTCGACTCTCCGGTCTGGTCGGATCAAAACGTAGCGAGTAACTATTATCGCTTGGTTCGACTACTATTGAGACCTTCCCACTTCGCAGTGCCCTCGTCGCCTCTTCAGGAGATAAAACGCTGGCATTGATATCGGCAGAGTGGGTGAGAGTATTTGCGAGCTCGCTGACATTCGCACTCTGTGCGTCACCCTCAATAGCGACAAATGTTTGATCGGGTGCTGTGTTGCGAAAAGCTATTCCGAGCGCAAAGGTCATTAAAACAGGAAAGACAAAAACCCAGAACACCGCTTCTTTTTCACGTAGGAATTCACGCACCCGCATCGTCGTCAACTCAATCAACGGGTGCAGCGTCTGTCGGTTCACTTTATCCATATGCGTCGAAGAACTATCCACAGATAACACAGCGCGGCAGAGCCGCAAGGAAGGATCTAGTTTGGACCAATAATTGAATTTCTCTGTGCCGCCTTAGTGTTCTTTGTGACTCTGTGGTGGTCCCTAATTGTAAGTCCCACCACCACGGAGACACCGAGAACACAAAGGTTGCACAGAGAAATTCACTCGAAATACTCATTCGTTATTAATCTCCAGGCATTCAGACAGAAAGAAGCACTTTAGTTGTGTTAGTAGCTGCTTGATTTTTTGCTACTAAGACTGTCGTTGCTTAAATTCTGTGGATGTTTTTCACCCCTCGCGCAGCATTCTCCCGGTCAAGCTCACAAAAACATCTTCGAGTGTTGCCTGGTGCGTTGTTAGCGAAACCAACTCTGAATGTTGCTTTTTGATCTCCTCGAGTAGTGCCGGTAACGCAATACCCATCTCGGCAACAGTCAGCGAATAATCCTCTGCTCGTTTGTGCAAATGACTCACAGCTGGTAGACCCGTCAACACATCGTCAGCAATCACGTTTGTCACCCGGAATTCAATGATCTGATCAGCGCCCAATGATTCAATCAGCTCGGCAGGCGTTCCCAGTGCAATTATTTTACCGTGGTCCATAATCGCCACGCGGTCGCACAGACGAGTCGCCTCTTCCATGTAGTGAGTAGTCAGGAGCACAGTACCGCCTCCCTCGCGAAATCTATCGACCACGTCCCAGAGCGACAGTCGTGCTTGTGGATCAAGACCAGTAGTTGGTTCATCAAGAAACAAGAGTTCTGGATCGCTGACCAGGGCGCACGCAACTGCGAGACGCTGTTTCTGACCTCCCGATAGTTTTCCGACACGGGCGTTTCGCTTCTCTTCAAGTGCGACTGTTTGAATGACCTCGTCCACACTATGGCCACGATTGTAGAAGCTACGAAAGAGCCGCAATGTCTCAACTACGGTTACTTTTTCCGCAAGCTGCGTCTCTTGCAACTGCACTCCGATACGCTCACGAAGCATCCGGTCAGCCGCACCACCCGAGTTCCAACTCTGTCCCAACAACTCCACCCTGCCCTCGTCAGAAGGTGTTAGGCCTTCGAGTATTTCCACCGTGGTTGTTTTGCCGGCGCCATTTGGGCCAAGCAATCCAAAACACTCTCCAGCAAAGACCTCTAGATTCAAACCATCAACTGCGGTGACATCGGCAAACCGCTTCACCAATCCCTCGCTCCGTAGCGCGACTCGTTGGTTTGCAGGTGAATTTGAATACGGTGCTGAAAACGTTTGGGTCACCATGTAGAGTTTAACTTTTGCGTGATCTCTGTTTTTCGATCTTGAGTCTGATTATATGCCAACACTACAGTACCGCGAGCGCAGCGACCGGATGCCACACTCAATTCTCCGCTATGATTCTCACGATCGCTTTTGTTGAGTGTGGCATCCGGTCGCTACGCTTGATGGTACTGTACTGTGGCCTCGCAGATAGGGAAAATGCGACTTTTTGCAAAGCCATTCAGATAAAACCTCGATAATGAAATACGCAGGTTCTCACGAGCCTAACTATTTGGGCGATATATCTCTTCGCAAGTAGAAAAGCAAATCCGTTGAGGGTGGATCGAATCCCAACTGCCGAATCATGCCGACAACTTGACCACGATGCATAGTCGCGTGATTCGCGACATGCTGCATTTGATCGACCAGACGCATCGAGCTTGGATCACCACTGAGGAGCTTAAAAGCAAGGTCGCGCGACAATTGCGCGTCATCCAGCTCCGACACATATTTCCAACGTCGATCCACGACTTTGCTCCACCGATCTCTTAACACAGAAAGGTCAGCACACGATTGCGCTGTCCATTGGGACCACGCTTCGGCTTTGGCAGGAGATTTTCCATTCCAACGTTCCAGCCAGATCCACTCGGCACCTGCCATATGCAACAGAGTTTCGAAGATCGACTTATGGCTGACACCTACATCGCGACGCAAGTTCTCCTCAGACAGTTTGTTTGCTGCATCCATGGCCAGCTCGTTGGCCCATTCCGTGTACTTGAAAAGATGATTGATGTCAGTCAGATCCATGCTTACCTCACTGATTACTATCGCAATTTGTAAAAGCCTATCACATCAACAGTACTCAGAACGTAAAGATTAGTAGTAATAAGTATTTCTCCGTGCAACCTTTGTGTTCTCGGTGTCTCGGTGGTGATTCGACTTTCTGTATTTCGACCTCTGGCACTATGACGGAAGAACTGCAAAGCATGGCGCTTTCATGGGTGGTGTTCGTTCAATGGCACGGAAACTATCCCATCATGAAAAAGACTGTGGAACTCAAGCAACTGGCCGAGGAACTAAGGAAGGGTCATGGCAAGCCTCAACAAAATTCAGGATCTGTGGACGCGAACGCAAAGTAAACCTGGGCTCAAACGTTGGTTTGGCGACATGCGACTTTTGGTTGAAGTGTTCGTGCTGATTAATCTTGCCTTCCTGACTCTGGACATTTACCTCGCGCATTCAACGAACGACTTTCATCGCCGCAGTGAATATATTCCACGTTACTATTCAGCCGTCGCGCCTCTGTTGTTACTAATTGGTTTGATAGCTCGAGAACGGTTTGATTACTCGGCAGTCTGGCGCGACCTTGGCTATCTGGTTGGATGGTTGGGTGTACTGATTGGTCTCACCGGAGTCATACTGATCTCGACAGTCGCTTCTTTTACGACAATACGATCAAGAGTTTCACTTACGCGGCACCGTTCGCAGCACCACTTGCTTACACTGGACTTGGATTGCTGCTAATTGTGAATCGAATGGTTGATTCGAGGAGTATTGAATGGGCCTACTGGGTGCTTCTACTGGCACTGGGAGGGTTTCTTGGAAACTTCGTCTTTAGTCTTACGGACCACGCGGTCAATGGTTTCTTCCGGACTATCGAATGGTTGCCGGTTATAAGTAGTGCCTTCGCCGTCAGTTTTCTGCTGGTTCCATTTCTGGTTCGTATTGAAGTTCGGTTCCTCAAGCTTTGTGCTCTCGTGCTTGTTGTTCAGGCAATTGTGGGCGTCCTCGGATTTCTTCTGCACGTAGTTGCGGATCTGGAAGGACCATCTTCGAGAATGACTGACAACACCGTGCACGGCGCCCCACCTTTTGCTCCGCTGTTGTTTCCCAACCTGGTCCTTCTGAGTATGATCGCCCTATGGGCCGTGCGCATGGGTAAGCAGTCGTAGGGGCGGCACTCCGTGGCCGCCCCACCTCGTAGAAAACACATTCCTGTTAAATTCGTTTCTTCACAACTAACTTGCATCAACCCAGCATGGGGTGGCCACGGAGTGCCACCCCTACAGGTGTTCCGAAAGTACCGCGCGCCGCAGGAGTTCATGGGTAATGTTGGCACCTGTCACTAGCAACACCACACTACGGCGCGCATATGACGTTGGGTTCTGAAAGAACGCTGCAAGAGGAGCGGCACTTGCAGCTTCAGCAACGACATGCTCGTCGAATAAAAGCGTGCGGATACCTCGAAGCATCTCCTCGTCTGACACCAGAGTCACTTCGTCAACCAATTGACGTATCGCGCGAACATTCTCCTCGAGCGGGACACATGTCGCCAACCCATCTGCAATGGTGTCGCAAGTTTCGGTCGTAACCACACGGCCCTCATTCCACGATCGAAAATACGAAGGTGCTGTTGTAGCCTGCACCCCGACAATCCTGACGGCGGGATGCCGACGCTTTGCTTCAGCCGCCACACCGCGGATCAAAGCCGTGTCACCCATTGGCACAATGATCACGTCGGGCGTAGTTAGCTCGTCGAGGATTTCAGCGGCAATTGTTGCCGTACCAACCGGGACCAGCTCATCGCTTCCATCATTCAAAAAATAGTAATTCTGCTCATTTGCGAAAGCTGCGGCCGCGTCTGCAAGCGACGGACCTATTGACTCGAGCTCTTTAACGGTCGCGCCGAGTGACACGATTCGTGCGCGTTTGATGGGATTTGGAGATTCGGGTAGGAATATCGTTGCGGGAATTTTTGCAATGCTTGCCGCGTAGGCAACAGCCGCACCATGATTACCCGTGCTGGCAGCGACAACCCCTTTTACAGATCGCTGCTGAAGATTCTTCATCAGTGCATACAACGCCCCTCGAGGTTTAAACGATCCGGTCGGCAACTCCGTCTCGAGCTTCAGATATATTTGAGTGTCCGAATCGCGTCCTAAGCGTTCTGCTTTGATTAACCGAGTCGGTTTGAAAAACCCTCGCAGCAACTCGCGCGCTTCGTTGACTTGCTCATTAGTCATAATCACGTCAACCTCTCTCAAGTTCCATTTGTTCGTAAGAGCATATCATCGCTCGGAGACCTGGTAGGACCGCCCACATTCTTGCGAAGCCGGTGACCGCCCACATTACTGACCGACTCCGTGCAACCTTTGCGTCCTCGGT
>DATIBX010000660.1:0-2734 GCA_035457105.1 Pyrinomonadaceae bacterium
ACTGCCCGCAGGCCGTAATCTGAAAGAAACTCGTTCTCATCTAACATTAGCTGCAAGACTCGCCGGAGCTGATCGCGATTGACGATTGATAGTAGACGTCGTTCGGCATTTCCCTTGGTTCGCATGCAGGCGACGTTCTCCGTTAGATCGCTACGATTATCAATGAACCATTCCATTCGACGCTTGAAGTCAGTCAGCTGATCGAGCACTTCTGGTTCCAGCGTCTCCACCGCAAACAGCGGAATCAGACCAACCATTGAACGCACCTTCATCGGCTGCGGTGTCCCATAGGGGAGGTGCAAGACATCGTAGAAGAAACCATCCTGTTCGTCCCAGAGCTTAACCTCTTCGTCACCACGGTTGTTCATTGCCCGTGCGATGTACAGAAAGTGTTCCCAAAACTTGCTCGCAACGTCTTCATATGAAGGATCATCTTTCGCGAGTTCCATTGCGATGGCCAGCAGGTTCAAAGCATACATGGCCATCCAACTGGTGCCGTCAGATTGTGCTATGTGTCCGCCAGTCGGCAGCGGTGCGTTGCGATCAAAGACACCGATGTTATCTAGACCAAGAAAGCCTCCCTGGAAGATATTCATGCCGTCCGCATCTTTACGATTCACCCACCAGGTGAAATTCAACAGGAGCTTTTGAAAAATCCGCTTGAGAAAAAGAGTGTCGCCCACACCACGCTGCTTTTCGTCAATTTTGTAGACACGCCATGCGGCCCAGGCGTGAACCGGCGGATTTACCTCGTTGAAGGCCCATTCGTAGGCGGGCAGCTGGCCATTCGGATGCATGTACCACTCGCGCAACATCAGCAGAAGTTGATTCTTGGCAAACTCGGAATCTACTAACGCTAGCGGTATGCAGTGGAAAGCGAGATCCCAGGCGGCGTACCAGGGGTATTCCCACTTATCCGGCATGGAGATCACGTCAGCATTATGAAGGTGTTTCCAATCGTGGTTTCGACCGCGTTTGCGTTCCCGCGGTGGTTTCGGTGTGGCCGGGTCGCCTTCAAGCCAGTTCTCAATAACGTAATGGTAGAACTGTTTGGACCACAATAGCCCTCCGAACGATTGACGCATTACGAGGCGTGCGTCTTCCGAGAGCTCAGCCGGAATAACTGTGGCATAGAACTCATCTGCCTCTCGCAAGCGAGTGTTGAAAAGAGCATCAAAGTCGTCGCCTGTTGTTGGCGAATCAGTTAACCTCAACTTGATCGTTGCGGTCTCACCTGCACCGAGCTGAAACGAGTAATGGGCGGACGCTTTTGTTCCTTCGTGATTAGGATTTATTGCGTCTTTCTGTCCGTCAACAAGAAAGTTATTTATGCCATCCTTAACAAACGGACTGGCGTTGGGCGAATTGAAGAGTCTCTCGTTGTTGGTTTCGTTCTCTGTGAAGAGAAGCTCGGGAGTCCCGTAGCAATGTAGCCAGCGACGACCAAGTTCTGGTTCTTTCAACTCAATGGATTGCCCTTCCTGTCGCAAAGTCGGCCTGGTCACGGACTGATTCCAGCTCCACGTATTGCGAAACCAGATTGTTGGGAGTAAATGCAGCTCAGCAGTTTCGGGACCTCTGTTAATGGCCGTAATCTTGATTAAGATGTCTTCAACACCAGCCTTTGCATACTCGACATCAACGTCAAAATAGCGATTATCATCGAACACACCCGTATCAATGAGTTCAAATTCCGACTCCAACTTTCCACGGACTCGATTCTCTTCGATCAATCTTGCGTACGGAAATTCACTCTGCGGATATTTGTACAGATACTTCATGTACGAATGGGTGGGAGTGGAATCAAGATAGAAGTAGTATTCCTTTACATCCTCACCGTGATTCCCCTGAGGGCCAGCCAGACCAAAGATTCTTTCTTTGAGGATCGGGTCTTTGCCATTCCACAGTGCTAGCGCAAAACAGATCTTCTGACGTCGATCGCTGATGCCGGCAATTCCATCTTCATTCCAGCGATAAGCACGGGAGCGGGCGTGGTCATGTGGTAAGTAATCCCAGGCGGAGCCGTTGGAGCTATAGTCTTCGCGGACAGTGCCCCACGCGCGTTCGCTCAAATAGGGGCCCCAACGTTTCCAATGAGCCTGTCGTGTTCGAGACTGTTCTAATCGTTGTTGTTCAGCAGTTAGCGTTTTTTTCTTAGGTGCCATTTGGTAACACAGCCTTCAATTCCAAGTGCCCGCAGTTAGGACAGCAGTGAGCTTCCTTCAGGGCACCGTCGAAGACTGGATCGATGATCTTGGTATCATCGCCGTAATCGATTTTCATCGCGTGATGATTCATCTCGGCGCCACATTTCGGGCACTTAATTTTTAGTTTGTGCGACATTGAATGCCTCGCTTGTTGTTAGTCGAATAGAGCTTGAGTTCCTTACAGATTGGAGCTTTTTTGAGTGGATTGGGAAAGGACAAGTGAGGAAGGGTGGTTCACCCCCGCTCGTGATTCTGAACCAAACGGCCCGGGGTGAACCACCCTTCCTCATTCGTTCCTATTTACTGGCTATTTTTGTTTGTCGAGTCGTTCCCTGAAATATGAGCGCCAACTCTCGGGGAGAGCCTCCACAGCGATAGCTCGACGCATTAGTGCTACATTCTCTTTGTCTCGCGAATAAAGGCTGGTGACTTCATTGACTGTAACGCTCGGCTCGTTGCGCTTGATCAGGAGAAACTCATCACCAGCACCGACTTCTCCTTCCTTCAACACTGCGAGGTAGAAGCCA
>DATIBX010000661.1:0-6492 GCA_035457105.1 Pyrinomonadaceae bacterium
ACATAAGAACGGCGCGGAATGGACCTTTTGGGCGGAGGAACCATGACGGATTGTTACAGTGAAACTGCATGATAGACCTATTGTCCGGGTTAGAAAAAGAATGATCAAGGACCAACTGATCTTCAGCGGTGACGTGGATAAACGGAATCCGGTGATTTGCCGATTTACCGTGAACCGAACATTGCATTTTGGGACGGCAAGCTTTGACTACCAGTGGGATCGGGTGAGGCAGGTTTTGCTTAAAATCAGCGCCGTCACAAGTGACCAATCCGGCACTTTGGCGCTTGGTGTCAAGTAGCTGATTTGTGAAGGAAATTTGGTAGCGGGGGGCGGGATCGAACCGCCGACCTTGGGGTTATGAACCTGTAGTCAAACTTTTAGCACACGCTATAAATCCTCATAAACAAGCAAAGCGAACGGGTTGCAGGTCGTGTGAAGGTCAAAAGTGGTGCTGATGTAAAGAAAGTTAACTGATGGATTGTGGCAAATTTGTGGCAAGAACTGGATTGGTTCGTATTCACATTAGGAGGCCCTGACACTAAGTGATCTCACAACCAACAAAAACAACTATTGGACCACCGCGAAAAATGGGAAGACCGACTGCTGACTTTAATCGCAGGACATTCGAAGAGCTCTGCAGAATTCAATGCACAAACGAAGAGATTGCCAGTGTGATGGGTATCTCAATTCAGACTATTCTCCTCCGCTGTCAGGAAATCTATGGCGTCACGTTTGAAGAGGCTTATCAACAATTCAGCGATGCCGGACTTGTTTTTACGACGCGCGCAGTTCAACCTCGCGAAGAAGAATGCCTCGATGGCGATCTTCTTAGGAAAGAACTATCTCGGCCAGAGCGATCGTGGCTACACAGATGAAGAACTGGCGAAGGCCATCGACCGGGAAATAGGCGCTCTGCGTGCCTCGAAATGACTTTAAGCTCAGTCTTGACGACAATCCGCTGTCACCGTTTTTGAGCCTAACTTATGGCACTCTCCCAAGCCTTTTTGTCGGATCTTAGTGCCAAAAGTCCCATCTCGGCAGTACTTGTACCACCCCTTTCTTCATTGCGCAGGAATATTGCTGCACGAAGTGCTGATAAATGGGCGCTGGGTTCCAAAGCCATCATCTCTTAGTTGATAGGGGGGTTACCAATGATCACGTCGAACTGCATATTTCATCCAAATAGCTCGTCGATCCGAGTCTTGATGTCGTCGCTGTGAATGAAAGCATAGGCGTGAGTTTCGAGGTCTTCGAGGCGATCAAGTGTAGTCTTACCAGCAACGCAGTAACTGCACCTGCCATCCTCCCATGCGGCTCAGTGCGTTTGAACCATATGTTCCCATCATCGCTAGGTAAACGACTTGGCGATGGAATGCTTGCCTCTTGCGTGCTTCGAGCATTAAATACTCGTCCTGATTCGCTAGTTCTCTTAAAATTATTTAAGGCGGGAAACGTCCCCAGCTTCCCTCCCAGGACCTAATCAATCGCCAGAGCAAATAGAGGAGCAGTTCGATGAATCTCAACGCAAGTGCATCAAAGCTGTCATTTCTTTATGGGTTTGCCTTCGACGTCGAGAATCACGTACTCCCCTAGACCTAACTCGCGTACGCCCGCCTCAATCTTGGAAAGATCGCCAACTAAGAGCAACGAAGCATTTCGGGGAACTGCATATTTCTGAGCCGCTGCGTTCACAGCAGCTAAATTTGCTTGCTCAAGCTCAGTAGGCTCACGCTGCAATTCGGTGAGCGGCAAGTTCGCGCTCCACAGCTGCGCAATCTGACCTGCTATCCGGCTAAGCGACTCGAACTGCTGAGCGTAACCACGAATACGGTTGTGCTTGGCATCGATAAGTTCAGTCTCGCTGATCGGTTTCGAACCTGACAAATTCCGCAACTCCTTCGTGAACTCAACTACCGCTTCTTTTGTCTTATTCGTTTGAACTCCGCCCGTCGATTGCCAAATACCAGCTCGCGAGTACAGAGTCGGAAACGAGAACACACCGTACGAATAGCCTTTGTCCTCGCGTAGATTCAGATTCAGGCGAGTGCCGAAGCCCCCTCCCCAGACCGCGTCTGCCAAACTCAATGCATAGTAATCCGGTGCTTTGCGCTCCGGCGCTGGGAGGATTTGCTGGATGACCGTTTGAGCTGCATCTTGACGATCCACCAGATAGACCTTACCTGGACCAACAGGTTGCGGTTGAGGAATATCCGGGTTTGGCGGTGCGTTGCCAGACCAGGTACCAAAATGTTGTCTGGCCAGTTGAGTTGCTTCCACCAGCGAGATATCGCCGGCAAAGATAAGAGCGGAGCCAACAGGCTTCCAATAATTATCGTGAAACTTCTGGAAGTCGTCGCGAGTTAGAGGCTGAACCGTAGACGGCAGACCGCGCAGAGGCCTGCCATAAGGATGATTTGGACCGAATCCCAAAATCGGAGCTATTCGATTAGCGATAGCATTAGGATCATTTGCTTCCTGCGCTAACGCATCAAGCCGCTTCTTTTTCTCGCGATCTACCTCCTCCACAGGAAATGACGGATTACGGACTACATCCGCGAAGACAACAAAGGCCGGTGAAAGATTGCGTTTAAGCACTTCGAATCCCATGTTAGAACTCTCGCGGCCTCCAGCGCCGTTCAACGCGGTGCCCAAGTCGCCCAGTTCATCTTCAATTTGAAGCGCATTTTTTGTTTTTGTGCCGCGCTTTATTGTTTCCACCAGTAAATTCGCAAGCCCATCCTTATTTTGTGGGTCATAGACACTGCCCGCCTTCGTAACAAGAGATACTGCGACTTTTGGCAACTCTCGTCGTTCAACCACAAATATCTCCATGCCGTTTTCCAGTTTCGCCGATTTTACTTCGGGCACTTGAAACGGCCGGTCGGCGCCTAGTGAAGGTCTTTTCGTACGGTCGAGAGCAACTTGAGATTCACGCCCGGAGACTTCGGGCCTGAAACGAATAAGCAATCGATTATTTGTATTGAGCCACTTGGTAACGGCGTCACGTACCGTTTCAATGCTCGCGTTCTTGTGTCGAGCCAGGTCGGCTTCAAACCTATTCGGATCTCCAAGGAATGTGTTGTACTGATTGAGAAGATCAGCCTTACCGCCGAAACCGCCAATCCGTTCAAGACCCGTTATAAACCCGTATTCCCATTTCGATTTTGCCCGATTGAGCTCCGCCGCAGTTGGTCCATCCTTGGCCAGACGCGCGATCTCATCAGTTACGATTTGCTCAACCTGGGCCAGGGAGGCGCCTGGACGCGCGGTCGCCCAAATAATAAAACGGCCGGAATTCTCCATTGACCATTGGAAAGAAACAACATCAGAGGCGAGTTGCTTCTCATATACCAAAATTCTATTTAGACGAGCAGACAATCCGTCGGTCAAAATCGTCGCTGCCAGGTCAAGCTCTCCATCTCCAGGATCGAATAGCGCGGGCGTGTGCCAGGCAAAGTATGTTCGCTCCTGCGGTACTCGGTCTCGCACTTCCACAATTTTCTCTGCGACAAGTTGGGGCAGGTCTTTGGCGGGACGATCGAGCGCCGGACCCGCCGGAATACTCCCAAAATATTTCTCTACCAAGCGTTTTGCCTCTGAGGGCTCGAAGTCACCTGCGATCACGAGCGAAAGATTGTTTGGTGTGTAGTAAGTTTTGAAAAACTCGGTCACATCGTCGACGGTTGCCGCTGTCAAATCTTCATGAGAGCCGATGACATCATTAGCGTAGGGATGTCTATAAGGGTAGAGATTTTCAAAGATCAACTTAACCCATCGGCCATAGGGCTGATTCTCAAGACCTTGCCGACGTTCGTTTTTTACGACGTCTCGTTGGTTATCTAATTTTTGCTTGGTCAAAGCATCTGTTAACGTTGCGAGACGATCCGATTCCAACCACAGTGTATATTCAAGGCTGCCAGAAGGGACGGTTTCGAAATAATTCGTACGATCCCAATTTGTTGTGCCATTCACGCCGCCCTCGAACAGGTTAGCCCCCGCTTTCTCGACTAAAGAAAGATACTCCCCGTCAGCGTTCTTCGATCCCTGGAACATCATATGTTCAAAGAGATGGGCAAACCCGCTGCGACCCACTCTTTCATTCTTTGACCCGACATGAAACCAGAGGTTGACATGAACGACCGGAAGTTTGTGGTCCTGATGCAAAATCACTTGAAGACCGTTCGCCAGGGTGTACTTCTCGAATTGTAACTTCGGCGCTGAGCTAACCTGCGAAGCCTCAGTCCGTGTCTGATTACGCTCGGTTTGTGCAATAACCTGGTGGATAGCAATTAGTATGGTGAAAAGAATGGATGTGGTGGACCATATTCGGGTGACGCGCATAAGAGTTACCTCCGATCTGTTCCGTGTTGATGCCTTACGCACAAAAGCAGTTAATCTTTCTTTGACATGCTGTTCGTTTAGAAATCCGCTTCGAGGTTTTCAGGGACTGCTGCTACGAACACCGAATCCCAAAGCCGATTTGTAGAAGCCATTGCGCGTCCTCAATTGCGCCTGACATATCCCAATCCATACCGCTTGAACTGTTCGACAAGATAATTGACGGTCAAAGTCTCTCCGCGTCTTCCCGGACCGCGTCTTCATACTCGTCGGAAGCCAGCACCTTGACGTGATTGAGCATCTCGTCACCCGAAATACTGTCCAGCGCGGGTTTAATTTCGGCGGGCACGAGCTCGGGAGTTAATTGCCCCCCAACAGTTACATGAGACTGTGTGAACGCCATAAAAACGAAAAGTAATGCAAACCGTCGTAGGTGTTTTTCCATATCTCTTCGCTTCATCGGTATAGCAGTCAATTATGCTTCAATGCCGCCGGGCTTCTGAAATCCAACGAATAGGATTCTTTCCGCAGTCTCGCCGGGAGTCAAGAACCATCTCGCCACGCGACGCCACAACCAAGAAAGAGCAATCTGAAAGACCGAAGGTCAGCCGCGACATCGTATTCTCGTCCTTTCCAGATCTCTTCAATAGTATTCCCGATACGTTCATGAAGTTTTAGGCGAGCAACTGGACTGCAGTGGTTGTAAAGGCGTCGCGAATAAGGCATGGGTAAATTCAAAGAGGCCGCAGACCTGACCGTTAGGTAGATCCAACAGCCCAGCCCGATTCCGGAACTGTCGGCGAGTAACCAGCGAACCACAGGCGTTCCTCAACTGTTGTCTCCTCGAGACTCAAGGCCTCCGCGATTATTCTGGCGGCGAACACGCGACCGGTAATACTCGCGGCCATCAATAACTCTTCGTCTTCGGGCGCAAGCTGGTCAATCTGAGCCCGAATTATTTCCAGCAGACTGTCAGGAACGATGGACCGCAACGCTTCCCGCTGGCTCTGAAGCCTCCAGCTCCCATCATCTTCGACAATCATGTTTTGGCGAAACGGGTACAAGCATTCTGTTCTTGGCGGCGGCCAATAAATGGGCCAGGTTTGATGTCAGCACAGATTTCTTTCAGGTGGATCCGTTATTCGTATATGAGAGTACTGATTGCTCAGGTACAGCTTACATTGCAAATATGAACGGCGCTTTTCCAGGGCAGCTCTTCACAATGCCGATTGTGAGTTTGTCAGGAATTGTTTATTACGCTACGGGGCCATCCATACAGATAAACCCGCAGTCAGCGAACGGTCCAAATTATCCTTGCGACGGCGCCGTGCGGTACTTACCGCGACATTTACCGTGTAAGGCGTGTTGATTTCGGTACGACCTAGTGTTTCGTAACGGTGTTTCCGCTCAAGTCCGTGGCCCAAATGTTCGCTCCGTCGAACGCGATCGTCCCTCCACTAATGGGAAATGAAGCAAGTACCTGTCCATCACTCGGGCGCAGTTTTAGAAGCGACCCGCCGACGACCCATAGGTTTGTGCCGTCGAAGGCAGCAGCTCCTGAATTGTTGACTCCTCCGCCTGGGAAAGTTCCCTGATTTGAACCGTCGGTTGCGCGAAGTTTGGTCAGGTCACCGGTTCCGGAATTACTCACCCAAATACTGGAACCGTCGAATGTAATAAAGCCAGGAAATCCGCCCGCATTAAATTCTCCTAACACTCTGGGAGAACCAGTTCCGGAAATCTTTGCCGCTCTTCCGGATCCACCGTTCAGTGCGGCCCAGACGTTGCTTCCATCGAATGCAAGTCCGAGCGGGCTCGAGACAGACACGGAGCCTATTATTTGATTATCGCTGGCTCGAATTTTCACGACCGAATTCGCTTGCCAACAGGCTACCCACATATGGGTTCCGTCAAAGGTAAGGCCCCACGGCCTATCTCCAACGATTATCGTCGCAAGCGTAGTTCCGTTGTCCGCGCTTAACTTTGACACGCTATTGCTTCCAAAGTTAGCGACCCAGATGTTTTTCCCGTCAAAAGCCACTGCACGGGGATCTGGCCCAACGGCAAAAGTTCCTAGATTTGCGCCGTCACTTGCTCTAAGCTTGGTAACTGAGCCGTCGCCCGCATTTGAGACCCACATGTTGCCACCGTCAA
>DATIBX010000662.1:0-5304 GCA_035457105.1 Pyrinomonadaceae bacterium
CTTTGACCAAACAGAAATCAGCATGTGCAAGTCGTTCGCGTGGAGTTGATCCAGCATCTCCTTTGGCTGCGGATAGTGCTCCTCGTCAAACTTGATCGCGTTCCAGCCGTACTTGCCCCAGTACAGCCAGTCCTGCACCAATACGTCGACTGGAATCTTTCGCTTCCGGAACTCTGCCGCGGTGTCCAGAATCTCCTGTTGACTGTGATACCGCTCCCGACACTGCCAGTAACCGTAGGCCCACTTTGGAAACAGGGGAGCTGCGCCCGTGAGACGCCGGTAATCAGAGATGACTTGGTTTAATTTGGGACCATAGAAAAAGTAGTAGTCAACGGGCTGGCCCACCTCTGAACGAAATGTCGTCGTGGTTCGTGGGGGTCGCACGGCTAACTGAACACCTCCCTTGCCGCCGTACGCGGTGACTTCATACTCTTTGTTCGCCTCCAGGGTTATAACTCCCGAAGCTGACGTCGGAGTCCAAGTATTCTGCAAATCTATTACCGGCTGCCCGTTCACACTGAGCTGAAGCCGATCTTTGTTGTCGCTTGTCAAAACAAAACCATAAACGCCTTTCGCGCTGGTGGTGAACTTCCCCTTACCAGTACTGGGATCAATAGCAATGGATTGGTCAGCCGGGTTGAAGTCTGTCAGCGAGGCGTTGTTCCACAGAATGCCGTATCCCCTACTGGACAGCAGAAACGGAATGGAAATATTCGTGTTCGCCTGGCTCAGTCGAATCGGGACTCCGCGAACGTTGAATACGCCTTCCTGGTGCTGACCTAGACCGTATATGGCTTCGTCCGCAGGCGAAAGAAAACTCTGTTGGACTTGCCACGTCTTAGCTTCATACACAGATGGCACGTCGAAGGCTTTGCCGCCTTCCTTCGGTTCGGATAACACTGGCGTTCCATCTCTGGATGAGAAACTCAACGC
The DNA here is from genome assembly GCA_035457105.1 of Pyrinomonadaceae bacterium. GTDB lineage: Bacteria > Acidobacteriota > Blastocatellia > Pyrinomonadales > Pyrinomonadaceae > PSRF01. Next base: position 934 of record DATIBX010000662.1, read on the forward strand.
ACCCGTCGCGACGTCTACAGTTACAGTGATCGCCGCGGTGGAGAGCCTGACCTCCTTCCGGCCGACCTTGACTTGAAACTTGGTAGACCGACACGGCTTGGTGACAATCGGGACCTTAGCAATCGGGACTTCAGATGTAGGGCTGGCGACAACGTGAATGACGCGGTCACCGCAGACTTCGATCCGCATAGCACCAGCCGCGGTTCGGATGGTGACGCCACTCGAATCTCTGCGAGACTCCTTAACGGCAAACTGAGGTTCATCCATCGCCCATGCTGCCGAGTTAGCAACAAGTAAGAGCGAATAAATGGCGGAGCTAATTAATGATCTGATCAGATTCTTCATCACTCGCCGCGCAACCTTACTAACATGACGTTGACCCACTTTGCTTCTGCTTCACATACAGCGCGTCGACTCTACGAGTGAAGGCTTTGCCTCAAAAAGTCACATCTAGCTCGAGGCGGAAGTCTTTTCTTCGTGTGACTTGTGGATCACAATGGGCTTTTGGACAAAAAATGGAAGCTCCCCTGTGTCCAACCGCCGATAACAAATGTAACTCACGAGAGTTTTTCTCTGTGCAACCTCTGCGTCTTCTGTGTCTCTGCGGTTACGTTGGCTACGATTCAATCAACCACATGAGACACAGAGGACGCAGAGGCTGCACAGAGAATCGGTTCTTGACTCACAGCCGTGAGTGAATGACTACTCAGGAAGCACCTTGGTCCCTCTAACTTGAAACTTTCCCATCACCGTCGGCAATCCGGTATCGGGTTGTCCTCCACCGATTAAAACCGAATACTGTCCTTCGGCAATTATTGGTTCACCTGCCTCACTCACCATGCTGAGGTCGCGTTCTTTCAATTCAAATCGCAGCTTCTGCACTTCTCCCGCCTTTAGATGAATGCGCTTGAACCCACGGAGCGCACGCAGCGGCGCTCCCGAGACGTTCGGAAAGCTAAGATAAACTTGGACCACTTCGTCTCCAGCGCGCTTACCTGTGTTTGCGACAGTCACCTCCACGCTGAGTGGATCGCCCGCCTTGATTACGTCTTTCGAAAGTCTCAGGTCGTCGTACGAGAATGTCGTATAGCTCAGACCATATCCGAACGGATACAGTGGCTTGCCCTTGAAATAACGGTACGTGCGCCCGGTCATGGAGTAATCTCCAAACGGTGGCAACTGGTCGACGCCGGTGTAGAACGTGACAGGAAGCCGTCCCGCCGGATTGTTCTTGCCGGAAAGAGTTTCCGCGATCGCTGCGCCGCCTTCCTCGCCCGCATACCACGATTCAAGGATGGCATTCACATGTTCCCTTGCCCAGTTCACGGCGAGTGCACTGCCGTTAGCCAGAACAAGGACCACTGGCTTTCCAGTAGCTGACACCGCCTCAAGTAACTCCTGTTCGGGCTTCGGAAGATCAAGGCTAGTTCGGTCGCCTCCCTTGAAGCCTTCCTCGTCAACAGGCATCTCTTCACCTTCGAGTTCGCTGGTGATGCCCAGCACTGCGATTACAACGTCAGAGTTCTTAGCGGCTTCGATCGCGTCGGCGCTCGGCTTTGGGTCATACTTGGACCAGATCAACTGCGCCAGTTTCAGTTCTCCATTTCCCAGCGCGTAATTCACCTTGATCGTTACTTTTTTCCCTCGTTCGAGATGGACGCGTCCGACCTTCGACTCGACTTGGCCACCGCCGCCCCAGCCCTGCGCAACTTGCTTCCCGTCCACCCACACACTTGCGAAACCTCCTTCGAAGCGAAAACCAATGCGGTAGTCTCCGCTCTCGGTTGGCGCGAGGAAGCCAGTCCATTGAACAAGTAAAGGAGATTTGCCCGCAGCTTCCGAAGGAATGTCACCGGCCTTCAAATCAATCGTGCTTACCGAGCGAGTGGCAAGTACGGTGGGCTTCGCTCCAAACACCTGTCCTGTCGCAAACTCTGCTGTGAGTCCCGGCTGTCCTTCTGCAGTCGTTAAGACGGATGGCGGAACTACGAGCCCGTCTTTGCGCAGAAACTGTGTCCCAGGGACAAAATTGATCTGTGCCTCGGGAAACTCCGCTTTGAGTCCTTCCAACACAGATACCGTGTGTGTTGGAGTGCCTGTGTAGTTGCCGAGCAGATACCTGGTCTGGTCTGCCAGTGGCCCAACGACCGCGATTTTGGTCGCCCCCTTCTTTAGCGGTAGGGTGCCATCATTCTTCAGCAGGACCATCGACTTGTTCGCAATCTCGCGTGCCATCGCGCGGTGTTCCGCGCTATCGAGTTTCTTTTCGTCGATCCTCGAATACGGAACTAACTCAGGTGGATCGAACATCCCGAGTTTCATACGCGCCGTGAACAATCGGATGAGTGCTCTGTCTATATCACTTTCTTTCAGAATGCCTTGCTTGTAAGCGTCCAGGTACGGCTTGTAGTCGTGATCGTCGTTTACTTTCGAAAAATCTATGCACTCGTTATCCATGCCACGTTGCAGGGCCAACGCGGAGGCTTCGGCCTGCGTTTTCGTGAAGTGGTGATCGCGAAAGATGTTGATAATGGCTTCGCAATCCGAAACCACGTAGCCCTGGAAGTTCCACTTCTCTCGCAACTGGTCTTGCAACAGGAACTCGTTCACACACGCTGGTTGTCCATTAATGCTGTTGTATGCGCACATTACAGAACCAGCTTTCCCTTCTGTCACGGTGGCGCGAAACGCCGGAAGATACGTGTCCAACTGGTCGTGCTTACTGACCTTGATGTCGTCCTTGTGGCGTGATGGTTCAGGCCCACTGTGTACGGCGAAGTGTTTAGGAGTTGAAATGACGCGGTAATATTTCGGGTCGTCACCCTGCATCCCAGTGACAAAGGCGACGCCCATGCGTGCCGTTAGGAAAGGGTCTTCGCCGAAAGTCTCCTGTCCGCGACCCCAGCGTGGGTCGCGGAAGATATTGATGTTCGGTGCCCAAAAATCAAGGCCCTCGAATATATCGCTGTGCCCGTCGCGCATGCCCTGCACATACTTGATTCGGCCTTCAGTTCCGATTACCACAGCCATGCGGTAGATAGCGTCCGTGTCGAATGTCGCAGCCAGCCCGACCGGGTTGGGAAATTCGGTCGTGCCCTTCGTGGCGATGCCGTGCGAGGCTTCGCTCCACCAGTCGTACTCAGGCACGTTGAGCCGGGGAATAGCGCGCGACTGATTCACAAGCTGCGTAACCTTTTCTTCCACTGTCATGCGGCGGACAAGATCTTCAGCCCGCTGCTCCGGGGGCAAGGCGGGATTCAGGTATACGGGTTTTTCTCCATTCTGTGCATACAGCCCGGTCACGGTCAGGAAGGTGGCAATCGCCATCAGAATTCGCTCGCCTACTTTTTTCATCGCTCTCCTTGAGGGACATGATCAAACAAAAGGTCACCCTTTCGCCTACTTGAGCACGAGTTTAGTGTCTCTAACCCGATAGACAGTCTTTGGCATGACTGTAACTCAATACTAAAATTGACGAAAGAGTTGCCTGATGAGAGGCGGGAAAGTCTTTTGGTCGACCTTGAAAATTGTTGAAAGTTTACGCAGGCGGGTTTTAAAGAGAGTAAAGAGTCAATTAAGTCGTTCGAACCCAAATGAGGATTTTGACTTGCGGGCTACCTCATAACTCCTTGGCTACAGGTTCAGCTGCGGACAATTCTTTGATGTCCTTCTCGAGAAAGTAATTGAGGAATGTGCGGATGGCAGCAATTGCTCCCAATTGACCGATTGCTGTCCAACTCGGACTGATCGCACTGCGAACAACGTCCGCGGCCAGTTCAAACTCCAGTCCCAGCAGCATCCAAACGCCAAAGCGCAGGAAGACATCCCTCCTTCTGGCAAATCGAACATTGGTTTGCACTCGACGCTTAAAGAACAGCCCCACCAGTGCTTCCAACGCACCATACGCGATGAGCAACGCCGCAGTTAACTCGACGGCGAGTGCGATCTTTTCAGCAATTCCTTTTAACATCTCTTCCATTAGGGTTTTGTTCCTCCTCTATATCTCTGTGGTTAGATGGTCCAAGAAACCCATCACAACCACAGAGCACAGAGAGATGGTCAACAGAGACAATTCAAACACCCGCGATTGTCTTATCAACGGCAAAGGCGGTCGATCGCCTTCATCTACAGGTTCGCAAGATTGCTCTAGTTGCTGCTTCCGCCCGGCTGCTCAAGTTTCGACATTGCTGCCTGGAGCGCAGTGTGCAGGCTGAGCGTGTCGGCCCCTTGCCTCGGCGGATACGCCTGCAGACTCTTCAGGTGCTCGGCGAGGTATGGTTTCGCCGCCTGCGCTGCCCACATCTTCTTGGCGAAGAACTGACGACCGGCATAGCCCCACTCATGGCTTTCCGGGTCCATCTTCTCCATCGG
>DATIBX010000663.1:0-2788 GCA_035457105.1 Pyrinomonadaceae bacterium
CGAACTTCGTAATGATGGTGGTGAATCGGTGCTGGTTTTGCGAAACGGTAGTCGTGTTCCAGTTAGTCGCCGGCGTCGAGAACAAGTCAACCAAATATTAAGAAGGCTTTAGTCGTGATATACCACCTTCAGAACCTGTAAGAAAACGCGTGAGAATCCGCAGTTACGCCGATTACACAGACTCATTCCTTAGTGTTAATTAGTGTAATTTCGTGGATCGTTCTTTTGTGTGGATGTAATAGCCCGATCCACGAAGACACACGAACTGACACGAAGCATAAATGACAGTAATCTGAGTTTGAACTCAGTCTTTAAAGTCGGTGGTATCTCGATCGGGCCGTTGGCTGCAGGGTGGGCGCCGATTGCTGAAAGCTTGTTGAAACCATGCCGTTAAACGATTGAGAATGTCCTCATCTCAAAAACTCTAGGAGGTAACGTCCGTGATCGCGAAACTTGTCCTGGTCTCAACCCTTTCGTTTCTCGCAGGGGCGTTCCTTTTCTCCTCTGCACGCCCAATCGCCAACTCAGTCTCTGCAACTGATGATCGAGCCGCCGATCGAGAAGCAATCCGGCAACACATCGGCAGCATCTTTCAAGCTTTTATCGATTGGGATGTCGATAAAATTTACGCCACTCACACCGAGGATTGGCGAGGATTCCTCGAAGGTAGCCGTGTCCCAATCAAGGGCATCGATGAGTACATGAGGGCGAACGGGATTGACTGGCCGGCTGTGAAGGGGTCGAAACCTTCTCCGAATCCAAATACCAGTTATCAGATGAAAGACTTTGACGTGATGTTCTACGGACCAGAACTCGCCGTCGCCTGCTTTAATGGTGAGTTTGAAAGAAAATCAGAGAAGGGCACTGAAACAGCCAAGCGTTTTCAAATCATGGATGTTTATGCGAAGCGGAGCGGGAACTGGATCCAGGCCGCCTCGCACACTGTTGTCGATCCTTTTTGGCTCGCTGAACACAGTCAAAAGCCTTCGCCTCAAATGCGAGAGCGAATCCTCAGTGCTCGTGAAGCCGTCTGGAAAGCATATTTTGAAAATGATCGAGCAGCGCTCGAGAAGGCAATTCCCGAAGATGCTATTGCAATTGATGGCAGTTCCCCGGATTTTGTCGATCGCGCCAAAATCCTGGAGAGTGCGCGTCAATTCTCCGAGGGTGGTGGCAAGCTAATTAAATTGGAATTTCCCAAGACAGAGATTCAAGTGTACGGAAACACGATAATCCTATACACCACTTATTCTTATGAACTTGAATCGGGAGGAAAGCAAACCGCCAAGAGTGGACGAGGAACGGAGATTTTCGTCCGCCGGGGTAACGAACTAGTTAACGTTGGCTGGCATCTGGATTGACCTTGGAGTGCGCCGGTCCGGGCGGCGCTTTCCAAGCTTCATCCCAAAACTCAACTCTATTAGAAATGGTCCTAGGCCTGAGTCCTGCTCCAGCCAAATTCGAGCCTCACAAAGCGCCGGGGTCACTGCTCAAGATTTTAATTTCTCCTACCGTCCGACTCGTTGTATCGTAGTCATCTCAGTATTCAGAATTGTTTAGTCCCATCAGTCAGGAGAAATGAAAACCTCATCACTTAAGCTTGCGGCAATACTTTTTGCAATTACTCTATCGTCCTTTGCTCAAAAACCGGCGCCAAAACCTGGACCACCGACCGCTTCGCCCGTCACGCGCGAACAGGAACCAGCTGCCGACGACGTGGTTAGAATTACAGCCAACCTGGTCCAAATCGACGCCGTCGTCACTGACGGTGACGGGCGTCAAGTTACGGATCTAACCGATCGCGACTTCGAAATTTTCGAAGATGGTCGGCCTCAGAAGATTTCCAATCTCTCTTACGTCTCGGTTACTGCACCGAAGGTTCGTACTGCAACGTCGCCAAAAGTTAGTCCTAGAGACCGTTTGCTGATTCCTCCCGTAAAGCTGCGACGTGAGGAGATTCACCGGACGATCGCATTGGTTGTTGATGATCTCGGACTCTCATTTGAAAGTACGGTCCACGTCAGAAACGCGCTACGCAAGTTTATTGATGAAACAATGCAGCCGAATGATCTGGTTGCAATCATTCGCACTCGAGCCGGATCGGGAGCCCTGCAACAGTTCACCAGCGATAAGCGTCAGCTTTATGCGGCCATCGATCGAATCCGTTGGAATCCTTCAGGCACGGGACTGGTTGGTGCTTTTGCGCCAATCGATCTGGATCCATTAACAAAATTGAGAGCGCGTGCTGCGACCGCGATGCCTGGTGGTGAACCCTTAAGTATGGACGAGATCAACAGTGCCACAGAGTTCGAGGACTTCAGACGAGACATATTTGCAATTGGAACGCTGGGCGCATTGAAGTTTGTTGTACAAGGTATGCGGGAGATGCCAGGTCGCAAGGCTGTAATCCTGATGTCTGACGGAATCTCGATCTTCAATAACGATGTGCCCGACAGAGAGCGACGATCAAAAGATACCGGTCGCAATCGTGTTTTTGATTCTCTACATCAACTCACAGATTTCGCGAACCGTTCGTCAGTTGTCATTTACACTGTGGATGCACGAGGCCTACAAACTCTTGGCCTGGCAGCGCAGGACAACACTGACGATCAGACAGTCGACCAAGTGAGAGTGGGTTTAGATAACCGGTATGACAGTTTTCTACAGTCGCGGGAAGGTTTGGATTATTTATCCAGGCAGACAGGCGGTTTTCTTATCCACGACAACAATGATCTCGCGGCCGGCATCGAGCGAGTGGTGAACGACCAGAACGGTTATTACCTGATTG
>DATIBX010000664.1:0-7755 GCA_035457105.1 Pyrinomonadaceae bacterium
ATCCTTCGAGGGCTGGATAGAGGATTGTTTCCTCGATTCGAGTGTGAACCTCCAGTTCACTCTTTAGTTGCCCGAAGAGCTCTTCCCTTCCTTTTGCGGCACGTTCGGTGGTGTTTTCAATCTTCTCTAAAATACCGGCAACTTTTTTATGATCGGCCTTGAGTAATGTAAAAGCGTTCATAGAACCTCCTTTTAAATTCAACCAATAAAGGCAGTGCAAATTTAGTTCCATGTAATGATCCTTAGTTCTAATGTTGTCAACCGTTGTCGACAACATCACAAGTGGCAAGCGCACTAACGAACCTGTAGTTAATCATGTCCGACGTATGTCTTCGCGCAATTTCATGTTGGTTCACGCGAACAACATGAGGACCAGTTCAATCTTTTAAGATCGTTTTCGAACACGTCGCTTGTCCAAACCGCTCGACCGTGTACTTTTACCGAACGATGGTATCTCAGCGTCACTGTGCGAGATCTCCGCGTGACCCTGCGTTGTTTTTCTTGCCGTTACTGATTTCAACGCAGAGATCGCTGCCCCGGTAAAGGAGCCATAGCATCAAAATGATAACGGCCCCGAGTGTCCCGCAAGTCTTGCTGTATGAATCAAAGAAATGTAGATAGAGTTTGAACCCGAAAGAAACCAACAACCACAGGCCTACGCCTGTCACTGATCCTGGTGTTATCCATACCCAGTACTGATCATGCAGGTCAGGCGCTAACTAATTGATCAAGGGGTGAGGTCGCGTTTGAGTCCATGATCGAATCTCATCGGACCAAATAAGAAAGCCTGGAGGGATTCATAGTCCCATCCAGGCATTCCAAAGCGTCACTCGACTACTGAATTCCGTCAGAGCCGGCAACTTTTACAATCTTGTTGTAAACGCCGAGCAGCAGAAAGGGTGCGACCCACTGACCTAAAAACAAACTTGCTTTCGGTCTCCTCATCAGTTGCAGAATGGCAGAGGTGGCTATTGCGCCACCGGCTGCCCACAAGTAAACATCTGATGGAATTTTGGCGGTTTGTTGTTCGATAGTCCGCGCCACTTTACCCTCAGTGTGTGGCTCGGTCTCCTTATTCACAAATATTGGCTGCGACATTGTTGAACTCATCTTTATCCCCCATGATCTTCTGTGTTATGTCATCCTCATGACGGGTCATCTTAGTCAAGATCAATCATGAAGTCCTCAGTGCGAGGTCACGAAACGGTGTTTCTCGGTGTGACAGCCACAGAGCAGCACTGTGTGAAACCTCAACTTCTCATTCACCCGAAGGTTCAGCTTGGGGATAGCGCGAACGAGTCCGCATCTCGGTAACCCTTTTTAACGGTTTCTGAATTTCGTCAATGCTTAGGATTGGTGATGCAAAATAAACCGATTGGGGATCCTTTGCATTTAGCTGCAAGAGGACTTCCTTATCTCAAAATTACGATACCGAAACGTTCGCGCAAGACGGCCGAGTACTCCGCCGCACTCTCTAACGTTCGCTCCAATCGTCCCATAACACTGGAAGTCTCAATCCAACGCATGTCGCTAATAGTAATTCGGCCCGAGTCGGTCGGGAGCGAGCAGATGCGCTTTTGGGTGAAATGTGATTGCGGTGAAGTTTGATGATAGTTACACATCTCTGCGTAATCGTCGTAAACATGAGGTTGTAAGGTAAAACGATATTGCGACCTCCATTCGTTCATTTCTCGCCGCAACAGAATAAAAAAGTCGCCGTCGTTTTCGATGCGGTAGACATCTTCGCGGCGTGGTTGTTCTTTTGTGTCATCAAGCAACAGCGGCTCAAGAAATGAATCGCCAAAGCCAACGTCAACCAACCAGCGTTGGTCTAGTTGGACCATGAGCGTCATGTGATCAAATGGTTGACTAAAAACGCCACTGGCATTGGCAACTTCGGCCGACAGCATCGACACGTCGAAACCGAGTGCGCGTAGAAGAGCGGCAAACAAACCATTGACTTCGTAACAAAAGCCACCGCGGTGTCGGTCGACAATTTTTGTAAACAGAGCGCTATCGTCCAACACGATCGGCTCACCGGCATGAATACTTAAGTTTTCAAAAGGAACAGTCAACAAGTGCGCGAACTGCAGAGCCCGCAAAGTTTCAGTGGACGGCGTAGTTGGACCGTGATAGTTGATCCGTTCGAGATAGGCCGAGATGTTCATTGAGAATTCCACACGAATCGTTGCCGTATTATCAACTATCGTAGGTCTCTGTGTCGTGCTCCGTCATGATGGAGTCTCGGAAAGATAGCAAATTACGATTTGCGAAATCCAACCGTATCTCTCGGGAATAAAAAACAGAAATTCTAGTATTGATCCTATGAGGGCGGTCGAAAGCGGGTAAATCAGCGAATCCGGTATTTGCTGATAAGTATCGCACCGAAAGAAGGGGCTCGGTGCGCCGGAGCGCGCGAGGTGTTCGCAAGCGGGGCTTGTGAGCCGCGCGCGCTTTCAACCGGTGGTGGTGCGCCAAATAAATTGACAAGGTGGATTTGAAATGCAGATTGATCGAACAGATGTCATGTCGTTGGATCGCGAATTCTTCGATGGTCTTATCGCCAATGCTGAGACAGTCGAGCGTTTGTTAGCGGATGATTTTTCGTTAATTGACGTGCTGAGCGGATCCGAAGTCACCAAACTCGACCTCCTTACCGTATTGAGATCAGGTCAGCTCAAGTTTGACAAAATCAACCTGCTCAATTCCCGAGTTCGCCTTTACCAGAATACTGCGCTCGTGACCGGTTCAACTGAGATGAACGGTCGCATCGCCGATGCGCCGTTTTCTGCCTTAAGTCGATACACACATGTGTATTTAAGGTTGCGAGATCGTTGGTACCTGGTTGCCGCCCAGGGAACACAGATTAAGAACACCGATTAATTCGTAGACAGGATCGTTATTTCTTCTTTCAATTCAGCGCCGACAAGCTAAAGCACGTCGGACATGCTAACGGTACTAATCCGAGATTAGACTCGATGTCATTGAATCGGCGCCATTTTTTAAACGTCGTAGCGGCCGGAACTGCGACAAGCATGTGTGCGTCGTTGGGTCTGGCTAATCGAAGTACCAGGTCCAGGATTAAAGCTTTCGTCTTTGACGCATTTCCCATTTTCGATCCGAGGCCCGTTTTTGCGCTAGCAGAACAACTCTTCCCCGGGCAAGGAACCGAATTGAGTAATGTCTGGCGCACTAAACAGTTTGAGTATCAGTGGCTGCGGGCCTTGGCTCAACAATACGTCGATTTCTGGCGAATCACTGATGAGAGTCTGATGTTTGCCGCGGATGCGCTTCACCTCAACCTCACTTCTGATAAGCGTGAGAAATTGATGTCTGCCTATCTTCAGTTAAAAACCTGGCCGGACGTTCCACTCGCACTACAACGACTGCGCAATGCAGGTGGGCGCCTCGCCATCTTATCCAACGCGACACCAAACATACTCGAAGCGGGGGTCAAGAACTCGGGACTCGAAAATGTTTTTGACCACATAATCAGCACCGATAAGATGAAGACCTATAAACCCAGTCCGCGTGCATATGAAATGGCCATCGACGCGTTTGCGACGCCCAAAGACGAAGTGCTGTTCGTTGCGTTTGCAGGCTGGGATGCCGCCGGAGCAAAATCTTTTGGATATCCAACCTTCTGGGTTAATCGACTTAAATCGCCCAACGAACGTCTTGGTTTTGCTCCCGATGGCATCGGCACAAGCCTTGATGAGCTGATTGCGTTTACAAAAAAATCGATTAATCTTTCGTAAGTTTCTACGTTTTGGAGGAGGTTAAATCGCCACTAACTCTGGTGCTCGGGATGGGTGCAACCAACAAAGTCCTTTAAGTACGCATTTCCTTTGTAGTGCAACTCTTGATGAATACCAACTTGAGATGTGTAGTAACCATCAACTGTCAAACCCTTGATGGCAACAAAGAAGCGCTCTTCAATAGACCGGGCATTATACTCGTTCTTACTGATTGCTTTGAGCAAGGTGATTTGCTGGGCTGAGTTTGCAGTAATGAAGGAAGTTGAAAATCTCTCCTGACTCATTCTTTCGATCGCCATGAGTCCTTCATGCCAAAGCCTCTTAACTTCCGCTGACGACTCGCTGACCATGAGATCGACAAAGGCGGGGACTCCAGCGGCATCAGTGCCCGGTGACTGTTCGTCAGCGGGAATAATCAATCCTGAAATTGTGGCGATCGTTGCTATCTCCTGCGCGTTGAAGAATCGATGCACCTGGACTGCTTCGTCGGCTGGTTTTTGCATCACCATGCCGGTGTGACTGTGTTGTCCTAAAGTGGTCTCTTCAAGAATTGGGAGTGCACCAGCAGTACCAACACCGACTGCGATGACTTTTAGAGCCGTTCGGCGGCTGATATTTTGCTCGTCTGACATAGCTGTCACCACACTTGGGTCCAAGTTTTTACGATTTGACGCGTGATTATTCAAATCAAGCCGTGAAAAGTCAATTGTTTTCCTCAGCGTTCTCGGCGTGAAGAGATAGGTCCTAGAAGTCCAATAGGACCTATCCTCCCCCCAGAGAACGCAGAGAACGCCGAGAAGACGATCTCACTGACGAAAGTGCAAATCTGCCAAACATCTTGCCGGGTGTTTCCCAGTGTGCTATGTTGCGCGCACCAACTAAGTAGCTCTTCAATCACCTACAAATTGTTTTCTCGGAGACAGCGTGAGATCAGCTAAACGCTATGACGCACTGATCATCGGCTCGGGAGCTTCCGGAGGTATGGCAGCAAAAGAGCTGACCGCTCGGGGCTTTGAGGTCCTTGTCCTTGAAGCTGGACCACCCGTTAATCCCACCCGCGACTTCTCGTCGCATACATGGCCATACCAAATGATGTATCGCGGTTTTGGTCCACCGGGCTGGAAGCAGCAAGAGCAGTGGATGCAGGACACTGCCTCTTATTACAGCCGCCACTTTTACGTCAAGGATTCAGAACACCCTTATACAACTGATCCGGGCAAGCCCTTCATGTGGGTTCGCGCCCGCATCGTCGGCGGCAAAACGCTGCATTGGGGACGACTGAGCTGGCGCCTGTCTGATCTCGACTTCAAAGCTGCGAGTCACGACGGATTTGGAGACGACTGGCCAATTAGTTATGCAGAGATGGCTCCTTACTACGATCGAGTTGAGGAGTTCATTGGAGTCAGCGGAAATAATGATGGTCTAACGCACGTTCCGGATGGCAAATACATGCCCGCGATGCCGATGACTTGCGGCGAAAACCTTTTGCGCAAAGGATCGGAAAAGACTGGAAGGCCGGCAATCTCTTCGCGTGTAGCCATGCTTACGACTCAACCCAAGTCGTTTATGAAGGGGCGTCGTAAGTGTCACTACTGCGGGCACTGCGGTGATGGTTGTGATGTCAACGCGATGTTTAGTTCCGTCGCGTCGACCCTGCCGATTGCAGCAGCGACGGGTCGCATGACGCTTCGTCCAAACTCTATTGTGCGACACATCATCACGGACAGCGACACCGGCAAAGCTAAAGGCGTGGCGTTTGTTGATCGCGTCACCCATCAAGAGCTTGAAGCCTATGCGAAAGTAATAATTGTCGCGGCATCAACTCTCGAATCGACACGCATTTTGCTCAACTCCAAATCAAGGGATCATTCTCAAGGCCTGGGAAACAGTTCCGGAGTTCTGGGTCGCTATCTGGTTGACCATTTCGGAGGTATCGGAGCTTCGGGTTTCTTTCCAGTTCTGGCTGGGCGCGATCCGGTCAACGAAGACGGCAAAGCTACCGGGATCTTCATTCCCCGTTTCCGCAACCTCGACGCTAAAACGAAGCACCCAAAGTTTCTTCGCGGTTATGGTTTCGAATGTGGTTCAGCTACACCAATGTTTCCCGGCATTGCGCGGCGAGCCATCAGCGGCTTTGGACCAGAATACAAGAAGCAGGTCCGTCGTTTTTACACAGCTCCAGTAGGAATGACTGTACGCGCGGCGATGCTCTCGCGCTTTGAGAACTATGCTGAAATTGATCCTGACGGTGTGGTTGATGCCTGGGGTGTTCCGGTTCTAAAAATGCACATTCAGTATTCAGACAATGAACGTGAGATGGCGAAAGATGCTGCTGACACGAGTGAGGAGATCCTGCGAGCTGCCGGGGCTGAGGTTGTCTCAACCGGAGGACAGCTGACTGCTCCCGGTCGCATCATCCATGAACTGGGTACAGCGCGTATGGGAAACGATCCCAAAACTTCAATCCTTAATAAGTTCAACCAAATGCATGAGGTGAAGAATGTGTTTGTTACTGATGGAGCCGCCTTTGTCTCTTCGGCAAACCACAATCCAACGCTGACGATCCTGGCACTGACGGTCCGCGCCTGCGACTATCTCGCTGACGAATACAAACGCGGAAACATTTAAAGGCTTACGATGTTAGGTCAAGAAAAAACTCGAACGACACCTGTCGCAGTCTCCGCTAGCAAGCAAAGGAAACTGCATGCCATCCACGCACTTCTTCGCGGGCGCATTTTTGTGGGACAGTTTAAGGCACAAGGTCACACTTACGACGTAACTTTTGCGCCGGCCGAAGCCTCGATTGCAGAGCAGAAACTTGTGCTTCGCGGCCGCTTTACCGTGAAGCCCCCCCAGCAAAGTTTGCGCTCGACCGATCAAGTTGAGGCGCGGCTTGTGGCAACCCAGGGAGGTGTGGGAGTTTCGCCTGTACGTCGCCAACTTTTAACCGGAACGGCCCAAACGGCCCAGACGGCAACCTCGGACCAGAAGTTGGAGCAGGAGGGCGGACCGGAAACAGAGTTGCAGCCAGGCCTTCATGCGTTTGATAAACCTAAACCTGACGCACTAGGTCGGCCGACAGTCGAATCGACCGACGCGCTTGGCTTTGTGGCAGTTCTGTACTTTCATTTGTCGCCTCTTGATGGAGAACAGTTAGGTATTCCCTTTGACGTGAGCAAGGTCCAACTCGGTGGGAGACTCGCACCAACAGATGACCGAGCGAGAGACTTGCAGTTTTTATTTTCAGACCTTGTAATGGCCTTGGGAAGTGAACATCCGGACCAGGAGACTGCGAACAATTGTGCGGAACAAATAAATCGTATTCTGCAAGAGTAGCGATCAGGTAAGGGCTGTTGTGTAGTGGCAACTGATATGAAGTTCCGCCTCTCATTCTCCCCAGGCTTTTAGCCTGGGGAGACTGTCGGCCAAAATTTTGACTTGAAGGTAGATCACCTAAAACCTCCACCCCAAGCTAAAGCTTGGGGAGAATGAGAGGGCTAAAGGTGCCAAGAGAGCATCCATAATGCGAATTGAGATCAAAGGTCGTGATCAGTTCTGGCGTGATGCTGTCATCACTGAATGGGAGGAACAGCACCCACATCGAACCTTGATCAAAGAGGCTGACGGTTCTTTTTTGATAGAGAACGACTGGCTACACGATCTTGAACGGATCGCCGGTGATTGCTTTTCAAAAATAATGGTGGCGCCTTTAGATCCAAGTCGGCGTTCATGGTTCCGCCAATTTATACCGGGGTCCTAATCTGAACCTTCTCTGTGTAGCCTTAGTGTCCTCGGTGTCTCTGTGGTGAGTTTTCTTGAGTTTTGAGCATGCTTCGTAAAACCATCGTTGTCGCATTGGCAGTTTTTCTCCTTGAATCGGGAGTCGCGTACGCTAAACCAAAATGGCAGATCCTGTTCGACGGTAAATCAGTTGCTGCCTGGCGCGGCTTTCGTCGCGAAGCGTTCCCGGACAAGTGTTGGGTGATCGAAAACGGAT
>DATIBX010000665.1:0-6981 GCA_035457105.1 Pyrinomonadaceae bacterium
TGGAGGGCAGATCGAATCGTTTGAAGCGGTCTTTAGTCCTCGAGCGGAAGACGGGCGACCGATGGAATTGTTTGACCGTGAGACAGGTGCAATAGATCCGCGGGTTCAAAAAGCCTGGGAACGTTATGACATCTCTCGTCTCCTCGTTACTAACTGGAAGACGTTGGGACCGAAGCTCCGCGGCAAGATACACGTAATCGTGGGCACGGCTGACAACTTTCATCTCGAGGAAGCTGTGTATCTGTTGCGGGACAGGTTGAAACAATTGGGGAGCGACGCGACCTTCGAGTTCATTGAAGGCCGCGATCACATGGATCTCTATCAGGGAGATCTGGCTGATCGGATCGCTCGAGACATGTATCAGGTTGCAAGGCCTTCATTGAAGAAGAAGGGTAGTTGACTCGTTGGCTGATGCGAAACTCAAACGGCAGATTGGTTTGCGCACTGCCACAGCTTTGATTGTCGGTGAGGTCATTGCAGTTGGGATCTTCTTAACGCCCGCCGGTATGGCGAAGTCACTTGGCTCTCCAATGTGGCTACTGGTTGTCTGGCTACTGATGGGCGCGATGGCGCTGTGCGGCGCACTCTGTTATGGCGAGCTAGCCTCGCGATTTCCTGAAGCGGGCGGTGCGTATGTTTATCTGCGTGAAGCTTATGGGGCACCAGTCGCGTTTTTGTATGGCTGGATGGCGTTGTTGGTGATGGATCCCGGGCTTACCGCAGCACTGGCAGTGGGACTCGCGAGTTACGTTGGCTTCATCTTCAACCTATCACCGGTTGGACTCAAGATTGTTGCACTGGTATCAGTAGTGTTTGTGGCGCTTCTTAATATCCGCGGAGTTCAGCTTGGCGGTTCATTCGTCCGCTGGTTAACCATACTTAAACTTGGCTCGTTGCTTCTATTGATTGTGTGGGGTTTCGCTTTACGGCTGGGAAGCTGGTCCAACTTCGAACCGCTCATTGCTCAACGTCCGGGATCCGAACCACTGATTGGCGCCCTGGCGGGAGGCTTAGTTGGAGCGTTTTTTTCATTCGGTGGTTGGTGGGACTTGAGCAAGTTAGCTGGTGAAGTTCGTGATCCAGAACGAACGTTACCGAGGGCTCTCGTTTACGGCGTGAGTATACTTACCCTGGTCTACGTTTTAATTAGTGCCGTTTTTATTTATTTAGTGCCATTAGAGCAAGTTGCTTCGAGAGAGGCATTCGCTGGACAAGTTGGAGAAATATTGTTTGGTCGATTTGGAGGTCAAGCGTTTTCAGCGATTGTCATTGTAGCCGTCCTGGGAAGTTTAGCTGCTGTGGTCATGTCGGCGCCGCGCGTTTATTTTGCAATGGCCCGCGACGGTCTCTTCCTTCATCAAGTGGCAGCAATCCACCCTCGTTTTGGAACGCCGGCACGAGCAATCGGGATCCAGGCAGTACTCGCTTCTTTCATGGTTATCATCGGTACGTTCAGTTCGATCATCTCGTTCTTCATTTTTGTTGTAGTGGTGTTCATCGGTTTGTCGGTGGCTGGGCTGTTTATACTGCGGCGCCGTGAATCGGCAGTTTTGTTCAAGACTCCGGGTTATCCGGTAACGCCGCTGATATTTTTGTTCCTGATTGTTTTAATGCTTGTTTTGTTGGCTGGTAACAACGCGCTTCAGGCAATGCTGGGAGTGTTGGTGGTGTTGTTGGGTTTACCCGTTTACTATCTGTTTTTTCGAAAGCGAGTGACTTAGTTTTCTGTGCGCAATATCTGCGTTTCTCTGCGTCTCGGCGGTTTGCTTTTTCCATCTTGTTTGAACCGCAGACGCAGCAGAGAAACTCCGAGATTGCGCAGAGAAGAAGAAGAGTTAAAGGAAAGCTTATGACCTGGATTAAAACCGTTTCAGTGACTGAAGATGACGAAGTGCGCAAGGCTTCGGAAAGTCAAAGACATCTGTACCCGATCGAGTATGCTACGCCGGTACATCCAACACTAGATGGCGAGAGTGCCGGGATTGTGCAGTCACACAGTTTGATTCCGGAAGCACTGTTCCACGCCTTCGCGACATTCGGCTCGCTGATGTCTCCGGATCTTCCGCTGGTTAGACGTCAGCACGAAATGATTGCGACGATGGTATCGGTCACGAACCGGTGCTTTTATTGAATCGAGTCTCACGCAGAGTTTCTGCGTCGGGTCACACTTGATCAGGAAATGGTTGATGCGCTCCAGACTGATTATGAGAACGCACCAATCTCGGAGCAGGATCGTGTCATGCTGGACTATGTGGTGCAGTTAACGAAGGACGCGACAAAGATTTCGCCTGCGAATCATGAGCGTTTGCGTGAAGTTGGGTTTGATGACAAAGGGATTCTTCAGATAACTTTAATTGCATCCTGGTTCAACTACATCAATCGAGTGGCAGATGCGCTAGGCGTCGGCCGGGATTAGGTTGGATACATTCTGTTTTCCGTCCTCTACTGTCTAGATGGTTTCTTCGCAGAGTCCGGCAGGTAGCAATCCGATGACGTTAAGGCGTGAGGTTCATTCGTGCGAGAAGTTTGGCGAACCTGGGATCGGAATGCAAACTATCAAAAACCGGATCAACTTTTAGGTTTGGTATTCCAGACGCTCGTGTCTCGATTGCCTTGTCCAGCCATACAACAGCCTCATCCTTATTTCCTAATTTTAAGATCACGCCCGCGATAACCATTGGGGAGACATAATCCTTTTTCAAGTCATCCAGGTTCCGCTGTAGGCACTTTTCCAGATAAGCTTGCCACCCGGCGCGTTGAAAGAGTTCGATATCGGAGTTCAACTTTGATTCGTCAGCTCCGTTGGCCCTTGCCGCTTCGCTCCGTTGCTGAATTGCTTCAGCGAACATCCCTTTTTCTTCATACGCTTCTGCGAGGACTCGGTGATTTGTTGGATTACGCGGTTCGGCGTCGACAATTCTTTTGAAGTGTTCGATGGCTTCATCGAACCGATGACCGAAGTAAAGAAGTTTTCCTCGGGCACGATTGATCACGGCTGAATGCGGATCAAGTTCCTGAGCGTTCTCCATCTCCTTTGTCGCTTCATTCAAGCGGCCCGCGCTCATCAAATACCAACCGTAAGCCAATCGGATTGATGCGACGTTGGGATTTAACTCTATCGCCTTCTTAAACTCTTTCTCCGCTTCGACCCAATCGAAGTCAAACTGGTACTTTACTTCTGCCCGAAGGTTTCGAGCCTGGGCCAACTCCGGATCAAGTTCCAACGCTTTCGCGAGATTGCCGTTTATGTGTGTCTTGATGTCATCGTAAGCGACAATGTTATCGCCTACCATTGTGATCTGCAGGTCAGCCATGCCCACATGGGCTAGTGCGAATTTAGGATCTTTTGCAATAGCCTGCTGGTAGTACTGCATCATCTTGTCGCGGTTAACTTTGTTTCGATTGTCCCAAAGGTATTGAGCCTGTAGGTATAACTGGTAGGCTTCGGGACTATCTGTATATCGTCTAGTCAGACGCTGTTGCTCCGAGCCGTCTAACTTCTGGGGCAATGTGCTGGCAACGCGCTCGGAGATTGAGTCTTGTACTGCAAAGATGTCAGTGAAGCGCTCGTCAAATTGCTGTGTCCATACATTTGCGCCCGTCGAAACATTCGTTAGCCGAACTGTAACTCGTACACGGTCACCAACCTTTTGGATGCTGCCATCCAACACCGCTCCAACCTGCAAACGTTTTCCTATCTCCACCGGATCCTGATGCGGATCGGTGTATTTCCGAACAGCGCCAATTGGTCGCACTGCAAGCTGCCTGAGATTACTCAGATGAGTGATGATCGTCTCGGTCATTCCCAATTCGAGTGATTCATTTCGACTGTCACCACTGAGAGGCATAAACGGCAGTACTGCAATTGTTTGCCGATGTACTTCGGCAGCCGGCTTCTCATTCGTTACTGGCAGAACATCTTTTCGATTGAGAAAACGGTGTCCGATTAGTGCAATGGCTGCCGCCAGAAATATCAATGGTATGAACACGAGAGGTTTGAAAGTGGTTGTTGGAGCACGTTCCGAAGTTATCGGCGTGGAAATGACGATGGGAACCTTATCACGTTGAGTTACCAGGGGAACGAATCGAAACCCCTTACGCGCGACTGTTTCGATGAATGGTCCACCGACTGTCGACTCACCCAAAGCTTTCCTCAGGGTCCAGACGTATTGAGTCAGATTTGCTTCCTCGACAAAGCTGTCTGGCCACAGCTCTTTCATCAACTCTTCCTTCTCCACTAAGTGGCCGGCTCGTTCGACGAGAAGTACGAGGGTGTCAAACGCCTTCGGAGTTAGTGAGACTGGCTCACCATCCCGGAGCAGGCGGCGTTCGTCCGGATCGAGTTGAAATCCGTCGAATTGATAAAGCCGGTTTGTTAACTCCCGCATTTCATCCTCTTTGAGAATTCTTTGATGAAACTTTAATGGCTCATTAAAGCCCGCCGCCGCAAATTTTTCCTAAGCTTCGCCGCGAGTCACGGGAGCGAATTGGACAAGTATGGTCCTGGTAAGCCTTCCAATTTTATTCCGTGGCTCGCTGAACATTCAACGCTTCGTAAATTCGTCAACATTCTCCGAAATAAAGGATGTTTCTATGAAAACAATAATAGTAGTGACAGTGCTTCTTATTGGCCTCACTCAGTCTGTGAATGCGCAACCAGCATTGAAAGGCGTTAAAGACGAAGTGACCGCTATAGCTCTTAACGAACAAGGTGTTGAGGAGTTCCAGTCGGGTGAAGCTGTAACCGCGATTGAATTTTTCAAACGGGCAATTGCAATCAATCCTCAATTTACTGAAGCGCTGAACAATCTCGGTGTAACTTACAACGCACTGGGAAGATATGACGAAGCACTAATTGTTTTGGCGCGCGCGTTAAAGGTCAAACCCGATTATGCGGAAGCGTATTACGATATGGGCTTCTCATATCTCAAACTTCAAGAGCATGCGAAAGCGGTCGACGCTTTTCAGCAGGCCATTCGCTTAAAACCTGACTTTAGCGAGGCAATAAATAGTCTCGGTGTCGCTTATGACAATATGGGTAAACGGACCGAGGCGATAAAGGCCTACGAGTCAGCAATAGGTTCGAGACCCGGATATTCCGAGGCGCACAACAATCTTGGAGTAGCACTCACAGAAGCGGGAAGGGAAGAAGAAGCAGTCAAGTTCTTTCTCAAAGCGTCCGAGTTCAAGCCAAACTGGGCCTTGCCTCTATACAACCTTGGAGTGTCGTTCCTGCAAAGGAACGATCGAACTTCAGCTCTTGTTCAGTATCGAATGCTGAAGTCGTTGACAGACGATGATTCAGCTACGCGATTAGCCGACAAACTTTACACGGGAATTTACAAGGGCAAAGTTCTGGTCGTTGCTAAAAAGTGAAGTTCCTTCTAAAGGCATGGTGACGAAAGACTGTCAGGTCACCCTTTCCTAACTGAAAGTATTTCTTGAAGTTCTAATACCGGAATTTACACACTGTTCATGATCCGATCATAAGACGTTAACCATCACACGTTACCTTCGCGGCACTAAACCCGAGAGGAGTAACCCTTATGATGCGTGTGTTGAGTGCGACACTCGTCGCTCTCGCTCTGTCCACTTCATTACTTTCAGTCCCTACCCATAGTTCAAATGCCTTAACACCTGGAATCACTCTGATAGGCAAAGGTGTGATCTCCGGATCTGCGCTCGACAGTTCGGGTCTTACCGGAAACATCTGTCAGGAAAGCGCGCCCACCAATTGTGTTCCCAAAGCAATCTTCGGAGGATTCGGTTCTGACATCACGTACACGGGCCACGATAATGTGTTCATCGCTGCCCCAGATCGTGGTCCATTCGATGGGTTAACCGACGTTCCGTATATAGATAGATTTTATTTCCTACACATAACCACCGACACCGAAGCACCGTTCCCGAATATCCACACTGCTTTATTGGACACACGGTTCTTCAAGAACGAAACCAATCAAACGTTCGTGGGTGCAGCCGGCGACTTCGACCTAAGATTGGATCCGGAAGGCATTCGAGTGGGATCCACGGGGACGTTCTATATTTCGGATGAGTATGGTCCCTACCTATTTGAGTTCAATCGACAGGGTCAATTGATCCGCCGCCTGGAAGTACCATCGAAATTCGCAATTGCAAATCCAAGTTCAAATCCAAACACTGAACTCGCCAATACTTCCGGACGACAAGGAAATCGTGGAATGGAGGGTCTTGCAATTAGTCCTGACGGTCGATACCTGTTTGGGATAATGCAAAATGCACTATTGCAGGATCATGGTTTAACTCCTGGTACGACCGACCGGTTGGGATTGAACAATCGCATTCTCAAAATCGATACCGTCACCGGAGAAACAAAGGAGTACGTATACGTGCTGGACGCAATCAACCGCGGCCAGGGTGTTTGTGAGATTCTTGCAATCAACGATCATGAGTTCCTCGTGGTCGAGCGCGATAACCGTTCAAATCTCCAGAGCCCACCTCAGGCGCCAACGCGAAAAACGATTTACAAGATCGATCTAACTGGAGCGACGGACATTTCGGGAATGGCGAGTTTGCCGGCAGGTGCATTGCCAGCAGGTGTTACTCCCGCAAGCAAATCGTTGTTCATTAATCTCCTCGACGCAGACTTAAATTTGACGGCAACAATCCCCGAAAAGATCGAGGGATTGGCGTGGGGACCCGATCTCGAGGTCGGTCGACATGTGCTCTATGTGATCAGCGACAATGATTTGAATCCGGCGCTGGCCACTCAGATCTACGCCTTTGCGATTGATGCTTCACTTATAGACTACGAACCTCAATGGCTACCAGGTCCACTTTATTCTCCCGGACAAGTGAAGAAGACACTTGGTAACTAGGTTTTTTCGAGTCCTCACATAAAAAGGGGTGGCGCATAGGCTCTCTTGCGCCGCCCCTTTCTTTATGGTCAATAACTTTGTTGCCTGGGGCAGAGGGTCAACCTTCCTGACCTGAAGATTTGCC
>DATIBX010000666.1:0-7663 GCA_035457105.1 Pyrinomonadaceae bacterium
AAACGGTTGACTGGTCTAAGATATTTCTTGTGTCCTCAAGCTAAAGCTTGGGGAGAATGAGATGTTGATGAGCTTTCACACATGCTCTGAAGCCTGCTGTGAGGAGCCGTCAAAATTTCAAGAACTGAACCAACATCGTCAGCACGCTACTAAAGCGTATTGAAGGAAGCTGAATTGCACGATGTGGTATACGAACGGGTTGTCTGCCGCGATAGACCACTGAAATGGGATTGGGCTAGATACCTTCTTTTTGGAACAATCTTCAGTTTTCATAACGGCCCTTCATATATTGCGGTCCTTCGGCATAACCCTTGCTGAAGTAATGATAAGTAGGAGGGTTGAAGCATGAAAATCAGTCAGTTCGTAAAGAAAACAGTTGGAACGGGATTCGTACTTTCGGTATTGTTGGGTATCGGAATCGTTTCTACAGTTAATACACAAGCGCAATCTCAGTACGATCCACGCTACCAACAAGATCGTGACTATCGTGACTATCGTGACTATCGTAACCGTAACGATCAAGATCGCAATCGCGACTACAGAGATCGCAACTACCAGCGGCGCGGTCGTAGCTGGGACGGCTATCGAAACTATGGTGGCTCGCAGCAGTTGCGACAAACAGCGCTGAACGCTGGCTACAACGAAGGCATTAAAAAAGGGCGCGATGATGTGCGACACCGTCGTCAGTATGACTTTCAGAACAGTAGCTCGTTTGACAAGGCCACAAAGGATTACAGTTCCAAGTTAGGCGATCGGGAAACTTATCGACGTTATTTCCGGGATGCTTTTGAGAACGGTTATGCCGATGGTTTCCGCGGTTACTAATTCAGCGGGACAAAAGTGAAATATCAAAAGGCGGTCGACCTTCGACCGCCTTTTCTTTCTCTGTGTAGATCTTAGTGTTCTCGGTGACTCTGTGGTTAGGAACACAACCAAAATCTCACCACAGAGGCACTGAGAGCGCCGAGAGATCGCACAGAGAAATCCGCCGGGAGGATGTTGGGTAGAAAATGAGCTAAACTTCGACCGAAACAACATCTTCAACTCGAAAAAGACGCGATGGATCTGGAACAACTCAAAACACCCGCACTCTTACTCGATCTCAACAAGGTCAAAAATAACGCACAGCGAATGACCGAACGCGTCAAGAACTTTGGCGCCGATCTCCGACCGCATATCAAAACTCACAAATGTCTCGAAGTCGCCAGACTTCAGACTGCTGGTCATTCGGGCGCCGTCACAGTCTCAACCCTTGCTGAGGCGCGGGCATTTGCAGATGGAGGCTTCACCAAGATCACCTACGCAATTCCCATTGAACCGGGAAAATTCTCAGAAGCAATTGAATTATCAAAGAGCTGTGATGAGCTATCACTATTAACTGACGATCTTGAAACTTCGCTGCTCTTGAATGACGCTGCTCGACACGCAGGAGTAAAACTCAACGTCTTTTTGAAAGTTGATTCTGGTTACCACCGCTGCGGTGTAGAACCAACCAATCCTCTCGCGCTCGAAATAGTCAGGCGAGTTTCCTCTGCCTCAAATCTTAGCTTCGGAGGAATTCTTACTCATGCTGGTCATTCTTATAACTGCCACGCAAGGGAAGAAGTACTAGAACTAGCACGTCACGAGCGCGATCTGATGGCTCAGTTCGCAGACACGCTTAGAAGTCTTATAGGCGAAGTTCCCATCGTCAGCATCGGTTCAACTCCAACTATTACCAGCGTCGATCATCTCAAAGGCGTCGACGAAGTGCGTCCCGGAAACTACATCTTCTTCGATGCATTTCAAGCTACTCTTGGGAGTTGTAGCTTCGAAGATTGTGCACTGACCGTTCTTGCATCCGTGACACACCGCGATTCCTCGCGGCGAAAGGTGGTTGTAGACGCGGGAGCGATTGCACTCTCGAAAGACCGCGGCGCAGTGGGTCTTGATGCGGCGTGCGGATACGGTAGGATTTTAGATATTGCGGGACACGATCTGGGATTAAGAATCGATTCTGTTTCGCAGGAACACGGGGTCTTTCACGTAGATGACGCAATTAATTTTGAGCAGTTTAAGGTTGGCGCTCGCGTTCGAATATTAGCGAACCACTCTTGCCTGACTGCCGCTCAGCATCATTATTATTCTGTCCTTGAAGATGGGAACCTTGTCGATCAATGGAAAATTCACACAGGCTGGTAGGGGCGGCACTCCGTGGCCGCCCCACGCTTGTTTTACAACTTAACGCTACCGTGCGCCTCAATAAAAGAGGGGGCGGCCACGGAGTGCCTCCCCTACAATGGAACTCAAGATGCAAGGGGGATATTTGAAGATGGGAAAGACCACAGCGTCAGCGCCCTGGTGGCTCGAAACCGGTACAGAGGTCTGTTCGATCTGCCATCAGTTGTACATTTATGAGACGGAGTGCCGGTGCACTGACTGCGATGGTCCTACGTGTCCTGAATGCGTCGTCATTGAGTCGACTTCAATCATCTGTGTGCCTTGCTCAAGTTCTGAGGAGGAGGGTTGAACGTTTTATGGCAGCGAGAGCAATTTGGAAAGGTAATTTAAAAATCGGCACTACCAAAGTATCGGTCAAATTGTATTCTGCGATTGAGGATAAGACAGTCAGGTTTCACATCCTCGACAGTGGCCGCAAACGTGTCAAGCAACACATGGTTGAACCCGAAAGCGGAGAAGATGTTCCCGATACAGAAATCAGAAAAGGGTATGAAATTGAACCCGGACGATTTGTAATTCTCGAGGAATCAGATCTTGAATCTCTTAAGCCAAAAGCCTCAAGAGATATTGAGATCTCGTCTTTTGTTCCGCTTGATGCTATCGAGCAACAGTATTACGAGCGTCCTTATTATCTTGGTCCAGATGGCGACGAAAAGAATTATTTCGCCTTGTCGGAAGCTCTGGAAAATCAAGAGCGTGAAGGAATCGCTCACTGGACGATGAGGAACAAGATTTACACCGGCGCGCTCGGCGCGCAGGACGGATACCTGGTTTTATCAACACTCCGAAACGCTGAAGAAGTTGTGTCGGCCGCAAAACTACCAAAACCCGCCGGCACACCGCCCAGTAAGAAAGAGATTGAGCTCGCCAAACATCTCGTCAGCATGCTCGAAGGGGAATTCAATCCGGCCGAGTACAAGAACGAATATCGTGAACGCGTTATGGAATTCATCGCTAAGAAGGCGAAAGGCCACGCACCTCGCCTCAGCGCTGTGAAGACTAAACGCCAGACCACTTCGCTCGATAGCGCCCTGGCAAAGAGCATCGAGTCATTGAAGAAAGGAAAACGCGCTGCCTAGAACAAGCTCAAAAAAGAGTTCAGCTGCGACTCATGCCTCTACTCGTCGACACAGCAGTGCCACGGATGAAGAAGGGGGCGGCGGCGTTCGACCTTTTTGGTCCGGTACGATAACTTTCGGACTGGTTAGTGTTCCAGTGAATCTGTATCCAGCAACGCGAACCAATCGTGCGCCGTTAAGAATGATTGGTCCAGAGGGTGAGCCATTGTCGCGCCGTTACTATTCCGAGAAGTCCGGAAAAGATCTCGAAGCCGACGATATGATTCGCGGTTATGAGATCGATAAAGAAAAATTTGTAACGATTACGGATGAAGAACTGGAACGATTAGCTCCAGAGAAAACGCGTGATATTAATCTCACCCTTTTCGTCAAGGAGGAGTCGATTCCGCCAGTCTATTTCGAGCGTGGTTACTTCCTGAGTCCGGCGGGCAATTCCGAGAAAGCTTACAAACTTCTAGCCGAAGCAATGAAGGAACGAGGTGACGTGGGCATCGCAACGTTCGTCATGCGTGGCAAGGAGTATCCCGTTGCGATTTTTTCGGACCACGGAATTCTCCGAGCTGAGACCATGCGATTTCCTGATGAAATTCGTTCCGCCAAACAGCTGGGTTTACCGGAAAAGCCGAAGACTAATGCCACGACCGTTCGCAAGTTTGAAACACTGATCAAGAAAAAGACAAAAGGGACGTTCACTCCAGAGAAGGACGAAGAAACTGCTCAGCTCTTGAAGCTCGTGAAGAAGAAAGAAACAAAGAAGAGTAATGTCGTTCAGATCAAGGAATCTGAGGCATCAGACGGAAAAGTTGTCGATTTGATGGAAGTCCTAAAGCGAACACTAGCAGGCAAGTCGAAGTAGGCCAAGTCATTGTTCATTGATCCTCAGCCATTCATTTTCAGCTCAATTCTTTAATCCTTCATTAAGAGCATCATGCTTCTTTCTCTGTGCAACCTCAGTGTCCTTTGTGACTCTGCGGGGGAAAACTTGGACCGTCATTTTCGCCACCACAGAGTCACAAAGAGCACTAAGGTCGCACAGAGACAATCCCTAAATCAACGCTCGCGACTGCGGAGCAATCGCTTGTAACGTGACCGTTTTGCTTCCCAGGATGGCGTGTGTCACCGTGAGCTTGATTATACCTGTCGCCTCTTTTGTCTTAATCCAGATCGCTCCTACTCCGCCGAATAACGCAAAGGGATTTTCTCCAATTATCTTGCCTGGGCCAGTGAGTGATAATTGAAGTGCGGCGTTTGCCAGCGGCCGTCCTGTCCCGTATTCGTCTGTCACCCTGAAGACAACTCGAGTTGCGTCTATTCCGTCGCCAATAAGTTCGGTGTCATCCGGTTGGACCAACAACTGCCTATCGGCGCCTCGTCCCGACATCTGCTTTTCAATTACCTTCTTACCCTCGATGTATCCTTCCAATTTCAAGTCTCCCCAGCCTTTACGAAAGCCGTCGCGCAGGTTGGTGACAAACGGCGGATATTGCAGATTCGGGAACGTCTCGCGATCCGGCTTTAGTTCCGCAACCAAACGGGTACCGATGTAGATTTTTACTTCCTCGCAATTTGAAGACACCATCGCAGTCGTAAAGCTCTCATTGCGATCGCCACGTGACCAATCAAACGCGGGCTCCAACACAACTTCTTCTTTCGGATCGCATTGCGACTTGTAAAAACCTCCGGCTGGCTTGGCGATACGGAAAATATCCGCTACGCCGTGGTAACAGACCCGGTCCGTCGAACAAAAATTAGCGTGGGTGTTGTAATCAAACGCACACCAGCCGATGCCGCCGGCATAAGCTTTATCGGAAGCCAATTGATTGTGGACGCGTGCATGACGCATTGCGTGTTCGGTGACACGTTCTACATTATCGTGCCGCTTGGTTGGATACATATGTCCGATAAATTCGGTGTTCAGGTAGAGCGGATGATTCGGACGGCGCAACGGAATTTGAAAATCATTCATTGTAAAAACGTCTTCCAACAACTCCGAGTCGTATTTGTTACGTATGCCTCCAGTTGGTCTTGAGTCATCGAGGCTCCGCGCCATCTTATTCGTTTGCGTGTAAAAATCGTGATGATCACCCGACTCATTGATGCGCACGCCCCAGATAATTATCGCAGGATGATTCCAGTCACGCCGAATCATCGCCTCAACGAAATGGGTCGAGAGATCTTGCCACGCCTGATCTCCTACATGCTGCCAGCCGGGTATCTCCTCAAGGACCAGCAAGCCAAGTTCATCACAAGCGTCCAGAAAATGTGGCGACTGAGGATAGTGTGAGGTGCGAACAATGTTGCACTTCAATTCCCTCCTCAAAACCCAGGCATCGCGTCGTTGCACGCGCGCAGGCATCGCCTGACCTACAAACGGGTAAGTCTGATGCCGGTTTAGACCACGAAGCTTCAGATGTTTGCCGTTCAGAAAGAATCCTTCCGGAGTAAATTTCGCCTCGCGAAAACCAGTCCTTGTCTCGTATGTGTCGACGCTGGTATCACCTGCGAGCAGTGTGACACGCACCTGATAGAGCTTGGGGCCCGCTATGTCCCAGAGTTGTATACCGGCCAAATTCTGCAGCGTAACGTCCTGAAAGGAAGCAGACTCAGAAACGTTTGCCGTGGCCGAAGAGATAACAGTTGGACCATCAAGCAAATCAACCTTGAGAGTTCGCGGGCCGGCCGTTTTGCTATTAAGGTAGCAACGCACATCCAGTCTGCGATTTTCCTTCAAAACGTCAACCGGCTTCGCAAACACGTTCTCGATGAAGTTCGAGTGGACAAATCTCAACGAGACATCGCGATAAATGCCACCAAATGTTAGATAGTCGATCTCTCCACCGAACGGCGGAATGTTATTGCGTTCGGTTGAATCGACTTCAACAGCCAGCACGTTGTCGCCGCGCCAGTTCAAATGTTCGGTTATTTCGAATGAGAATGGCGTATAACCACCACGGTATTCGCCGATCAACTGATCATTCAAGGTCACTTTCGCTGCCGTCATCACTCCACCGAAATCAATAAATGCCCGGTGCTTTTGCAATCCATTTGGAACTGTGAAATGGCGCCGGTATAACGAGACAAACTGGTAGTCCTTGTCATCGAAGCCGTGCCATGGAAGCATCTTATTCGTGTGAGGAATCGTGACTTTCGTAAAAGTGGAATCGTTGAAAGCTCTCCCGCTACCACCCGCGACATTCTTTGGCATATATAACCATTTGTGGTTTAGCGGAAAGACTTGTCGCGAGACAGACCCTTTTTGCGCGAACAGCAGATCACCGCTACCTGACAGCACGGCAAAACCGGCTACACCGGCGCAGCTTCCCTTGATAAAACTACGTCGAGTGACACGGGTTGTAGGTTTGTCCATTTAGTTCTCCGATAACTTTAAGCTCTTAGAATCCGTGAAGATCAAGCCAGGCAGCACAGCGATCCGGCCATGTAGAAAGGATGGGATCCTTTGGCGCTAAGCCGAACCCATGCTCGCCTCGTTCGTAAATGTGGAGTTCAAATTCGACTCCAGCCTTACGTAAAGCTTCGGCAAACATCAAACTGTTCTCAACCGGAACCGCCTTGTCATTCGCCGTATGGACCAAAAACGTCGGCGGCGTATCTTTTGTGACTTGCAATTCATTCGAGAGCAACGTCACCAGATCACTCGAAGGAGTCTCGCCAAGCAACATTCTTTTAGAACCGGCATGCGTGAACTCTCCCATGCTGATCACGGGATAAATCAGGACTAAGAGATCAGGACGTGAACTTACTCGATCTATTTGGTCAGTCGCATTGGTTAGCCCCGCGTCGAAATGAGTACCAATCGTCGACACCAGATGTCCACCTGCAGAAAAGCCGAGGATCCCGATACGCTTTGGATCGACACGCCAGTCATTTGCACGCGCTCGAACAAGACGAATCGCCCTGGCGGCATCTTGCAAAGGAACAGGATGTTGATAACGAGGGCCGTGCCGGTACTTCAAAACAAACGCAGTGATGCCGATTGAGTTCAGCCACTCGGCCACTGGTCCACCTTCGTGATCGGCGAGATGCGCGTAACCTCCGCCCGGACAAACGATGAAGGCAGCTCCGTTAGCGTTACTCTTCGGCAAGTAAGGAGTCAGCGTCGGAATATCGTCGGCTGATTCTCCCTGTGCACCAGGTGTCTGGTTTTGCCAGAGCGGAAAAGAGGGTCTCGCATTCGCGCCGACTTGTCCCTGAGCTCGCGCAATGTTTGTCAAACTTAATTGAATACCCAATGTAACTAGGATGAGAACGGCTAGAGCCCGCATCGATTTCTCCTTGGAGTGCGGCGGCCCGGCGCCGCTTTGTAATAGTCGAATCTTAACGGAGTTACTACCACGATAGCTTTT
>DATIBX010000667.1:0-10180 GCA_035457105.1 Pyrinomonadaceae bacterium
CCCCCCCCCCCCCACTCCAAGGGTGACCTGATTCGATGCTATCGGGGTCAGGTCGCAGGAATATTACTGAACCGGAATAAGACGACGACTTCTGATTTTGTGGGCTTTTGACTCGGCACGTCCGTTGCCAATACGTACTACATGGCCGCCGAACTCACGTTACCACGTCACCAACCGCGCTCGCAGGCAGGGCTGAAGGTTTATCGTGGCGAAATAAAAGGTGCGGTCGTAAGGCGACTCCTCTTTTATCTTGAAGTATTAGCAGTCATCACTATCGTTGCGTTGTCGATCGTGGGCTTCGTGACTTACAACGCATATTCCCAATTCGCTGACCAGATAGATCAACAGATCGCTGGTGGTTATCTTCGAGGGCACGCTGGTCTATACGCTGCTCCTCGAACCATCGAGAAGGGAGCGCGAATATCGCAAACAAAACTTGTGTCGGATTTACAGCGCGCTGGATACACCGCAGGGGAAGTAAGCAATATCTGGAGTGGAAGTTTTAAAGCGACAGACCATGGAGTCAGGATTTCGCCCCGGAAAGGTACCGACGCACACGAGTGGATTGACGTTAAGTTTGATAAACAAGATCGTGTGGATTCGTTTTCCACCAGCGACGGAGCAAACATAAACTCCTATGCATTGGAACCAGAACTCCTGACAGCTGACACGGGACTCAAAACCGGCCAGCAAGAAACTTTAACGTTTAAGGACATCCCGCCGGTGCTCGTCCAGGCCATTACGGCGATTGAAGATCGAAGGTTCTTCCAACATCAGGGTGTAGACGTGCGCGGCGTTGGTCGGGCCTTTTTAAGCTGGGTCAGCAGTGGCTCGATAAAGTTCCGGCAAGGCGGCTCGACAATCACTCAACAGCTCGTTAAAAACACCTACTTAACCCCAGAAAAAACACTGCAGCGTAAGTTCAACGAGGCGATGCTGGCCGTTGCGTTGGAACGTCGTCTTTCTAAACAAGATATTTTTGCCCTTTACTGCAACGAGATCTACCTGGGCCAACGAAACGGCGTCGGAGTTAGAGGTGTAGCTCAAGCGGCGAGAGTCTTCTTCGGGAAAGACTTAAAAGACATTAGCGTAGCAGAAGCGGCAACTCTGGCGGGCATGATCCAAAGTCCCGCTCGCTACGCACCGGATCGTCATCCCGAGGCCGCCAAGGAACGTCGCGACAAAGTGATTGGCGCGATGAAGACCCAAGGATTCATTGACGACGCTAGTGCCCAGCTGGCAGCCAATGAGCCAGTCTCCGTCGCGCCATTTGAAAGTTCCACCAACGAGCTTGCTCCTTATTACATTGATGCAGTAAATCGCGCACTTGATTCAGCTCAAAATCAAATTGGATCCGAGACAGACGTTGAGCAGTCGATGCGCGTTCAGACATCAATTGATCCTGACCTACAGTCAGCTGCCGAAAATGCATTGCGTCACCAGCTCGAACTTCTCGGCAAGTCGAAAAGAGGCGCACCGCAAGGCGCTCTGGTTGCTTTAGATGTACACACAGGACGAGTTCTGGCGATGGTGGGCGGACGTAATTACGCAGAGTCACAACTTAACCGAGCGACTGATGCCAGGCGTCAACCAGGTTCAGTCTTTAAACCGTTCGTGTATGCAACTGCGTTTGATTCGGGCATCTCACCACTTTCGCTTTATCGTGACGCGCCACAAACTTTTCAGTATGGCGGGGCCACTTATTCACCTGCCAATTTTGGCAAGTCGTATTCAATGCAGGACGTTTTATTGCGTGAAGGATTAGTTCACTCATTGAATGTCGTGACCGTTGACCTTGCGATTCGCACTGGTCTTGTACGAGTAGCTTCGACCGCCGCTCGTTTTGGCATTGATAGTCCGCCGGTCGCTTATCCGTCGTTGGCACTCGGAACCACAGAAGTAACACCACTCAAAATCGCCGCCGCATATGCAGCGTTTGCTAACGGAGGCACAGTGTATGAACCAACTGTGTTCGAAGGAGCAGTTGATAACAACGGTGGACCATTATTCCGCGCGCCTTCAAGTGAGACACATGTTATTAAACCGACCACCGCGTACATGATCACCGACATGCTTTCGGATGTGATAACGCGAGGGACGGCCCGTCGGGCCAGGGGCGCTTTAGGCAATACTGCTATTGCGGGCAAAACGGGAACATCGAGAGATGGTTGGTTTGTTGGTTACACGCCGAATCTCGTCTGCGCCGTTTGGATCGGTTTTGACGATAACGAGCAGTTGGGTTTGACCGGGGCTGAGGCTGCGCTACCTGCGTGGATCGATTTCATGAAAGAGGCGATAGCGGTTCGACCTAGTCTTGGTGGAGCGGCGTTTCAGAAACCAGCAGGAATAGTGCGCGTGAAGATCGATCCCGAGACGGGTTACCTCGCCGGACCAGACTGTCCTTATTCGATAACGGTTAATGTCGCATCGCAATTTGCACCACTCGGCGAGTGTTATAAACATGCGCCAGATTACATGGAGACGAGTGAGGATTTAGCAGCTGATAACATCTATGAGTCTGACGCTTCAAGCAGCACCGAGCCGAGCGACGTGTCAACGGAGACTCCGGCTGCATCATCACCTGGAGAAATTGATGCCTCAACGAGCGACGAGCTGAACTCGAACACAGTACCTTCAACGAATGTCACTCAAACAAGCGAGACTCAGGTGGATGAACAAGGCCGTCCACGCCTGGTGCGCGTGCCTGCGGCGCCTGTTGAGAAACTACCTATACCCGAACATCGGCCATAACCGGATCTTCCTTGGAGTGCGGCGGCCCGGCGCCGCTTTGTTATAACGAGTAATGAGATTCTCAATCTTGGACTGCCACACCGGGCCCGCTTTGTTATAACGAGTACCAAGATTCTCAATCTTGGAGTGCCGCAACCGGCGCCGCTTTGTTATAACGAGTATCGAGATTGTCAAGTCGAGTGTAAAGCGCCGCCGGGCCGGCGCACTCCAAGGTTTTAGGGCTCTACTTCAAGAAAAATTGTGTTGGAGACTAGTCGCTCTTGCTGTCCAGACACGCAAAAGCTCACAGTCATTGAATACCTTCCAGGAGCGAGTCGGCCGAATTGCTCGTTCAACCCATATTCCGCGCGCTGCTGCGATCGTCCCAACAAGGGCGCGCCTTCTTTCATAAACGCGGGACAATGATCAGCCTGATCATTGCCGACAAATGCTTCGGAGGCGAATTTCCATCCAACTATTCGTCCGTTGGCATCCTTGAGTTCCACGAGAACTGGCGACATCGTGATCATTCCTTCGGCCGAATGGCTAACGTTTTTAATGTTAACCAACACACTGAGGTCCTGCGGACGACCCTTTTCCTGATTCGGAGCTATTCCAGCCGCAAAACCATCCAACTCCTGGCCCCAACCATGGACCAGATCGATATCCGCTGCGAGTTGACCACTGATAGCAACTACTTTCTGGCCCGACTTATCAAAGTACAGAATCGTCTGCCTGCTACCCGTTTTGCTATGCCTCACCTCTCCTTCACGTGTGCCATCGGCTCTAACAATCGTAGTCAGTCGTGGTATTGCAGTACCGTCGAGACACTCTGTGTTGTACGTGCGGCTTAATTTAGGTCCGGGCTCGTAATGCTGCTCGATGATCTTGCAATCATGGACA
This sequence comes from Pyrinomonadaceae bacterium, assembly GCA_035457105.1. Taxonomy (GTDB): domain Bacteria; phylum Acidobacteriota; class Blastocatellia; order Pyrinomonadales; family Pyrinomonadaceae; genus PSRF01. Next base: position 3,634 of record DATIBX010000667.1, read on the forward strand.
TTGTAACTATATGTCCGGATGGATTGTTCGCGCAGTAACTCTGCCTTAATGGGCCCGGTCGGTATACCGCTCTGAGTGTAGTAGATGGCCTTTACAACTCTTCCCTTTTCATCCTTAAACTCGCGATTCGCGACCGTCCCGATTTGGGTTGCTCTCTCGTAGAGGTGCAACTCGCTCTTCGGTTCCTGAGCGCGCGCCTTGCTAGCAAAGATGAGGACAATAATCAGCGTGAGTTGCATGATTTTCATGTGCTTCTCTGGCATCTCCTCTGTCCGCTGGGGGTCTTGTTCGAAAATTGGTCTGATACTTTATTATTTTCTCTCTGTGCTTCCGCGGTGTTCTTTGTGACTCTGTGGTTACTTGTCTTTCCTTCTGCGGTACATGAGTTTGAAATCATTGCTAACCACCGAGACACCAAGGACACGGAGGTGGCACAGAGAAGAAATGAGACGGTGCAACTGTGATTGACGATCATGGCTTTCATGCCTAACCCAGCGGGATCGTCAGACGTCGATACGCATAGGCACTCAAGCTCTCACTTCAGATCCATCAACCAGATATTGCCGACCGACTCAGAATACTCGTAGATAATTCTTTTCCCGGACGGATCCCACTCAGGGTAACGAACAAATGCGTTCAGCTTATTGTAGTGCGTCAGCTGCTTCTGCTCTTTCGTTGACCGCGAAATCCAATAAATGTTCCAGAGATCATTGCGATAACCCGCAAAGGCAATCTTATCGTCATCCGGTGACCAGCTATACGGCCAGCTTAAACCGCGCTCTGTAGTTAGCTGCGTGGGTGGTCCACCAGCCACAGGCATCACCGTGACGAACTGGCTTTCTCCACGTTTCATCTCAAACGCCAGAAATTTTCCGTCTCGTGACCAACAGGCAAATCCCATCATCTCGTTATCGAACGTCAACTGCCTGGCAGTCCCGGTCCCGTTTGGAATCAGCCAGAGATTCGTTGTGCCACTCTTATTCGAATTAAAGACAAACTCACGTCCGTCCGGCGAAATTGACGGCCAACCAATATTCTGATCGGGATCGACCAAAAGGCCCTCCTTTCCCGTGCGGATTGATACGCTCCATATTCCCGCTTTTCCACCACGATTGGACTGGAACGCAACCTGCTCATTATCGGGTAACCAACTCGGTGCCCAATCGACTGATGGATCGGCGGTCAACTGCACCTGATTCTTACCATCAGCATCAATCATCCAAATGTCTTGATTAGTACCACCACGAAATTCCACAAATGCAATCTTTTCCCCGTTGGGTGAGAAACGCGCAAGACCTTTACGCATACTTGTGTCATTGGTGAGCTTCCCTGGTCCACCAATCGGCGTCATTGAAGGGATCGACAGTGACACCGATGAGATATTTCCTCTCATGGTGGGAGCGCTATAGACCACTCTTTTTCCGTTCGCGGAAATGCTGAGATTCTTTATGCGACCCAGCCCACCGTTCATCACTGCATCGGGCTCGCCAATTCCCGTTCCATCAGTCTTAGACACGGCGAGCCGATAAAGTATGAACGCTCCGCTCTCAGAGATTCCTCCGTAATAAATGTGTTCACCATCGGGCGCGTAAATTGGGCTGTAAATCCAATGCTGTAACCTGAGGACTTCATGTATATCGCCTCCGGTAGAGGACATATTCCAAAGCGCCGATGTTGCGCCATCGTTTGCAACAAAGACGATTCGTTTGCCGTCGGGAGAGAACGATGCATCTCCATGGCCGCCCGGTGGAAGGCCAACCTCGGTCAGAGATTTCACTTCGCCTCCTGCTGATGGAACTATGCGCAGGACTGATGGGGAAAGTGGCGCTTCCAACGAGCTGGCGTTCAGGTCGTTGATCTCCTCAGATTGAAAAAGGATGCTCGCACCATCAGGCGACCAAATTGGGTGTGAGCCCGATTCCGCAATCTGGCGCGAAGCTCCGCCAGAGGCAGGAAGGACGAAAATGCCTCCACGATTTTTAGAGTGAAATGCTATGAACTTTCCATCAGGTGACCAGGCCGGCTGAAAATTTTGCTGACCATCACTTGTAAGTTGCAGCTCACGTGCGCCCGGTGTCAGCGACTGGACAAAAATTTCAATATTCCCAAGATGGTCTGATGAGTAAGCAACGGAGTTCCCATCTGGGGAAATACTAGGTTCAAGGTCAAGACCTGGCCACGTGGTTAACTGCGTCGTTGCACTGACCTCAACTCGTTCAATCGGAGGGACTACTTTTGAACCAGCAAACTTGTAAACAAGAAACACGACGACGCCAAGCAGAAGCATCACCGGTATCGCCGCAATCGCGAACTTTCGCAAATCGGATTCTTTAACAACCTTACTGTCTGACGAGGTTGTTGCCGAACCACTCGTTAGATCGTGCCTGAGAGCCTTCAAGTCCGACTGCAGCTCTTTGGCCCCTTGATAACGCTCATCTCGATTTTTCCTCAGCGCTTTTTTTATGATCCTTTGCAGTTCTAGTGGTGCGGAATCGATAACCTCGCTGATTGCAGGTGGTTCACGTTCGAGTACGGACGCCACGACATCACTCGGTGTCGCTCCACTAAAAGCAGCCTTCCCAGTCACCATCTCATACAACACCGCACCAAGACTCCAAAGATCCGTCCGCGCATCTGTCTGCAATCCTCGAGTTTGCTCCGGAGACATGAACGGAGTGGTGCCCATGATGACACCGGTTGCAGTCTTGACCAGTGCGAGAGTTGGTTCGTCAGGACTGGATGTCCGATCGGTGAGTTTCGCGAGGCCGAAATCGAGAACCTTCACATATCCATCGGGTCGCACCATGATGTTTTCCGGTTTGATATCACGATGAACGATCCCGTTGTCATGCGCCGCACTAAGAGCCGAAGCGATTTGCTCGCCAATATTCAAAGCGTCGATCACCGAGAGTGCGCCATTGCGTAATCGTGTTCTTAGATTTTCACCCTCGATGAACTCCGTTGCTATGAAACGCCGTCCGTCTACCTCGCCTATCTCGTGGATTGTTAGGATGTTGGGATGGTTCAAAGCAGAAGCTGAACGAGCCTCTTGTTCAAAGCGATTGACTCGTTCTGAGCTTCTCTTGAATTCCGGCGACAAAAACTTGAGTGCCACACGGCGTCCCAGATTTACGTCGCGAGCCAGGTAAACCTCGCCCATGCCACCCTTGCCCAGGAGTGACAAGATCTCATAATGCCCGACGACGTCTCCTTCATTTAACTGCTCGATACTTTCGAACAATTGCGCCGCATCTTTGAGCGCTGGTGAGTCAATAAAGCTTCCGTCTCGGTGGTGGGCCTCGATCAGAGAATTGATCTCATTCCTCAGTTCCTGATCGTCTCCACACGCGGCTGCCAGAAATCCGGATAGCTGATTTGGCGGAACTTCAATTGCCGACCTGAAGATCTCTTTGACTCGTTGCCATCGACCGGGCGACATAACGGTGGGTTCTGAAGTGTTTTCCTGTTCGTCCATTAAAGTTTCAGGTAAGCAAAAACGCCATGTGATTCTACGTCATTTATTGCTTGCAGATATTAAGTGCAAATGGTCGGTAGCGGAAACCCATTAGAATTTCAGTTAATGGCTGAACAGGGTCTATTACGAATGAAAAAGGAATTTTAGGGAAGAACAAGCAAATACTCATACGCGAAATTCAAGTGCTACAATCCTTGCATGACCTATAGTCGCTGGGTTGTCCTCATCGTCTCGTTGATTGGTAGCACCGTGATGGGTGTCGTACTTCTGTTTCTGGCTGCGATGGGCGACGGAATGTCTCATAATTCTAGGTCGATGTACACCCTTTTCCCTTATGGAACAATCCTGTCGATGCGCACGTCCTGGGAAAATCTAGGGACCGTATTGCTTTTCATTCAATTTCCCCTTTATGCACTTATATTGAACCTTGTTAGGCCGCTTGGATGGAAGGCGATAGCTCTTGTGCTGATCATTGCAATTCATGCGCTGACTGTAGTGTCGACCATGCGTCCAGGATGGCACTAAAGGTTCGGATCAACTCCTCAAATGTCCGACAGGCTAAAAAAGCTTATCGGACATTGCCCAATACTAAATTTCAACTTGACGTAGTCAAGTGCTTTCACTTTAACTACTCCCCCATATGCGCACACGCCTGAGCGTTTTTCTCATAACTCTTTCTGGACTTGTACTAGAAGTTGGTCTAACTCGCATTTATTCAGCCAGCGTCTGGTATCACTTTGCCTTCGTCGCAGTATCAGTTGCCCTGCTCGGCTGGGGACTCGGCGGTTTTACGGTCCATCTGTTAAAGCGAAGAATGGCACTCACTATGAATTCGGCAGCAGTGATCACAGCTCTTTACGCGATCACGATTCCGACTTGTTTATGGTTGCTGGGTCGCTTTCCGTTCGAAATCGACAAACTGCCACTCTATTTTCTGGCGCCACTGGTTCCTTTCTTTCTAGCCGGGATGGCGTTATCAATTGTGTTTGCCTTGCATCGAACCGAGGCTGGCTCCTTATACTTTGCCGATCTTATTGGAGCAGCCATTGGCGCGGTCCTGGTAACACTTCTTTTGCACTGGCTAGGCGGGGAGCCGGCGTTACTAACCGGCTCAATTTTTCCCGCAGTCGCCGCAGCGATCCTGGCTACAGACAAAACCAATCAAGCAAGTTCTTCAGCCGCAATTCTGGCCGTTATTGCAGTTGTGCTAACGGTGACTTCAGCCATCGCCGCGTATAAGTTTGGTGTTCTCCGAGTTGTTCCGGGCACGACGAAAGCTATGCGTCGTCAGATGGATACCGCACCCGGAGCTCGAATTACACAAACCGGTTGGAATGCTTACTCGCGAATCGATGCCGTTGAGGGAATCGATCGTAACGAACTCGCGCGACTGTTCATCGACTCAGACGCCTGGACTGGAGTGCGCGAATGGGATGGAAAGATCGAGCATGCTAAAGATCTGAAAGACTCGTACCGAGCGTTGCCGTTTAGACTAGTTCCAAATGCTGAGACCTTGATTATCGGACCGGGAGGTGGTCCAGATGTAGTAGCAGCACTTGCATCTGGTGCCCGAAACGTTACCGCGGTTGAAATGAATCCCCTGATGTTGAAGTTTGTCAGGAACTATGGACCACGTGCGGCTAACTTATACGACCGGCCCGATGTCGAAGCCATTCAGAGTGAAGGTCGAAACTTTATCAGCCGGACTGAGCGCAAGTTCGATGTCATCCTACTCGGCTTCGTCGATTCGTGGGCGTCAGTCGCTTCGGGTGGTCTATCGCTTTCGGAAAACTACCTCTACACGGCGGAAGCCTTTCGCGATTACTACAATCATCTTACTGACAATGGCCTGCTGGTGATTCTGCGCTGGGACTCCGACGTTCCCCGGTTGGTGTCGAACTCAGTTTCGAACCTTGGACCAGAAGCGGCAGCGCAAAGAATCGTAACGCTCATGGAGAGAAGGGGATCCAGTCAAAATCCAGCGCAGATGCTGTTTATGCTGCGCAAACGACCGTTTACGAATGCAGAGATCTCGGAAATAAAGACTAACTGGACCGACGCTGAGCCACTTATCATGCCCGGTGGTCCAGCGCCTCAACTAATCGGCGATGTGCTCTCAGGGAAAAGCACTCTGGCTCAGTATGAGCAAGAGTCGCCGCGTTTTGTTGGTCCGGTTAAAGATGATAGTCCGTTCTACTTTGCGATTGAGCGGCCATTTGGTATGCCTAAAGCGATTGCGGATTCGTTACTGATATGGTTGCTACTGCCAAGTCTGTTGTTGTTAGCAGTGTTTGCGATTTTCGGAAAGCCGACCGAATCTGCGGTTGCTCCGTATGCCAATTCAGTTGTGTACTTTGCAGCTCTTGGCTTTGGCTTCATTGCAGTTGAGCTCGCATTGTTACAAAACCTGATCCTGTTGGTGGGCCATCCAATTTTTACGCTTTCTGTTTTGCTTTTCACCTTGCTAGCCATGGGTGGAATTGGCAGTGCAATTAATCAACGAGTGCCGCTGTGGGTTGCGTGCATCGCGGTGGCAGTTATCGGCGGCATTGAGGCCTTCTTACTACCTAAACTTGTGCCGTCACTTCTCTGGTTGCCGCTTTGGGCCAGAATCGTTTGTGCCATGATCTTAATTGCTCCGTTAGGTCTGGTCATGGGAATGCCGTTCCCTGGTGGTCTCCGTCGCACCGGAGGTAACTTGCCAGAACCGCCGTTTTACTGGGGACTCAATGGGATCATGTCAGTAGTCGGATCAATAGCTACCGTTTTTGTGGCTCTAATGGCCGGTTTCCAGGCCGCCATGTTAATGGGCAGCGCTTGCTACCTACTCGCCGCCCTCGCCTCAAGGCCTGCCTTCCATTCGTAGGGGCGGCACTCCGTGGCCGCCCCATCTCGTTCGCTGGACGATTTCATTTCGCAATGGACCTGATCGCAAAAGGGGGCGGCACTCCGTGGCCGCCCCATCTCGTTTGGTGGACGATTTCATTTCGCAATGGACCTGATCGGAAAAGGGGGCGGCACTCCCATCTTGTTCGCTGGACGATTTCATTTCGCAATGGACCTGATCGGAAA
>DATIBX010000668.1:0-18258 GCA_035457105.1 Pyrinomonadaceae bacterium
CGATCCGCCGGCACGTCTGCGAATGATTAAGTTGATTCGTGAGATTCGGGATAGTGGACAGGCACACATAGTCTTGTCGTCGCATTTATTGCTCGACGTTGAAGAGTGTTGTGATGAAATACTGATTCTCCGCGATGGGCAGATTGCCGTTTACTGCAACTTAGAGGAAGAGCGCAAGTCGAATCGAAAGTTTTTGATGCTCGAAACCCGGGGCGACCAGGCGAGGTTTGTCAAAGCCGTTGCCGCTCTTGGTTGTGAATACGCAACCTCTGGCGACCACCGCTTAAAACTTGTAATGCAGGAAGGTGTAGACGTTAAAGATCTTTATCGGATTGCGGCGCAGGAGCAACTGCAAATCAGACGTCTCAGTTACAAGCGCGACTCGCTGGAAGATATCTTTCTCAAAGCAATGGAGAATGGCCATGGCGGTTTATGAACAGACCTACAAACGGTATGAAGGACCATTAACTCCAGAGTGGAGCCGGTTTTTGATCATTCCGCGTTACGCCCTCCGCAGCGTGTTCAAATCAAAACTCTTTTCCGTCTTCTTTGTCATCTGTTTTCTCCCACTACTTGTCGAAGCGATCTTGATCTATTTGCATCACAACATTAGCGCCCTCGCGATCATGAAGATCAACGTCCGGGAAGTTATCCCGATTGACGCGTCATTCTTTCAGACATTTGTAACTGTTCAGGGAGCATTCGCCTTCTTCGTGGCGTTGTTGGTTGGCCCGCCTCTCGTAGCTCGCGACCTGCGCAATAATGCTTTGCCTCTCTATCTCTGTCGCCCTTTTTCGAGAACTGAATATGTGATGGGGAAGATGTCGGTGTTGCTGATCCTGCTTTCATTCATTACCTGGATCCCACAGCTAACGCTTTTTACGCTTCAATCCTATCTCGAAGGTTTTACCTGGTTCAGAGAAAAGCTTTGGATTGCGAGTTCAATTCTTATCTGCAGCGTTGTCTGGATCTTGCTGCTGTCGCTTTTGTCGCAGGCGATTTCCGCTCTGTTGAAATGGCGCGTGGTCGCCAGCGGTGCCATCCTCGGGATCTTTTTTATACCGTTGGCTTTTGGGCAAATCATCAACGCCATCTTTTCTACCAAATGGGGATCACTCATCAGTTTGTTCTCTGTGATAAATAACATTTCCTCCGGCTTATTCGGGAACTTCACGAGTGTCGCCGAGACGCTTGAGTACACCGACGTTACGGGCAGGGAAGTGCAGTTATTGATTACCCAACCGCCTCTCTGGCTCTCGTGGGCGGTTATCTGCAGCGTCTGTTTGATTTGTCTGGCTCTTCTTTCATGGAAGGTCAAAGCCTATGAGGTCGTTAAATAAGAGCTATGACACCGGCGAATGACCAACTGATCATTTTTGAAGAAGTCTCCAAGTTCTACGGAGAGATACTTGGGGTCAATCGAGTCAATCTTCAGATCGCTCCTGGGATCACGAGCCTGGTTGGTCCAAATGGCGCCGGCAAATCGACCCTGATGAATTTGATGACCGGTTTGTTACGGCCCACCAAAGGAACAATTAAAATATTGGGCATTTCAGTAGACAATCCGGAAAAGCTGTTTCGTAAAGTGGGCTACTGCACGCAGTTTGACTCGTTTCCACGTGGTGTTACCGGTCGTGAGCTATTGGTCTCGTTTCTGCTCGTAGCCGGCTTCAAACGAAAACAGGCAAACGAACTCAGCCAACAAGCACTCGAGCGAGTCAATCTGGTTGAAGCAGCTGATCGAAATGTGGCTGGATATAGCAAAGGCATGCGACAGCGCATACGTCTGGCTCAAGCAATCGCTCATGAACCGGTGGTCCTGATTTTGGACGAACCCTTAAACGGTTTGGATCCAATGGTCCGAGCGGAAACGATCGCGTTGTTCAGAAAGCTGGCGGCGGACGGACTCCATCTGATCATCTCTTCGCACATTCTTCATGAAGTCGACATGATGTCTGATCGCGTCGTTCTCCTGAACAACGGCTATATCGTTGCGCAGGGAAACGTACATGGCGTCCGCGATGAGATGGAAGAACATCCGATGCAGATCTTCATTCGCTGTGACAACCCCTCAAAGTTAGCTTCGTATGTCTTTGCCCAGGATCACGTAGTTGAGGCTCGCTTGAATGATGATCATGGTGGCCTATTCATCAAAACGCGCGACGCAGATCGCTTCTACCTCTTGCTGAACCAGGCAGTAGCGTCCGGAGAGGTCAATATCGAGTCCGTCGCGCCTGTAGATGATGATCTCAGCGCGGTTTATCAGTACTTGATTGGGACATCGGGCGGGGCTGCTTAGGAGACTTTTCGCATCATGAGTGCTGCAACAGAAACACTTTCAAATCAAGAATCATCGACGTCTCTCTGGCTGCGGCAGATTGCGGCGATTGTGCGACTTGAATTGGAAAAGAATTTTTTTGGCCGTCGTTCACCTCTCATTTACTTAATCGCTTTGCTGCCTCTGTTGCCTTTACTCATCTTTGCCCTTGTTCAGCCGCCCAGTAATGAATGGAGAGACTTCAACTGGCTCTCGAGCTTTTATGCAATCTTCTATGGCGGACTGATCTTAAGGACCGTAGTCTTTTTTGGCTGTGCCTGGATCTTCATGAACCTGTTTCGCGGCGAAATCGTCGACCGCAGTTTGCATTACTATTTCCTGAGTGCCGTGCGACGCGAGGTTTTGGTGGTCGGTAAATACCTGTCAGGACTGATCACTGCAATCCTCTTGTTTACCGGCACGACGGTCGCCTCTTTGCTGTTGTTATATCTACCGCGGTTTTACTCTCAGAGTGTTCGTTACTTCACTGAAGGCCAGGGCTTCAAGCAACTGTTAACCTACGCCGGTATTACGATTCTCGCCTGCGTCGGTTACGGAGCCTTCTTTTTGGTGGTTGGTCTATTTGTGCGGAATCCGATTATACCGGCGGTCGTGCTCTATGGTTGGGAGTGGCTAAATTTTCTGCTGCCTCCCCTCCTGAAGAAAATCAGCGTCATACACTACTTAAATTCACTGGCGCCCGTCCCGGTGTCGGAGGGACCATTCGCGGTCGTGGCCGAACCGACTCCAGCCTGGATCGCGATTCCCAGTATGATGCTGGTAACGATAATCGTCCTGGCCATCGCCGGCCGTCGCATCAGGCGCATGGAAGTTAGATACGGCAGCGACTGAAGAGCGGTCGAATAGGGCCGATTGTTAGGGGCCGGAAGTTATCGGTGAATTATGAATTGATATTTGAGGATTACTATTTTGATCTGGCCCGCGTAAGCAGTAAGCAATTCTCAATTATCAAATCTCAAATCTTAATTCTCAAATCTCAAACATCTGACCCGCACCCTAACCCCTGACCCCTATTCACCTGCTCACGTACTCGTTCCCCTTTATCCAGAATCTCCAGGGAGTCTCGACCCACTCCTCGGCATAATCAATTCCAATTCTCGGTCCTTTTAAGATGCGACCACGCGGGACCGTCGAGTAATCCTCAATCCACACCTGGTCTCCTAAAAGATCAGCCTTATCAAGCTGGCGATCGATACCCAGCGCGATGCAAAGCTTACCCGGTCCATTAGTCAAATTGCGGTCAGGTTGCTGATGCCGTCGTGCTCGCATGATCTCCAGACCTTCTACGGGTTCCAGTGCCCGCACCAGAATTGCGTGCGGGATGTCCCGAGTATTAGTCACCACATTGAACTGGTTGTACATACCATAAACAAAGTAGACATACGCCACGCCGCCACTTTGATACATGGTTTCAGTTCGGCGAGTACGACGCCCGCCGTAAGCGTGCGAGGCCCGATCTTCTGGACCACGGTAGGCCTCCACCTCAATAATCATTCCTGATACGCGTTTTCCCGATTCGTGAGGTACGACGAGAAGTTTTCCAAGTAGTTCGCGGGCGATCAGTAGGACATTCGAGCGGGTATAGAATTCTCTTGGTAACTTGCGCTGCGAAGACTTGGTGAGCTTAACCATGTCGAAGGTTCCAAACCATGACGACAAAAATAACGAGGCCGATTATGATGACACCTCGTCGCACCCATAGTTGGCCCACTCGCACCGCCATTCGCGCGCCAAAATATCCACCGGCCAATGCCCCGCACGCCATCACCAGCGAATCCTGCCAAACCACAAGGCCATTTAATGAAAACGTCAACACGGCGATGCTGTTAATACAGATGCCCAAAAAGTTCTTTATTCCGTTGGCTCGATTTAATTCGTTTAGACCTAGAAGTCCCAGCGCTGCTAACATCAGGATGCCATTACCGGCTCCAAAATATCCTCCATACATTGCCGAGAAGAACTGAAACACCATTGCGCCGATCCACCAACCTGCATGCGGTTGTTCATCGAGCTTGCCAAATTTGAATCGTTGATTGATTGCGCTCTGCGACATGAAGAGTATGGTGGCAAAGAGAATCAGGAATGGAACCAGCCGAGCAAACACTGGCGATGGAGTGAGAATTAACAATCGGGCGCCGACAGCTCCGGCGATGATGCTTGTGCCACCGAGTCTGATTAGAATTGTCGAGCTGTTTTCCAACTCCTTACGGTACCCAAAAAGACCACCAAATAGACCGGGCCAAAGTGCAACTGTGCTCGTCCCATTAGCGACCTTGGCATCCAGGCCTAACCAGATAAGAACAGGAAATGTTAGCAGCGTACCGCCACCGGCTATCGAATTGATAGCGCCTGCCAAAAAGGCGACGATGAGCATTACGAGAACAGGGATGAGACGCATGAAGCAGGTAGATTGACCAGGTTGCAGGCCTCGGCTGGATCAAAACTATCAGGGAATTAGTCGCAAATCGAGAGCATGTTAGAGTGCGACACCAACTTACGCCAGCAAAACTTTTCGACTGACTGCCAAAGAGCAGTCACTACAAACCTACTTAGAGGGTATACTGAAACCAGCTTTACAGGCAGTTCGGATAAACCCGTGTATAGCTGGGCCCCCATCTATACAACCAGTGACGAAGATGACGCAGCATCCCCGTTGAAGTAATCCGCCCCCTTTTAGTCACAAGTTTACAGGGACAGGAATATGCCGAAAGATGCGTACGAGATGAGTAAGGCGGAGCTGCACAATCGTGTGGTTACGCTTGGTTTTGGCGGTGATGAAAGATTATTTATTGCTTTTTATCGTAAGTTACAGCAGGGGCTACCGGAAGGCACGGGTATCGTATTACGCGGCAGTGTCGTAACTAACAAGCGCCACGAAGATGGTCAACCTTTTGACTCGCTGGGAAAAGGAACAAGTGATCTCGATGTGACCCTCGTAGGAAAAAAGGTCATGGAAGCGTGGGTGGCAGACGGATATTACATACCGGGTCAACACACTAAGCCCCTGTGCGATAAAGATCCGGACATTGCTCCCAGTCTCAATCCGCTCAGGGAAGCGCTGCAAAAACTGGTCGGTAGACCAGTCAACATGCAAGCTACCTCGAGCCTGGTCCTATACGCCCGGGATGTTCTTTTTGGAGAGCCCTACTATGTAGTTGTCGAACCCGGGGAAGGTGCGTGAACCTTAAGCTGCTCAGCTACAACATAAGGTTTGGCGGACTTGGTCGGGAGCCTGCTCTCGCGCAAACGATCAAAAACGTCTCGCCGGATCTGGTTGTCTTTCAGGAAGCTACTCACCCTGATGTCATCGAACGGCTGGCGCATGTAACTGAAATGCCGTTCTGGGCTGCCCGTAAAAACCATTCGATTGGGTACATCAGCAAGCGCGAGACTTCCTATCACGAATGGCATTACCCGGCGGGAGCAAAGCACTCATTTCTGGAAATAATTCCAGGTGGCTCTGAAGCGCGAATTTTTGGCCTGCACCTGAGCGCTCGATTCTCGAAATGGGATGAACGTCGGCGAGCGGGAGAGATCCGTTCATTACTTGAAGGGATAAAACGGCACCAGTCGGGGTTTCATGTGATCGCCGGCGACTTCAACACGCTGGCACCGGGCGAGGTGCTCGAGACAAGGCGAATGCCCGCGTGGATAAGAGCCCTAATCTGGATTAGTGGCAGAGAGTTGCAGCGCGAAACTATTCAACTGATGCTGGACTCAGGTTACAGCGACGGTTACCGGTTGCTGCATCGTGAAGACAAAGGCTTTACTTTTCCGACCTGGGACCGCCGCGTCAGGCTGGACTACATATTCTTGCCTGGCCCGCACGGCGACAAGCTCAAGTCGTGCCAGGTTATTACGGAACCCGAAGCGCTAATCAGATCCGCTTCTGATCATTGTCCGCTGCTCGCCGAATTGCAGCTTACGTGATTCGTTACTCACGACTTGGGCCAGAAGCAGCTGAGGTGATGGATCTTTTCGCCGTACTGAGCCGGGAGAGTTGGTTGGTTCTCGCTGTGAAGGCAAAACTCTGTAGTTGGTCCAAGCACCATTTGTCGACCCCACAATGCTATTCCTGGTTGACTACAGAGCGATTCCAGTGATTGATAAAAATCTCGATAGGACATTTGTTCCGGCTTATTAATCCAGGTTGCAAATCGGGCCTTAGACAAGGTCTCGTTTCCGTATCTGAGTAAATAGAGGCCTGCGGCTCCTCCTGCTGCATTTCGGGCAACGGTATTGTGTGGTTCTTCGCAGGCGTCATGAACAGCTGCCTGATTAAGCGGATCCATCGCCGCTGAATCATCGAGTAGGTACCATTCTTCGTAAACGGTACCTGGCGTTTGCAACCAATCAGCTTTCTCAATCGAGAAGACCGTCGAACCGTTAAAGCCAGCGGGTTTGTTTAGGGAAAGTATTTCATGAAAACGTTGCAGGTCAGCCTCATATTGATTTTGACTCACAGTGTCTTTGTGCCAATGCCAGAACACGTATGCGAGCATGCGATTTGTTACCGTTGTTCTTGAAGGGTTTTGATATCACGCAGCAAGACTTGTTCATGTCCGTCGGGATTAACCTTTAAATAAGTCTTTCGTAGGTTTCCGGACGGGTCAATCACGAACGAGGTCCTATCCCAGTACATAGTTCCTTTATACTCGCTTTGACCGACGCCAGCCGCTTCGAGCAATTTATGATCCGGGTCAGCGAGGAGATCAATAGTGAAGCCAAACTTGTTGCAGAACGATTTATGTGAGGCCACATCATCGGCGCTGACTCCTACAACTGCGATATTTGCGTCGTCAAAGTCTTTTTTACTTGCGGTGAACGACTTACCCTGGATTGTGCAACCCGGGGTATCGTCCTTTGGATAGATATAAACTACGAGCCACTTACCGCTGAAATCATTCAGCCGGACTTCTTTACCATCCTGATTTTTCAGACTGAAATCCACAAACCGCTGACCCTCTTGAACTGCCATTTAACCGTCCTCCTCTAAGCGCACCTTATTGGCGCTTTTCATTTTTATAACGTTGTTTCTGCAAGATTAGACTTATATTTCACGTTGGTCCGTCGATCCAACAGCTCGATGTATACCCAACTTGGTGGGACAACTCCGGACTCCATTGCGAACCAAATATCTTTCAAACCCGCACGGTCTGTGATCGCGCAAAAGCCGTTCAGCCGTTCTCCGTTTAACTTATAAATGTCGACCCACGTCCTGGAAGCATTCTTGTTTGAGCCACAGGCAGGTAGGTCAGGCGCCTGAGAGAACATTTCCTCGGGGAAATCCGCGCGATTGAAGATCTCAAAGTGGTACCGCTGGTATTGCTTGTTGTTGGCTTCGATCGACTCCTGTCCAGTCAATACCAACAGGGGCGCAGGAATCTGGCGCGTTTGTTTACCCAGGACTGCAATGGCAAACATCGTCACAACTATGCATGAGGGGACCATGCGTTTCATGTTTGGGTTCCTCCAGCAAAAGGGTTTACCACGCCACGGCGTAGCGGCTGCGACGCGGATCTGCACCAGCTGAGGCAACACCATTTTTAGGATCATAGAGAATTACCGTCGGAGCCGATAATGTTCCCCATTCGGATTGCATTCTCACTTTATGACCCTTTTCGTTTAACTCCTGGACCGTCTTGATACTGATTCGCGCCTCAACGTTGAGCGAGCCTGGCAAAAACTCGTGATCATCAAACGAGCTTACGTAGTGTTGTGTGTCAAACCTGGGAGCCTCGACCGCTTCCTGAGGATTCATATCAAACTCAACAATATTCAAAAAGACCTGGAGCAGAGCCTGGTCCTGGTTGTCACCTCCGGGCGTGCTCAAGACCATAAACGGTGCGCCATTCTTCAGTACGATTGTGGGGGTGAGTGTAATGCGTGGTCTTTTTCCGGGAGCCACCACGTTAGGGCTGTTAGGATCTGTTAACGAGGATTGTAACCGTTGGCCCATCAAAACTCCGGTATTTCCGGCGACCACCGCCGGTAACCAGGCTCCGCTGGGTGTTGCGCTGAACATATTCCCATCTTTATCGATAACGTTGACGCAGGTGGTATCAGTGGCGCGTTCGGAATCGGGAACCCTGGAAGCACGTCCGACCAATGGTTGCACGCCAGCTAATAAGGCCTTCATGTTTTGCGGATCGCCTGGTTGTTGGGCCAACGACGCCCGGGCCAGCACGATCAATGGCCGGCGCAAGGTTGCATACTGCTTCGAGAGCAGCTCCTGGGCGGGGATTTTTACGAAGTTAGGGTCACCGTAGTAACGATCGCGATCGGCGAGCGCGAGTTTCAATGCTTCGACGCAAGTGTGAATGTAAGCGGGCGAATTGTGGCCCATCTTCTTCAGATCAAAACCTTCGAGCAGGTTCAACGTTTCGACGAATGCGGGACCCTGGGTCCAGAATCCTGCCTTATAAACCTGGTAGTCCTTGTAATCAGTTTCAACCGGCTCACCTACTTTAGCCTGAAAGCGCGCGAAGTCTTCGGCAGCAATCAAGCCGCCATTCGCTTGCATGTAATCACCAATACGTTTCGCGATTGGACCACGATAGAAATAGTCACGAGCGGCCATCAAACCGGCATGGCGTCCATTGCGAACGCTTTTCGAAGCCAACCGTTCAGCTCTGACCAATTCGCGCATGGTTCGCGCCAAGTCGGATTGAACAAAGATGTCGCCCGCTTTAGGGACGAGACCGCCGGGTAAGAAAATTCTTTTTGCATCTGGCCATTGGGAAAAAACGGGAGCACGACTCTTGATGTATTGGACTCGCAGTTCATCGAGCGGAAAACCGTCGGCCAGCTCGATTGCCGGTTGCATTACATCCGCCAGAGTCTTTGTGCCAAATTGATCGAGAGCAGTCACGCAGGCATCAAAAACGGCGGGAACGGTGGCTGACAGTGGACCAGTAGCGGGAATCAGTCCGCCTTTAACATTTTCGTTTTCCGCTCGATGCACAAAAAACTCGCGGGTCGCTTTCAAGGGAGCCTGGCCCATGCCTTCGATGACGGCAACTTTTTGACCTTTGAGTTTGATTAAGATTGGAACTTCACCGCCAAATGAGAAATGTGAGAATTCAATTACTGATGCTGCCAGCGTTGTCGCCACCCCCGCATCGACGGCGTTGCCGCCGTTTTGCAAAATGCGCAATCCGGCCTCCACTGAAAGCGGATGTCCGCCGGCGACCACCCCGCGCTTTCCCCGAACCACGGGTCGGAAGGTGTCAGCTTTCGTTTGCGGCGCGTTGAGTGAGAGTAGGGAAGCAATAAGCACGAGTATAGTTACGCGTTGCACCATTTGCTTTATTTACCTTTCGGACTGGAGAAGTTCGCAAATTGTCATCCCGATTGTGGCGCCAGTCAATACCGATTGTCAGAAAAAGTACCGTGACCGCGAGCGAAAAAGCCACTCAACACCCCGGTCGAGAAAAGCTGCCCTTCTACGAAAGGCGATAGGAGAATGGCGCTGAAACGCGTCGACCTGGAATCAGTTGAGTTAAATTGTGTAGGTGATATTCAAACTGAGTGGTGAATAAAGGTAATATGCGAAAGGCAAAAAGAGAGGGCGCTGACCTCCCCCAAGACCAGCGCCCTTGCCTTTATCTCAGTTCTCCCATGGAGAATTAACGACGCGCAGATACTAACCGCGTCTAGTACCTTGTAGGTTGCATAAGTCTTGTAAAGCCTTTGCGAGGTTGTGACAAAAGTTTCTCAAAGTCGCGTTATCCTGAAAGTGGTATAAAGGTATTCAAGGAGAGGTTCACATCAACTTTGGCTAACTCACCAGTTATTGCGCCCTATGGGTCGTGGAAATCACCAATAACCGCTGATTTGATTGTTCAAGGGTCTGTTGGTCTAAGCCAGCCAAGAATCGAAGGTCAGTATATCTACTGGGTCGAACTGCGGCCGACTGATAAGGGTCGAAACGTGATCGTTCGCAGAGATTCATCCGGAGTCTGCAAAGACATAAATCCGCCGCCTTTCAACGCGCGAACGCGAGTGCATGAGTATGGCGGGGGCGACTACCTGGTTCACCAGGGAGTTGTCTACTTCTCAAACTTTCTGGACCAGCGGCTTTACAAAGAGACAGGCTCAGAACCTTCTCCCATTACACCGCCGGCCGAAATGAGATACGCGGACGCGTTTGGAGATCCTAAGCGGGACCGCCTGGTCTGTGTCAGAGAAGATCACTCGAGCGGCGAAGGCAATGTAGTCAACACAATTGTGTCGGTCCAATTGGACCACAACGATGAATGTGGAGCTGTTCTAGTCCATGGAAATGATTTTTATTCATCGCCAAAAATAAGTCCTGACGGATCCCAGTTGGCCTGGTTAACATGGAACCATCCGAATATGCCATGGGACGGCTGCGAGTTATGGGTTGGCGAGTTTGCCGAAGATGGAACTTTAGCTTCAACCCGGTGGGTAGCAGGTGGTGCGGCCGAGTCGATTTTTCAGCCCGAATGGTCGCCCGATGGAGTTTTGTACTTCGCATCGGACCGAAATGGTTGGTGGAACCTGCAACGTATCTCGGCGGACGGCGAGATTGAGGGCGTTCATCACTCAAAAGCCGAACTCGGGATGCCACAATGGGTTTTCGGTATGTCCGCCTACGCCTTTGTTTCGTCTACCATGGTGGTGTGCTGTCCGGTAGAGCAGGGGATTTCTCGACTAGAGACGGTTGATTTGACGACGCGCACGGTTAAAAACGTCGATTGTCCATTTACCGACATTCAATACCTGCGTGCTGAAGGCAACCGGCTGGTCATGCGAGTTGGCTCACCTACCGATGTGGCCGCTATCAGCCTTTACGATCTGGAGACTGGGAAATTCGAAACCCTGAGACGGGCAAATGATCAGAATGTTTATCCCGCTTATTTTTCAATACCACGGCCTGTTGAATTTCCTACCGAAGCTGGTCTGACTGCTCATGGGTTCTTCTACCCTCCGCAGAATCCTGATTATCGTGGTCCTGACAATGAGAAGCCGCCGCTGATAGTAAAGAGTCATGGTGGACCAACCGCGGCCGCATCGACGGCCCTGGCGCTATCGATTCAATATTGGACCAGCAGAGGCTTTGCCGTGCTCGACGTCAACTACGGTGGCAGTACCGGATACGGCAGGCAGTACCGCGAGCGACTCAATCGCAAATGGGGCATTGTAGACGTCGACGACTGTGCGAATGGTGCTCGATACCTGGTGGATAAAGGAGAAGTTGACGGGAAACGGTTGATCATCACAGGTGGAAGTGCCGGAGGATATACGACTTTGTCAGCGCTAACTTTTCGCAATCGATTTAGCGCGGGCGCCAGTCACTTCGGAGTTAGCGATCTTGAGGCTTTAGCTAAGGAGACTCACAAGTACGAATCACGATACTTAGACCACTTGCTGGGTCCATATCCGGCCAGACGTGATCTTTACTTCGATCGGTCTCCGATCAACTTTCCGGAAAAACTCTCGTGTCCGGTGATTTTCTTTCAAGGCCTCGAGGATAGAGTAGTTCCGCCAAATCAGGCAGAGAAGATGGTCGAAGCCATGCGATCGCGAGGGATCACAGTTTCATACGTAGCCTTTCCGGGCGAACAGCACGGTTTTCGTCAGGCTGCGAATATCAAACGAGCGCTCGAGGCAGAGCTATTCTTTTATTCCAGAATCTTTAATTTTGAGCTGGCGGAAGAAGTAGAGCCCGTCAAGATCGAGAATCTCGCGAAACTGCGACGGTATTCTCGTTGATGTTTACTCGATCGGATCATCGGAGACGGTGGCGATACTTCCGCCGTGATCTCCGCCGCGAATCACTCCGCTTTCATCAATGAAAAAGGACCGCTTCCCAGTCTTCCCGTATTCGAGTGGCGTTGCGGTCGCCTGAAATTTTGCTCCTGAAGCAATAACGTCAATCTTGTAACCAAAATTCTCGAGCAATTCTTTATTAATCAGCTTCTGGTCCAAAAGCTCTTCAAGTGATGTGAAACTGCCCGCCCCTTTGTCCCTACGAAATGCAGCCTCCGCAGAAAAGATAGAGTAGAGCGCACTCATTGTGGTCCTTTCGTTATTGAGCATGGGAGATGGGTTCGACTCGCCGGCAATCGCGGTCACGGCCATTAAGACAAGATTCTTTGGAACATGAATCTCGTGAAATGGGCCAGTGCCATCATTCGAGAGCGAGTAAGTGATGGGCTCGGCAATCATGCTTAATCGAGCAAGGAATTCTCTTGTTTGGTCACTGATTACTGCGTTGGGTTGTTGGGCCCAGTTTCTGTAGCTGGCCATCAAGGCAGGTGAAACGTAAACCTGACCCTGGAGTTGACGGGGTTGCCAGCGTGTATAGTTTTTGAACTGGTTTTCACTTGCGAGCGTTTCATGCTTGAGGTAGGCATCGACGACGTGGCGGATTGTAGCCGGTTCAGAAAGCAACAGAAAGTTGCCCACCAGCGCGTACGCAAATGCATTTGCGTATGAAACGACCTCCGTGTCTTCTTTGTTTTCAGTTTGCGCGAAGGCACTCGCTCCTTTAAATCCCATCGACTCGATCAGCTTGGGAAGCAAGGCCTTCATACCTTCACGATCTCTAAGCGAGACCATAACCAGCGGTGCCGGAACAAACGGTTCTGATTGGTTGGCCCCTTGTTGTGAGTCTGCCGGTGGAGTTTTTGCTCTCCTGGACGACGGCGCTAAGAAATCTAAAGTTTGAATCGGTAGGCTCAATGCTACTTCAGACCCGAGCAATGGTAAGAGGTCGTCTTTTACTTTTATCTTTAATTGCCTCTCGAGAATGCCGAACGGGGTCTCAGTTTCATTACTCTTTGGGCCATTTCCGAAAGAAACAAACTCCCTGGGTGCAAGAGCCGCCATCCGTGAATATACCTGAGGAAAGTCGAGCGATAGCGTGATGAGGAGTTCTGTGTCTGCCGGCAGAATTGAAGGCGACTCTGGAACTACTCCTGGAGCGAAAGCGAACATTGGTAAGAAGGGGATTGGATCGCCTTTTGTGCCTGGAGAGTTTATCAGTAGTGCTCGAGCGTCAAATGATTCACTCTCGAACGATACTGCCAGGCCCAATGCATCTGGAAACTTACTCTGTCCGGCGAAGAATGCGGTTGCCATGGGTTGCAAGGCATTGGAGAGAGTGGGTTCAGAAGCTTCCACCTCCTGCGGCTGCTGGGCTTCCGGAGCCTTTGTTTCCGGAAGCGCAACAGGTGGAGGCGAAGTTTCCTGCGCTGGTTCTGTAGGTTCAGCTGTTGGTGGATTTCGTTCTAACTCTTCCTCCCTCCTTTTTGCTTCTGCTGCATATTGTTTTCTCTGCTCCTCTTCTTCCTTTTCGATGGCGCTGAAGTCGATGAAGAAAAATAGAGACTCGGCTGCGAACCTGTTGTGTGCTGTGCGAAATTTCGGATTGTCAGCGAGCAATTTGCCGGTTTGGCGAAGAGTCGGTAACGACAGTTTTGTCGGAGTGAGTACTAGCATTGTGCCATGTTGTGCAAGGTAGAAGCTCGGCTTGGACGTTTTAATGGGTGGTGTTGCTGGTCCATCTCCCCCCTTTGTCTCCGAAGTCTCTTCCGTAGGTGGAAGTACTTTGTTCAGGAAACCGTTCAGCGGAGTTAAAAATTTGGCCGCCTCATCTGCGGTTGAGAAGTCTAGTGCCACCACTACATCCGGGACATTTTTGGCGGTGGGCCACGCGGCGATAAGCATTCGAGAGGTCATAACCTCTTCCGAGTGCAAGGTCAGGAACTTTATGATGGTCCTAAACTCAACGGGTGGACCAGCGAACTTCATGATGGGCTCAAGCAGCTGATTCGCAGATTCGGAGCGTATCAATGTTCCGACATTTCGGGCCTCGCCGTACAGTTTGTAGCAGTCGTCACAAATGAGAGTCTCAAACGTGGGATTGTTGACTGCGACGGGTGGTTTGGCACGAGCCCTATCGGCTTGTTGACGCTGCTCCTGACTGCTTGCAGGTTGAACCAAAAGAAGGAGGACCAGCAGTGTGAGGCCTCGAACTCTAAGTCTCATGTCTTTCTCCGTGATGGCTGTGACTTATCTACAACAAATCTGGAATCAAGACTCTTTACTCCAACTGGCCGACGAGTGCTGCAGCAGTGTCCTGAATGAGTTTGGCCAAGTATTTATATACAGACTGAGAAAAGACTGAATTCCATGTTCCGCTAATTGCAATACGCAGGCCGCGGACGCCAGGTTGCGATTCCTCTTTATGACCGGTCGATTTCTGACAATAGTTTGTCAAGGCTTGGTCCAGTTTGACATTAGCAAAATCTGATGAAAAAGAGTGTTGCAAATTCCGGCGACGACGGGTAGATTGACCGAGTTTACCAAGACAAGGTAGCGGACTCTCCCTAAGTACGGGGTGTACCACTGCCATTTTAAAAAATGCGTTGGAGGAATAAACCGTGCCGACCGGAACCTGCCCTGAATGTGATGCTGATGTCCACGTTGATATGGACACCGACAAGGGCGAAATTGTTTCTTGCGAAGAATGTGGAACTGAATTAGAAATTGTTGGACTCGATCCTGTTGAGCTCGACATTGTCGAGGAAGAAGATTACGACGAGGACGAGGACGAAGACGAATACTGATTCAAGATTGCAGCAGGAACAGGTGGCTGGTTGGATTATCCTCTCGCTGGTGTTCCTGCTTCGTTTGCCCCTGGCGTTTTACTCTTTGCCCGCCGCTCGATACTCCAGCCTACTTTGACGCAACGTAAGGCCCGGTGGTCCTTCGACGCGTATCGTGTGTAACTTGCCATCTCTCCTTTTCTCCTCTGGCGGATAGAACGCGAGTATATAAGCTGAACCTACTTCCTCGGCCAGTGATTTAAACAATGGCACGTAATCTTGTTCGTTCGCGTAAACGTTTCTGCCGCCTGTTAACTCCGCGAGTCCGCTGACGTCTAGTGGTGTCGGCAGCGGGGTTTGAGCAGACGATGCCATCATTCGAGAATATGAAGGCAGTGTGACAACGAAGACGCTCACCTCGGCGGCATTCGCTCGTTCAATCACAGTCTGCGGCGCGACCGTGTCACCTACGGGAAATCCATCGGTGACTACCAGCACCGTCCGTTTCATTAACCGGCGTTCGCGAGTTCGCGGTGCATTGCGGACTAGAAGTCTCACTGCATCATCAACTGCATCATAAGTGTGAGTTGAGAGCCCATTGGGTGCGTCTCGAGACAACCGTTCCAGGGCTTCGTCAAGCTTATTTGGTTCGTTGGTAAGTTTCTGCACTGTCTTGACCTTCATTCCAAAGGTCATTACAGCGTAGAGCACTGAGTGGCTTGAAAGCTGATCAGAAAAGGATTTAAGCGCTCGCCGCAAGCGACTCATTTCTTCGGCTGTCATACTGCCAGAGACATCCAGCGCGAACACGACCGCCAGTGGTCTCGGTTCACCTTGACGTTTCTCAATTTGGAAGAAAGAGAGTTGTTGCTCAACTCCGTCCGAGAATACTTTAAAGTCCTGCGGTCGCAGGTTGCGGATGGGCCGGCCGTCTGCATCGATAGCAGTGACATCAACCGAAACGAGATCCGTGTCGACTCGAATCACATCTTCTGCCGGTTGCTCAGCTGGAAAAACTTTACGAGGTCGTTTTGAGGTGTCGGGAGTCTGAGTTGATTGCGATTCGCCGGCAGCGCTCACCACACCTAAAATAAAAATGAGGAGAAGGAATTTGGCCGCCAGTGTGTGTGCCATCTAATACTTCCAGACTAATAATTAGAGCAAATTATACGAGCAGGCGAATTTTCTTACCACTACCGGCATCAAAATTGGGTAGCCGGTGAGAACCTCGATTTCCCGGCTCGACCCCAGCCCTCAAATGAGGTTATTTTTCAATCGGTGATGTATCATCGCCCCAAACACTCGTGGCGGCCTATATTACGTGGAGACGAGAGTATGAGATTCAAGAAATCGATCGGGACAGTCTTGTTGGCGTTACTGGCGTGTGGTTTCGCTTTTGCCCAGGATAAAGATAAGACTAAAGGTTCCATCAAAGGGCAGGTACGAGTAGCAGTCGGGTCACCGAATGGCGTAACTATCGTTGTTCGCCAGGGAGACCGCGAGCTGAGTCACGCCGTAACCGATAAGAACGGAAAATTTGTCATCGAACGGTTGGCGCCCGGCAGTTACGGCCTCACCTTTCGGAAGCCCGGGTTGAGTATCGGAACGATCGAGAATGTTGTGGTCAAAGCTGGAGATACGCGGTCGCTCGGAGACCGGTTACTACTGACGATCGACGAAGGCTCGATCGCTTTCATCCGCGGCAGTGTATTCAGTGGTTCTGGCCGAAGCGTGCCCAATGCGAAGGTTGAGCTCGCCAGGATCAACGCTGACGGCACCGTTAAAAAGATTGATGGCAGGATTACGACCGAAACCGGTTCGTTTGTGTTCCGCCTTGCTCCTGAAACCGCGAAGTATCGAGTAAGTCTAAAAACTGATGGAGAGCCGATCAGCAGGGACGTGGAAGTTGATGGTGCGGCGGTTTATCGAGTCGCGCTTTCATTGCCCGAGAAACCTGCTAAGCCCTAGTGCATGGAAGAGCGGGAAGAGTTTCTCACAGCTAAACAATTGGCCCACTTTCTGCAAGTCAGCGAGTCGACTGTCAGGAGGCTCGCTGCGAAACGTCGTATTCCTTCTGTGAGATTGACTCCCAGAATTATTCGCTTTCATCTGGATGCGGTAAGAGAAGCGTTGGATGTGCCTCGTCATCGCATTCGGCACGGTGAGTTCACTGAACAAGTCGATGATGCGCAACTTTCGTTCGACGATTTTTTCCTGAGCTGACTACGCCCGGTTGCGCCCTCCGCGAGGGCCTTTAAACTCAATCCATTCTCCATTCTGTTTTACGAAGACTTGCGGCTGACGGATCTTAAATCCTTTACTGAATCCTGGTGTGCTTGCGAGAAACTTCTTTACGGTCGCTTGATCACCGGTAGCGACTCGCCATTTTCCATCTTCGCGAACCAGATATTGTTGCGCCACAATCTTCCCTTCGGCCTGGATAGGCGCCACGACTCTGCCGTAGAGTACTGTGTCCACCACAGCCAGGTTGCCTTGCACTTTCAACGATCCGATCTCGAGTCGGTCGAGCTGGTAGAACCCTTGCGCTCGTTCCAACGCGCTCACAAAGCGCTCACGGGATAATCTGATTCTGGAAGTGTTGGGAAGTAAATCGTAAAGACTGCTGTACTCATGATTGCGCAGTTGTTCGAACACTCGTTGCACTGTCGCACGTACTTCGGTTTGGTCGGATGCGAATGTTGTCTGTGCAAATCCAACAAGGATTAGCACAGCTGTCAAAAGAATTTTATGTCTCATCGGATAGGTCGTTCTGATTGTCTTTGTCTGCTTGATCGACGATCTCTTTCATCTGTACGCGGTAGTTTAAAAACCATGCGATTGTGCCTGCTACCGCAACAATAAAGGCCTTATCAAAGTCACGTTGGAGCAGAAACGCGCCGGCGCACACGACACAAAGACCTGAAATTGCCATCCAAAAAATCTTCACTGGATATTTACCGGAACCGAAATGTCGCGTTCACCAGGGGCATAACATACTTCTTCATCACATGCTTGGACGCGTAATTTGCCCGAAAGGTTCTGTTTTCCTTTTGACGCACCCTTCTCGACCTTC
This sequence comes from Pyrinomonadaceae bacterium, assembly GCA_035457105.1. Taxonomy (GTDB): domain Bacteria; phylum Acidobacteriota; class Blastocatellia; order Pyrinomonadales; family Pyrinomonadaceae; genus PSRF01. Next base: position 17,990 of record DATIBX010000668.1, read on the forward strand.
AATTGTACCTTGATGATGACCTCTCCTTCGTAAACTGCCAACGGTTTTTCTGCAAACTGAAACTTTCGCGTCGTTGCAGTTGGATAGATGATCAGGGCTACTGACATTGGTGGTGCCGGCTTGAATACCACCTCGGTAGGCTTCAGGTAAGGAAAAGTGGGTGGGTTGGCATTGACGTGATATCCCTTATCTATTGTCAGTCGCACAGTGGCATCGGCCGAACTACCTGGACTAATGGTGACCTCCTCGGGACTTACCTTAACGACGTC
>DATIBX010000669.1:0-17330 GCA_035457105.1 Pyrinomonadaceae bacterium
CTTTGACAAGTTCATAACGATATTGACCGCGCGGCAGTCTAATCAATTCTTCGGCCGTCATGAGATGAGTCGTTGTGCTCATTTGGTATTCCTGATTAGTTGTGAGGCTTTACTTCTGAGATCTCAGCTTTGAGATCTGAAATTCGTATGGTGGAGGCGCCGAGAATTGAACTCGGATCCAAAAACCAACGCCGAAGGACTCTACATGCTTAGTCGCTTCTCTTTCTTATCTCAATTGCTTGAGATAAAAATTCGCTCAATGTCGAGTCAGTGAAGCGACAAGACCTCGATATGAGCTAGTCCGACTTTAATCTCGTCCATGCTCACGGACCGAAAGCATGGGCCAGCTCATCTGAGTGACATCTCCCTCCGCGCGCATGAGCAACTTGCGGCGAGACGCTCGGTGCTTAATTAGGCAGCGAGAGCCAATTCATTGTTATTGGCAATTGTGTTTCCCTACGCGTTTTAACGAGCTGCATAAGGTAGCCCGGCATGACATCGCGACGATCGTTCAGGTTCCTGTCGAAGCCTGTCGCCCCCAACTGCGAGCAAATTGATTATAAGGGCTGACATTCATAAGTAAAAACGTCAAGACTCAAAAAGGCAATTAAGTGCCCGAAAACGATTCGCTCGATAGGTCAAAACGCAATGAATTCCACCTTTAGCCTTTCGTTGTTTGGGCTATTCGTGGGCTATAATCCCCAAGCCCTCCCCCAGTTCCAACCATACTGTGGATATCCACGTTGTCCTTGGCTGTGCGTTTAATTGATTCTTGAGTCGAGGGGGTCGCCATCTTATGTCATCTAAAGACTTCGGATCTAAATTGAAATCATATTCTCCCAAAGCAATCGTCAACGCCCCACCCGAAGAGCGAAAGACTTTATTGGCCCGTTTCTGGTTGCCAGCTGTGATCTTGCTCGCGCTTTCAGCCGGTGGGTTAACGGGTATCATCGCCGCCTACGAGTTGAACTACTCGAGAGCGGCCACTGAAGTGGCGGCACTAGCGACCTATCGTCCCAGTGTTGTAACACGGGTCTATGCGGATGACGGTGAAACAGTCATTGGTGAGTTCGCGCTCGAGAAACGAATCCCGCTCAAGTATGAAGAGATACCGCCAGTTCTTAAGAACGCTATCCTGGCAGTCGAGGACGTTCGCTTCTACGATCACATCGGTATCGATCCGATTCGTATCGTCGGCGCAGGTTGGAAGAACCTTACTACTGACAAGGTAGAGGGCGGCTCAACCCTGACCCAGCAGCTTACGAAGAATCTTTTTCTATCAAAAGAGCAAACGCTGAAACGTAAAGTAAACGAGTGGATTCTCGCGCTTCAGATTGAACGCTACTACACCAAGAACCAGATCATGGAGTTGTATGTCAATCACATGTTTCTGGGTGCAAACGCTTATGGAATGGAAGCGGGCGCCGAAACCTATTTTGGCAAACAAGCTAAAGATCTGACGCTGGCCGAAGCCGCCTTACTCGCGGGCATCCCAAAAGCTCCGAGTGACTATTCCCCAACTTCAAATCCGGCAAAGGCGAAAGAAAGACGCGATCTCGTGCTCGATCTGATGGCCAAGAATGGTTTCGCAAGCCAGGCGGATGTAGACGCGGCGAAGGCAAAACCAATTCAACTCGCAGACACTGCGTACTATCAGTCTCAACCGAGGTCGTCAGTGTTTGATTACCCGGTGGAATTTATTCGACAGGAGCTGGAAGACAAATATACGACTCGGGTGGCCCAGGGCGGTCTGGCAGTCTATACGACTATTAATGTCGAGGCTCAAAAACGAGCTTATGAAGTTCTCCGAGCGGGACTACGAAACTACGATCGCACGCATACCAGCTGGCGCTCAAGCTACACGATGATTCCAACACCAATCAACAATGGTGAAGGACCAGCCACTCAAACCGAACTTAATAATTACAAACATCCGGATTGGTATGGCAATGACTATGAGATGGGCCGTCACTTGATGGGCCTAATCATGAAGGTTGATAGAGCGCGCAACGAAGCAACGGTCAGGTTTGGTAACTTCGCTGCAACTTTGACTGCGGCGGATATGGGTTGGGGTAAGCGACAGCCGAAGGATGAGTTCAAAGCTGGTCACCTCGCAGAGTTTGAAATTAAAGAGGTCGATGAGAAGAGTCGCCGCCTGAAAGTTGAACTGTCACAGGTCCCTTCAGTTCAAGGCGCCATGATGACTCTCAACGCCAAGACCGGCGAGATCGTCTCCATGATTGGCGGCTACGACTTCTACACTAACAAATTCAACAACGCGATTCAGGCGTACAGACAAACGGGTTCGTGCTTCAAACCATTTATCTACACGGCAGCCGTTGAGTGGGGGATGACTCCGGATACAACTGTCAGCGGTGCGCCGATCAGTATTGGTGATTGGCAACCCCATAATTACGACGGGTCAACCGGGTGCTCTGACATGCCGATGAAAACAGCATTGGCAAAATCGATGAATATCCCGGCCGTCCATCTGTTACAAACTGTTGGCATACAGACAGGCGCGCAGATGGTGCGCCGATTTGGGATCAAGGTCCCCATGTCGCCCTATCTGCCATCAGCTTTAGGCGCCACAGAAGTTCCGCTCGACCAAATGGTCTCAGCGTATTCATCTTTCCCAAACAAGGGCATACGAGTCGAGCCACACCTGATTCGCAAAGTACTCGATCGTGATGGTGGACCACTCGAGGAATGGGAGAAGACCACCTACAAAGTTATGAACGAGTACGTAGCTTTGACGATGGTCTCGATGATGCGCGGTGTGGTAACAGGCGGTACGGCTACAGCAGCCATGTCTTTAGGTGTACCCGTGGCCGGCAAGACAGGAACTGTAAACGACCATACCGACGTGTGGTTTATTGGCTACACGCCAACTTATGTAACCGGCGTTTGGATGGGCTACCCAGGGAAGAAGAAGCCTTTGGGCAACGACATGACCGGCGGACACGGTGCTTTGCCGATGTTCGTCGACTTTATGAAGACGTTCCTCAAGGATAAGCCAAAAGAGGAATTTCCAAAGGCTCCGGACATGCCTGAAGACATGAAGGAACTCTTCCGGCAGAGACAACGAGAACTCGCTGCAGAACGCGCAGAGTTTGCCGCTGACGCAGATAAAAACGCGGAAGAAACCGCTACTCCGGCAACTACAACCGAACCAAAGATGGACCAGATGACGTTGCCACCTCCGCCTAAGTCAGAAGAGCCGGCCACAACGACGCCGCCCAAGACAGAACCAGCCACTCCGAAGGTTGAGGCTCCGGCACCGGCGACCGTTCGTCCACGCGAAGTAGAGCCCGGAAAGAAGAAGGGTAAGAAAGGCGACGGGGAACCGTAACGTTTGGAGGGTCGCGGCTTAAAGTCAAAAGAAATCATTGATCAATTATCATTTGATATTTATCGATTGTTAATTTGTTCTGGCCTGACGTTGTCCTCTCCTTTGGGAGTGCGTAGTGGGCTCGAACGAAGTCCAATTAACAATTGAGAAGTATCAAATAATAATTGATCAATGATCCTTTCTTACCCTCGAGCTTCTCAAAGCATCTTTCCGAGCGCGTAGGGAAGCATCTGGCGCCACCATGGCCAGTCGTGGTCCACGTCGTGACCCCAAAGATCCAATTGATGTGGAATTCCTTTCGCGTTGAGAATATTTGAGAGCGCCTCACTACGCTCAGGTGCTTCGTAATTCCCTCTTCCGGACATGATCAATATTCTGTCGGCCTGATGAAGTATCGGCAGATAGTAATCATCATTTATGTTCGGGATGTAATCGACTGGGTTATTAAAGTAGACGTTATCGTCGTAATAACCTTTCAAGTAAGAGCGCACGTCATAGCTCCCGCTCATCGCAATAACGCCGCGGATCAGATCCGGATGCCTGAAATAGGTGTTCACCGCCAGGAAGGCCCCGAGACTGGCGCCTGTGGTTATCGGCCGCGTTTCGCCACCAGTGCAATCGTTTCTGATCAAAGGCAACACTTCGTCGGTAATATATCGGTCGTAACGGGTTAACAGTTCGGCCTTGAGATGGGCCGGCATTTGCTCGTTCAGCAGGCTGTAGCGGTTGACGCTGTTTATTGAATAGGCGCGAAGTCTTCCCGCGTCAATAAATGGCTTTATTGACTCAACCAGGTAGAAACGTTCGTATTCAAGGTAATCGGCGGCAGCGGTGGGAAACATCAAGAGAGGTGCACCAGCGTGCCCGTAGGCGACGAGTGGCATTTCGGTACTCAGATTCTGGCTAAACCAGCTTGTAATTCGGCGTTCCATGAAGGCCTTTCAGATTTCGGGAATTTTGGGGCGTGAGATATTGGCGCAAATTCAAGGTAAATGGCAAGTTGACGGCGAGGGGGGTGGGAGTGGTGGGAGGAGGAGAATATGGTCCTATATGTCTTCTAGGCCCTATACCTCCACAATCACCACTTTTCCCCCACTCCAGTTGACGGTCAGAAACCCATTTGTTATAAGACCGTTTTCGCCATTATTCCGCAGTAGCTCAATGGCAGAGCATTCGGCTGTTAACCGAAGGGTTGTAGGTTCGAGTCCTACCTGCGGAGCCAAAAATTGTTAGTGATAGCGACTAGACAAGGCCACCGATGGAGTGGCCTTAATCATTTTGTGCCACGATTTGTGCCAAACGCTTTGTTTTGAAACAGCAAGTTGTATGATTGATCTACTCGAATCGTGACAGACTTCGATTTAGGAGACCATAGGTGGGAAGTCGACTCTTCAGCATAGGAGAGGCAAGCCCCGCGCGAAGCTTGGAAGACATTGAACAACTTACTCAAGAACTTCGCTAATGCTGAAGCCTGCCTGAAAGACTAGATCTGAAACTTACCGGCGATCACCTGAAAGGTGGCGAAGTGGAATTGCGAGCAAGTAAAGAAGGCCATCAAGATACTCTGGCAAGCTAAAACCAAAAGGCCGACCGTTAAGCTGACCCTCTGGATTTCCTCACCCCGGCTAAAACTTGGGATAGCGCATTCCTGATCAAATCAATGTAACTCAGAGAAGATGTCGGGCAAATCAGCGGGATATTGAGAACGATTTTCAGCATCGCGAGCGTGAGGGTGCTGCCTTGTCTAGCGATTTATAAGCGTTGACATGCGCCAATAATTGTTATAGAAGACGCCCTATGCCCAGATTTCAGAGTCGATGTGACTCGCCGTTCATCGGCGGTCGCTATCACCCCGCCCTGCAGGTCCTTTAAGGCAGGCTACCCCACCTGCCTTTCAGACTGGCCCATCAAGAAAAGGAGGAACATCGTGATTCATTTAATGAGGTTTGGCTTTCTAATCGTCGTCTTCAGTGCCTTCTTTAGCTTCACCCTTACCGTACGAGCACAGGTGCCGCCTTGTGTTCCTTCAAGTAATGTGACGGTCATTGCTACCGGTTTGAACAATCCTCGAGGGCTTAAATTCGGGCCGGACGGCCAACTCTACGTTGCGGAGGGTGGGCTCGGCGGGTCGTTGACCACCGTTGGATGCAGGCAAGTCGACCCGCCGATTGGTCCTTATAGCGGTGACTTCAATGCACGTGTAGTGAGGGTCGGCGCTCAAGGAGCGCTTACACCGGTTGCTGAGAATCTACCTTCAAGTCAGACACAACCCTTACCCGTACCGCTTGTGAGCGGTGTAGGTGACGTAGCCTTCATTGGCAATACTCTTTACGGTCTTCTCGCCGGCGCTGGTTGCTCACATGGACTGGCTGGGACTGAAAATGGAGTCATTCGGATCAACCCTGGTGGCACCACATTGATCGCAGACTTGAGCACGTTCATCCAGGCTAACCCAGTCGCAAACGAGGAACATGATGACTTCGAACCCGACGGGACTTTCTACAGCATGGTTGCAGTTAGGGGTGATCTCTATGCGGTCGAGCCGAACCACGGCGAGCTGGACAAGATTACGCCGGATGGCGAGATCAGTCGTGTAGTGGATTTCTCGGCGACTTTCGGTCATGTCGTTCCGACGGCGATTGCCTACAACGGGAACTTCTACGTTGGAACGCTGGGCACGTTTGACAACAACTTCAACGGGATGATCATCAAGGTCACCCCAAGCGGCCAGACGCGGGTTGTGCTATCGGGACTATCGTCGATCCTGGGCATAGCTATTCGCGAGGGCAAAATATACGTTCTGGAGAATCAAGGTGGCTTCCCGGCACTCTGTTCAGGGCGAGTGCTGCGCGTATCGCACTCTGGCAATCTGGACAAGATTGACGTGATTGCTACAGGATTGCAACACCCGACAGCCATGACTCTTGGACCAGATGGCAATCTCTATGTGTCGAACTTCGGATATGGTTTTCCACAAGGAGCTGGACAGGTTGTTAGGATTAATTTGTAGTAAAAGAGGTGAGATTTACAGTCTGAGTCTCTCCGTTGTTAACCTATGAAGACTCATCAGGAGGGCGGCCAAAGAGTGCCGCCCCCCAACAAGTGTGTCCGACCCGATCTATGTCATTGTCCCACGGCCGTTTGCCGACTAAACGGACCAGACATCATCACGACTCTTCATATCCCAATTTCGCACTAAATCGTCTATTTGCTCGAAGGTGACGGTGGAGCCTTTCTCTCAATTACATAGAATGCCACTCAGTGAAGAACTTTCATTTCACCGTTATGCGGCTCAGGAAAGAATTGCGAGACGGATCAGCGCCTGGTGATAGTGAAGCCGTCTGAGCACCACACCTTGCACGTTCCGTCTTCCGCGATCTCGAAATGGACGTGCTCCTGTACTTCTTCCTCGGACGCATGCCGTCTCTCTTCATCCTGCCAAATATTGAAATCGTAATATTCGAAACCGATGGACATTGTCCCCAACCCCTTACAGGAAATGAATAAGCCTGGGCACGCTCGTCTCGACTCGCACAAATACGGACGTCAGTTCGAGACAAAACGAGTACAACCACCCGCCGCGCCCACTTCTTAATAGTTCGTACTTGATCTAAATGTGAATTCTGCAGGATCTTCCGGAATATTCTGCCGGATAGTATCAAAAGGATGGGCTCAATTAGGTCAATTGGTAAACCTTGATAGGAGTTTCTCTGATGTCGAAAAACATCACACAAAAATCTTTCTCCTCACATTCCAACTTCGAATTATTGACCAACAATCGATCAATTCGTACAACTTCGAGACCTCGACGGCAACCACATTCGGCATCGGATGCCAACTACAGCATCGACTCTCGTTACAAAAGCCATAAACGCGAAGCGAGGTGTTACCAACGCGGGAGGCAAAGAACCCGCTAGGTTCGCGCAAAGTCGCGTCCGCGGGTGGTTTCGTAACCGGGGAGACATCTTCAGGCGGCTCTGGAAAGGTTATGCCTAATGTTCTCAGTAATTTAGCTTAAGCGCTCGCTAACCCAGTGCCGGCAGGAATTAGCCTTTGTAATTGAAATAGGAGTTCGTAAGATCCGTGCTGAGTAAAACTAAATAGTTGACGAGGCCAAATTCAGACCTTTAGTATTTGAAGCGCGGTTCATTCTGAGGCCGCCGTCCTACCTCTAGTCCATTTGGGGGACGCAATCGCCACCTACAAGCACAAACGATTCTAAGTAAGCGCCCGCTTACGGAAAATTAGCTGTTACTCGCCAGGACCACTTGGTCCAGGCGTTACCTACACAACTGGCAGCCTCACATCAACTGCCCTCCCAACCAAAGGATGAATGTATGAGTGCACAACCCGAAGTTTGGCGTGTAAGCACAGTCGAAGGCATTTTTGAAACCGACCTAGAGACGCTCAGGCAGTGGATCCTCGAAGGTTGCGTTCTACCGACCGACAAGGTCTGTAAAGGCAACCTGAGTTGGATTGATGCTGGACGCGTACCCAAGCTCAAGGGCGCATTTAACGGTGAAGTGACACCGCCCACGCCGACTGAGACGCCAGTCGATCCGTTCAGCACTCAAGCGTCTCAGCCCAACGTTCCACTAAACGAACCGGTTGCAGCGACCTGGGTCAAACCAGTGAACGGTGTAGCAAAAGCAATTCTGACGACTGTTTGCCACAACCATCCGGATGCGGCGGCAGACTACGTCTGTCGTATGTGCGGGAAAACGTTCTGCAAAGAGTGTCCTCGATTTGTTAGTGGTAAGGTGCCTGTTTGCCCACTCTGTGGTGATCTTTGTCGTGAGTATAAAGCGGTAACCGAGAAGACCACGCGCATTCAGTTACAGAGTTCTGGTTTTGGCATGGAAGACTTCTTCCGAGCGATTCGCTATCCGTTACAACATAAAGCAGCATTGTTCGGCGGAGCTTTGATTTATAGCCTTCTCTTACTGGCTGGTTTTCGTGGCGGCCTGGTAGCCTGGATGATCATGTTTGGTTGTATCTCGCATGTGATTAGTCAGGTAGCCTGGGGACGGCTCAATCGCAGCTTCATGCCTGACTTCAGCGCCTTTTCATTTTGGGATGACCTGATCGTGCCCTGCTTTCTTGGGGTAGGGATCATGGTCGTTTCGTGGGGACCAGTGATCGCTTTGGTTCTAGCCCTGATGTTTGGAGTGTTAAGCGGCGCGCGATCTGAACCAACGTCATTGGCTGGCGGGGACCACGTTGAGTCAACTGGACCAAGCTCGGACGATCTGGATGTACTGATGGATCCGAACGCGGATCCTGAAAAACTCGCAGCCGCGAACAATAAGTTAAATCAAACTCGCCCGGGCGCGGAGATCGCACGTGAAGCACAGCGTTCACAAGATGAAGAGGGTGATCCTGCCGGGATGTTTAAGATGCTGATCCCGTATCTGGGTGCAGGCGTCTTAATCGTCTTGCTTTTCCTGGTCCTGATCGCCTGGGGTTTGTTCTATTACCCGATGGCGCTGACAGTCGCAGGCTATACGCAGAGTTTTGGCTCTGTCATCAATCCGCTGGTAGGACTGGATACGATTCGCCGGATGGGAACGACTTACTTTAAAGCCTTTGCGATGGTGGTCGTCGTATTGGTTGTCTCCTCCGTCGTCGGCATCATCGTGTCGTTGATCACTGCTCCATTCAATCTGCCTTTTATGGGGAACCTACCGGCTCACTTTATCAATGGCTCGTTTACTTTCTACTTCAATCTCGTCATCGCCTGCGTACTCGGGTTGTCGCTCTTTAAGTGCGCTGATCGTCTTGGGATTGACGTTGATTGATTGAAGTGAAAAGAAGCCCTGCTAACCCAGGGTTGAAGCAACCCAGGCCCGAAATTAGCAAACGCCGTTGGCGTTATAGGCCAGGCACTAATTGTTCATATCTCAAGCATGATTTGAAGCTGCGCTGTGCAGCTCACAGCTTCCATGTCTACTGAGTAACTCAGTGAAAGTTCTTAGGGATCTTCTCTGTGCGACCTTTGTCTTCTCGGTGCCTTCTGTGGTGGAACCTTCTACCGCATTTCTAACCGCCCGAGCCCAGTGGCGATACGATTTCATAACGACCGAGTCTACTGCCAGGTTTATAGGGCGAGGTCATCTGAGAGAGCTGTTGAGAATCAGCTTTGACTTACGCTTCGAAACTTCGAATTCCGATCAAGAATCGCTACGCATCCGGACAAATGATGACGCCTCGAGGTTCGCAATCCTGATATGGCGTGAATTCTAGCCGACTCCGAATGCGAGGCCAGACAGAATTTTCCCGAAGTAAAGGTCAGTCGCAAAAAACTTCTTGTCGTGCGGTTACCCACATGATAGTTTTCAAGGCAACCAAGGCGTAAAAAAACCTCTTCCCATTAAGCAGAAAAATTGAAATCCCCCTTCAATTAGTCCTGTTTGAATATAAGGCAGCCTAATCTAAATCGCGTCAGGTAATAGTCGACATAGCCTTTCAAATATGGAGATCTTTGCCGAAAAACACTCAGATCGTTCCTCGAATTGCGAGTTGTGGCTGCCCCACCCAAAACCAAGGAGAATCCGTGCAAGACCTTAAACTTAAGACTCTGGCTGCTCGCAGCCGTGTGTTTGCTTTGTGTGTAGCTATCCTGATGACGATTGCGGCAACCATGACCTTTGTGGCCCAGGCGGTCGATAAGCCTCGCTCAATACCGGCAGCAACCATAAGTGCCTCGTACCAGCCAGTTATGGCGATCGAGCCGCTGGCTCCGCTTTCGCTGACTGTAAACACTAACGGCGACGCCGGCGATGAGAATATCGGCGACGGCATTTGCGATTCAGACGCAGCTGCTGGTAGTCAGTGCACTCTTCGCGCCGCGATTCAGGAAGCAAATACCGCAGCGGGCGCTGACGTAATAAACTTCAGCCTTCCCGCTGCGTCAATAATCTCACTTAACACTGCATTACCAGTGATTACGAGTGACCTCACAATTAATGGTCCCGCGGACGGCAGCCTGACGATAATGCGAAGTAACGCTGGAGGAACTCCAGACTTCCGGATTCTAACGATCAACGGAGCATTCACCGTCAGCGTTGCACGAGTTGCACTCAAGAATGGACGACTTTCGGATGGCATTGCTACTGGAGGAGGAATCTCCAGCTTTGGAACGCTGACACTCAACAGCGTGACTATTTCAGGCAATACGGCTACGAGTAACGGCGCGGGCATAGACAACCACGGCACTCTCATTGTTTACAACAGCACAATTTCCGGAAACACTTCGGGAGGCGAGGGCGGCGGCCTTATCAATCTCGGCACTGCGACCCTGGCTAATTCCACGATTTCTTCAAATGGAGCAGCTTTTGGAGGCGGAATTTACAATCTCGCATCGCTAACTGCAAAGAACGCTACTATAGCGGCCAATACTGCGACGTCAGCCGGCGGAGGTATCAACAATCCTAACGTTGCGGTCACAAATTTTGGAAACACAATCATTGCGAATAATAGCGCCCCTACTGGTCCAGACGGTGCGGGCTCGAATTTCAATTCTCTCGACTTCAATCTAATCGGTAACACATCCTCGTTCACTGTGGGCGGAGCGCTGACTCATAACATCAACAATATTGATGCGCGCCTTGGACCACTGGCAGCAAATGAAGCAGCCGTGTTCACTCATTCTTTGCTAGCCGGTAGCCCGGCTTTAGATGGCGGTAGCGCAGCACTTCTTCCAGCCGATATCCTTGACCTTGATGGCGATGCCAACACCACCGAACCGGTTCCATTCGACGAGCGCGGCACCACCTTCAGTCGCACAGTCGATGGTCCGGATGCCGATTCAACTGCTACGGTTGATATTGGCGCATTCGAGGCTCAAATCTCGATTGGCGATATACCAAATAAGACTTTGAATGAGGATGGTTCGCTCTCATTTTCCTTCGATCTAGGTGGTGGCGCTAATATTTCCACAGTGCTCGCTGCATCGAGCACGACGACACTCGTTCCAAATCTTCCCGCAAACATTCAAGTGACCGGTTCGGGCTCAAGTCGCACACTCACGATAACGCCTGTCGCGAATCAATTCGGAACTACCAACATCGCGGTCGCAGTATCAAGTACCACGGAAAGTGTTTTGGATAGTTTCGTTTTGACAGTCAATCCCATCGTCGACACACCTGCGATCACAAACTCATCAACCAACGAGGACACTCAGACGAGCTCTGGTCTCGTAATCACACGGAATGCCGTGGACGGTGCTGAAGTGTCACACTTTAAAATCACGGGACTAGCTAACGGCACTCTTTTCCAGAACAATGGGACCACCGCGATCGCTAACAATAGTTTTATTACTTTCGCGCAGGGTAATGCTGGGTTGAAGTTCACGCCCTCCGCCAACTCAACTGCAAACGGCAGTTTTAGTATTCAGGGAGCCACCAGCGCGAGCAACGCCGCTTTAAGTGGCCCAATCGTCGGTGCAACAATAACAATAACGGCCGTAAATGACGCGCCCGTGAACAACGTGCCCGGAGCTCAAAACCTGGGCCAAAACAGTACGCTTACCTTTATCGGAGGCAATCAAATCTCGATTGGAGACGTTGATGCGGGGGCAAACCCTGTGCGCACGACTCTGAATGCCACTAACGGCACAATTAGCTTGAGCAGCATTGCCGGTCTTTCTTTTTCCGCCGGAGATGGTACGTCTGACGCATCGATGATCTTTAGCGGAACAATCACGTCCATCAACAACGCTTTAAACGGCCTGACGTTCACACCAACGCACGATTTCAGCGGTGCGGCATCAGTGCAAATCAGCACCAGCGACCTTGGCAACACCGGAAGCGGCGGTGCCCTGTCTGATACCGATTCCATCAGTATCAATGTCACAACTTCGGCAGCCCTGATCAAATTCAGTTCTGCAACCTTCAATACCACCGAAAGCTCAGGGGTGAAGACCATTACCGTCGAACGTACCGGTGTAACCAACACTCCCGTCACGGTCGAATATGAGACGGCAGATCACAGCGAGTCGCTTGGAGTCTTCCCGTGCGCAACAGTCAACGGGATAGCGTCCTCTCGTTGCGACTATACGACCGCAGTCGGCAAACTCTCATTCGCCGCCGGAGAAACTTCTAAGACCTTCCAGGTATTGATTAGTCAGGATGCTTACGTCGAAGGTCCTGAAGGTATCTCTCTAACCTTGTCGAATCCTACCGGCGGTGCACAACTAGCGGCGCCTTCGACTGCAATGTTGATAATCGCCGATGATGCGACTGAACCGGCAACAAATCCGGTCGAGGATCCGGCAACGTTTGTGAAACAGCACTATCACGATTTTCTTAACCGCGAGCCAGATCCTGCTGGACTCAACTTCTGGGTCCAGGAGATCACCGTTTGTGGTGTTGATCCGCAGTGCCGCGAAGTGAAGCGCATCAATGTTTCGGCCGCCTTCTTCTTATCGACCGAGTTCCAGGAAACAGGAGTTTTGGTATACCGCGCTTACAAGGCGGCATACGGAAATCAACCAGGAGCTCCGGTGCCTGTGCGTTTCAACGAATATCTACCTGACGCACAACAGGTCGGACAAGGCGTTCAGGTTGGCATTGGTAATTGGGAGGCTCAGCTCGAAGCAAACAAGACTTCGTACCTGACCGACTTTGTGACTCGCACAAGATTCACCAATGCATTGCCGACGAGTCTCACGCCAAGTCAATTTGTAGATCAGTTGTTCTTGAACGCTGGCATCACCCCAACCGGGGCCGAAAGACAAGCAGCCATCAATGAGTTTGGGGGGGCAGGCACATCAGCGAATACCGCCGCTCGAGTTGGAGCTTTGCGGCTCGTTGTTGAAAATGATGCCTTCAAAACTGCCGAGAGGAATCGAGCATTTGTGTTGATGCAGTACTTCGGTTATATGAGACGTAATCCGGACGTTACTCCAGACGCTGATTACAGCGGATATACGTTCTGGTTAACGAAGCTCAACAACTTTAACGGAAACTTTGTCAATGCCGAGATGGTCAAAGCCTTCATCATCTCAGCAGAATACCGAGCACGTTTTGGTAGTCAGCCTTAACGGACCACCGACCATCGCTTAAGGACGTCGGGCGTTCGACAACAAGTCGGACGCCCTTTTTCTTTGCGACTAGTCACTCACGGTTAGAGGTGCTGGATTTTAGAGACCTTCAGGCGATGAAAGCGTTATGGTAACGCTCCCGAGTAGATAAGATTTAAGTATCATTTGATATCTGATGATTCTTAATTCCGGTCCTTTGAGACCCCGACCACCTTTACAACTATCAAATCTCAAATGATCATTCTTACTTAATCCCGCTTAATACTTAGCAACCGAGGGATCTACATCTTCGGACCAAGCCGTGATTCCACCTTTTAAATTTATCAGCCGGCCCGAGAACCCGGCGCGTTTTAACGCTTCAATAGCCTTGGCGCTGCGCACACCGCCCTTGCAATGAACAACGGTGGTGACATCTGGATCAATTTCGCTCATCCGACTCACCACGTGATTTAGCGGAATCAGCTTTGTGCCAGGAATTCGCGCGATTTCAAACTCGTGTGGCTCACGTACGTCTATCACTTGCAGTTTCTCACCACGCAAACGTCTCGCGCTCAAATCGGTGGCAGTAATCTCATCAACCTTCGAATCTTCCGCCGGCAATTGGTGGGGCGCCACTCCACAAAACTCTTCATAATCGATCAATTCTTTAATGGTCGCGTTTTCGCCGCACACTGGACACTGTGGATCCTTGCGTAGTTTGAATTCGCGAAACTTCATGGACCAGGCATCAAAAAGTAATAGCCGGTTTACCATGATATCTTCTGCGCCAAGGATGATCTTGATTGTCTCGTTGGCCTGGATGGCTCCCACAATTCCTGGCAATACTCCGAGTACACCGCCCTCAGCACAAGACGGAACCAGTCCCGGCGGTGGCGGTTCGGGATACAAGCATCGATAGCAGGCGCCGCGTTCCGCCCAGAAGACACTTGCCTGACCCTCAAATCTGAAGATGGATCCGTAGACATTTGGCTTGCCACTCAGTACGCACGCATCGTTCACTAAATAACGGGTCGGAAAATTGTCTGTACCATCAACTACAATGTCGTAGTTTTTAAACAGGCGCATCGCATTCTGACTCGAGAGTCTTGTTTCGTGCGTTTCAATCTCGATATGAGGATTGATATCACGCAGGCGGTCTCTGGCTGACTCGATCTTGCGCCGGCCGAGGTCCTTTGTTCCGTGGATGACCTGTCGTTGTAAGTTCGATTCTTCAACGACATCAAAGTCAACGATACCAATACGACCAACACCTGCCGCGGCGAGATACATGCCAACCGGAGCTCCCAGACCACCGGTTCCGATCATTAAGACGCTCGCAGCCTTGAGTCGCCGCTGACCCTGCATCCCGACCTCCGGCATGATCAAGTGCCGGCTGTATCTCATGATCTCCTCGTTTGACAGCTCAGGCAGCGTTTCACCAACTTCTGATTCAATGACCGCTCCACCTGCTATGGAGGGGACAATCATAATTGTGTCGCCATCTTTCAAAGGGGTAGCGGGCCCCGAGGCGTGCCGAATGTCCTCGTCGTTGAGATAAACGTTTACAAAATTTCGAAGCACGTTCTGATCGTTATACAAGTGGCGCCGTAAAGCTTGATGCGTTGCAGTCAGTTGATCCAGGGCCTCACCTGCCGTGTACGCCTCCACCACAAATTCTGATTGACCACCGGCAAATTGTCTTAGCGGCGCGGGAATCGAAATAGTTATAGCCATTATTAGTCCTTTCTAAGCTTGCCCACTTGGACTCTATTGATGCATTTCTTCTGCTAACCTTCAACTTGCTGCAGACGCAATCGTAATTTCCTCAGGATCGAATTGAGATCGATCGGAACGTTGTTCCCATGAAAAGAGATCGAGAGCTTCAGATTCTACTGTCTTAACAATGATGTAAGAATAGGTAGGCCACGCGTGTTCCAGGTCATATTGAGACGGGACAGCTGGCGAATCAGGATGAGAATGATAGAAGCCTACGATCTCAAGCTTCCGCGATCTAGCGTATCGTTCACCCTTCAACAGCTCCTCAGGTTGAATTAAAAAGCGATTCCGTTTTGCGCTCTCCTCTCGAGCGTTCGAGATTGGATAAGTCTCGAAAACAACTTTGCTTCCGTCCTTCTGATAACGGCCTATCAACAACCCACAACATTCGTAGGGGTAATCAGCCACTCCGTGATGACGAATTTCGTTTAATCGTTCTTCTTCCAGAGTTATCAAAATTGTTACTCCACCTTGTGTGCAACTTTCAAAGCTTGTTCGATGTCAGCCAAAACGTCTTCAACATCTTCGATGCCCACTGAAATCCGAATCAGACCATCTGAGATTCCCAATTCTCGCCTGCGCGCAGGCAGCAAATCCCGATGAGAAGCGGTGGCGGGGTGCAATACACTAGTAAACACATCTCCTAAGCTGGTTGACCGTACACAGAGTTTTAATGAATTCATGAAACTGAACGCCGCGGCCCGATTGTTCTCCTTCAACTCTATCGAGACTAGAGCGCATAAGAATGGTTGTCGCAGCAACCTGGCTGCATTGGCGCCAGCGGAATCGGGATAATAGACGCGACCGACCAGGGCATTTTCAGAGAGTTCGGCGGCCAGTCGTTGCGCATTGGTGCACTGGCGTTCGATCCTGAGGCCCAAAGTCTTTAGCCCACGCATGATCTCGTGTGCCTCCCAGACTCCTAGAACACCGCCTACCAGCTTCATCACACTCACGAGTGCGACCTTGTCCATCTCGTCTCGCGAGACGACAACACCGCCCATGGCGTCGGCGTGGCCGCTCAAATACTTCGTCGCGCTATGGACCACGAGATCGGCGCCATGCTTGAGCGGCTGGCACAAATAGGGCGAGGCGAAGGTGTTATCAACGATCAGCCGAGCCCCGTACTCGTGTGCTATCTCGCCACACGCCTCAATGTCGCAGATCTTCAGTAAAGGGTTGGAAATCGTTTCCGCTACAAGCACCTGCGGGCGGTTTTCTTTAACCGCGCGTTTCAACAACTCTAAGTTGCTAAAGTCCAAAAACACAGTCTTTACGCCAAACACGCCGAAGATGTTTGTCAGTAAAGCGGTAGTCGCTCCATAGAGATCTTGAGATGCGACTACGACCGAACCGGGCTTCAAATCGCACGCAAACAAAGCAGCGTGCAGCGCAGCCATGCCGGTGGCATACGCGCAAGCCGTGGCGCCACCTTCGATCGTGCGAACCGCTTCCTCAAGACCAGTAATCGTGGGGTTTCCGTAGCGCGTGTAGATGTAACCGGGTTTTTCACCGGAAAAGACCTGGTCGATCTCCTCCATCGATTCGTAAGTGAAAGTTGCGGTTGAATAGATGGGAGTAGCTACCGGAGTTACCTGCTCCAGCGACTGACGTTCACCCGCATGAACCAGTTGAGTGTTTATATGAGAGTCGTTTTCTTTATCAGTCATTCCAGGGCGTCTATTAATCTTCAAGATATCGCTCGCCGGTATCGCATAGAATCGTCACTATAACTGCGGGACCCGAAACTCTTTTCGCCAGTCTCGCCGCGGCAACGACATTTGCTCCGGAACTCGGCCCAACGAATAGTCCTTCTTCTCGGGCTAGTGTTCGGGTCATTGAGACCGCTTCTTCTGTCGGTATTTCAAGAATACCATTCGCGAGTGATGGATCGTAAATTCCCGGGTGTTTGGCGGTGGCCATATGCTTCAACCCCTCGAGACCATGCATCGGTGAATCTGGTTGAACTGAATACGCCGCCAGGTTTGGATTCAGCTCTCGCAGTCGACGAACGTTCCCTACGAACGTTCCGGAAGTCCCTAGTCCGGTGACGAAGTGTGTAACCGTACCATCAGTCTGTTCCCAGATCTCATTTGCGGTCGTTTCGTAGTGAGCCAACCAATTCGCGTCATTGTTGTATTGATCTGGATAGAAATAAATTCCTTGATTCTTTTCAAAGAG
>DATIBX010000670.1:0-5459 GCA_035457105.1 Pyrinomonadaceae bacterium
TTCTGGCTGAGTCTGGTCAGTTGAAAGGCAGCGATGATGTGCAGGATCACTGCAAGAAGAAGTATTGTGCGGGCGGCCCACAGCAAACTCGGTTTCGATTTTAGGAAGGCGGCATACGTGTCAATTTCCGCAGGTCCAACGAATACCAAAAGGTTGCCTGCCACGTGCCCGATTAGGTAGCCCACGCCGATCGCGCCCGTCACGGCCATCACGATCTTTTTTCCGACTGTGGATCCCCAAAACATGACTAGCATGCTCGGTTGCTGGCTAGTACGTGGCAAGAATTCTTCGCGAGACTGCATCATTCAAAACTCTTCAAGAAGCGAGAAGGTAAGGATAGGGACTGCTCCCTATAACTTCTCCAAGCCGCCATCTCTGCGAGCTTATACCATCGCTGCTCAAGCCCGATATTGATTCTTGGATTTCTCCGACAACAGATCCTTAGTCTGAAATCGGAGACCTGCTAAGGGTAAGACTATTTAACCGGTAGTATCTACAGATCGTCGGCGTCGAGGCTTGACGGTCCTCATGGAATGCAACTAGCTGTCCCCAAGCCCATCGCCTTCCACCCCTTCGCCCGTCACTCGACTCGGCGCGCGACGAATCAGTAGATAAGTGAAGCTTAGACCGTTCGAGTGAGCGCCGGTAGCGTATTAACACCCATAGAAGGCAAGTATTAACACCTGAATCTTCTGTCAGCAGGTGTTCGTAATTCAAATGAGAGACCATTACCAGTGACGGTAAACTCTCGGGGCAATATGTTGATTTCCCGATTCTGAGCTCAGCTCAGATCGGCTTTGGCTCCTCAGCTACCAACCTGCCAACAACTTCTGTTTCCTCGGGCGGAGCGAATTCATAAGCTGACCAGGTCACAATAGGAGTGGTCACAAAATTCTCGGTTAGAGGCGGCGACTGAGTTCGCCATTCCAAGCCGGGCAAGTTCCAGGGATTCGCCGCAGCGCGCCTACCGTAACGCATCGACCAAATCAGATAGACCGCTGGTATTAAATACCCCACAGCCAGAATTGATGCTCCGGCCGTCGAGAGCACATTGAAGACCTGAAACTCCGGCGGGTAAGCATGGTATCGGCGCGGCATGCCAAGGTAACCCGCAATAAATTGCGGGAAGAACGTTAAATTAAATCCGACGAAAATAACGAGTGCCGAAAATCTTCCCCAGCCATCGGGATACATGCGACCGCTAATCTTCGGCCACCAGTAGTGCAGACCACCCAGATAACCAAACATAGCTCCACCAACCATGATGTAGTGAAAGTGGGCTACGATAAAGTATGTGTCGGTAACATGGATGTTGATGGCGAGGGTCGCGAGAAAAAGCCCGGTCATTCCGCCAATTGTAAAGAGTCCGATAAAGCCGAGCGCGTAAAGCATCGGCGTGTCAAATGAGATCGAACCTCTATAGAGGGTTGCCGTCCAGTTAAATACTTTAATCGCCGAAGGAATTGCCACAGCGAAACTCAGAAAAGAAAAGATCATGCCCGCGTAAACTGACTGGCTGGAGACGAACAGGTGATGGCCCCACACGAGAAAACCGAAGACGGCAATTGCTAGACTGGAGAAAGCGACGAACGAATAGCCAAAGATATTTTTGCGAGAAAAATTCGCAATCAGTTCGCTTACCACGCCCATACTGGGCAAGACCATGATGTAGACAGCCGGGTGCGAGTAAAACCAGAATAAGTGCTGGAAGAGGACCGGGTCTCCGCCAATAGCAGGATCGAAAATTCCGACGTGAGCTAAACGTTCAAATGCCAGCAGCAGGATTGTGATTGCGATAACAGGGGTGCCCAGAACCATAACCAGGCTCGTGGCATATAGGGACCAGATAAAGAGTGGGAGCCGAAACCAACCCATGCCTGGTGCGCGCATAACGTGGACCGTCACAATGAAATTGAGCCCGGTCAGAATCGAAGAGAAGCCGCTGATAAAAATGCCAATACCTGTTGCTACTACGTACGAGTTGGAGAAAGTGGTGCTGTAAGGAGCGTAGAACGTCCAGCCAGTATCGACACCGCCTGCTAACAAGGCGTAGATCGTAACAAACCCACCTAACATGTAGATGTACCAGCTCAAGAGGTTAATCCTCGGAAAGGCCAGATCCTTTGCACCAATCATTAGTGGAATAAAAAAATTTCCGAGCGTGGCTGGTATCGATGGTATCAGGAAGAAAAACACCATGATGATGCCGTGCTGTGTGAATACCTTGTTGTAGGTTGTCGATTGAAGAAGATCACCCTGTGGGGTCAATAACTCCAGACGGATGAGCATGGCGTAAATGCCGCCAATGAAGAAGAAAAAAGAGATGGATCCAAGGTAGAGAAGCGCAATGCGCTTGTGATCCTTTGTCAGAAGCCACGACTTAAGACCATATTCCGCGTTGAGGTAATTGATCTTTTCTGGAGCTGGTGCTTCAAATGTTTCCATAATGTCCGACCCATCCTCAGGAGCGCGCCAGCGTCGAGTAAGCCTCAGCTACGATCAAGTTGCGAGTATGTCTCACATCACTCCGACAACAGTTCAATGCAACGCAACATGGGCTCGGTGACTACCTGGTTTGCGCTTCCGGACTAGCAGGTGCCCGTGTCGTACCTTGTGCTGGTATTGCAGTGTCCCGATTTGGTGTCGGCAGCGACTTGATGAATGCGAGGATCTGTAACAATTGTTCCTCGCTCACCTGGCCTTGAAAAGTCGGCATGATAGGACCAAATCCGGCAACAAGCTTAGCCTGGGGGTTAAAGATCGATTCGCGAATGTAAGCCTCATCAGCTTTGACGGCTTTACCGTCTACCAGAAAAACCTGACTACCGAAAACTCCTGCTAAAGCGGGCCCTCGTCCTCCTTCACCGGTAGCGCCGTGGCAAGAAATGCAACCAAGCGTCTGATAGAGCTGCTGGCCCGCCTGCGACGGTGACAGGCTGCTCGAATTGCCACCCAACCAGTTATTAAATTCCGCAGTTTCCATTACCACAACGGAGCCAATCATTCCGGAGTGGTTCATCCCGCAATACTCTGCACAAAAAAGATGGTACGTCCCGGTCTGGGTCGCTTCGAACCACTGGGTAACATACTTGCCAGGAAGAACATCAGCCTTAATCCTAAACGCGGGCACAAAGAAATCGTGGATCGTGTCTTCCGAAGTCATGATGAGTTTGATCTTGCGGCCGACTGGGACATGGAGCTCATTGATTTCGCGCTGCCCAGTAGCATGTTGGATCTTCCACATCCATTGCTTGCCAACGACATAGACCTCGACGAAACTTTTGGGCGGCTGCGACTGCTCAAAGTAAAGCTGGGATCCCCAAAAGAAAAAGCTCATCGCAATTATGAAGGGAATAACGGACCAGATCGTTTCTAACCTGTGAGAACCTGCTATGGGTCTTGGAATCTCATATGGTGAGCGCCGCCTGTATCTAATCATAAAGAAGATCAGGGCGGCGACAATTAGCAGGGTAAAGAAGCCAGTCACTCCGATCAAATACAGATAGAGCGCATCGACCCTCCCAGAAAGAGTGGACGCACTTGGCGGGAGAAATGGAACCCAGTCCGTTTGCATACTAGGGAGTCCTTGAGTCTGACAAGCGGATCCGGTCTGCCGGGTATCGCCGCAAGAGAAAAAAGAGTGCAACCATCGCCATCAAAGTAGCAATTCCCCCAAGGCGAATCATATTCATCACTATGGCACCATACTTACCAGTCGCTGGATCGTAGTGGTAACAGTAAAGCAGTAACTGATCTACCGGTGATCCGATCTTGTTTTCCGACGCTTCGATCAATCCGAGACGAAGGTCGCGAGGCGCATACTCGATGCCATAAAAATAGCGCGCCAGCTTGCCTTGCGGTGTTGCGACGTAAATTGCGCTGGCGTGGGCAAACTGATTTGTCGCTTCGTCGAAGTGGTAGCGAAAACCAACGGCATCAGTAAGTCGCTTGAGGTTCGTTTCATCACCAGTTAGAAAATGCCAGCCGCTAGTCGCAGCGGCGCGTTTGTCTTCTGGCAGATAGTCAACATAAGTTCTTTTTTTGGCTGCCGCCAATGCCGCAGTCTCACGATTGTCGAAACTCACTGTGACAACTTCAAATTCCTGACCCGCTCTAAACGACATGACTCTGAAGGCGCTGACCATCCCATTCAAAACCTGATTGCAAAGCATCGGGCATTGGTAGTAAACCAATGACAGCACGACCGGCTTCTTCCCAAAGTAGTCACTCAGCTTTACGACCTCGCCGCTTTCGTTGCGAAACTCGAGCGCGAGTGGTAGTTGTTCATTTAATTTCTGATCGATGCCAACATCACTCAGCGCCTTTGGTAATCCGTTCGGCGTCGATGGGCTGTAAGGTCGTGAGTTGTACAACGGGGAGCTACCCTTGGGCACGCCCATTTGAGCGGAAGCGGTCAGCGGTGAAATGATCGAAGTGATGGAAAGGCAAAGTAGAAGCAACGGCCAGTAGACATACTGCCCGAAGCGAAAACCATGGTCTGGAATCTTTTTCCTACTTCGACCCAGCACCTTTACCACCGGCTTCTCCTGTTACGCATTCAATCAGTTCATCTACAGTCGGTTGGGTGGACCTCATTTTACGCCACTCAGAGGCTGAGGTGAACCTGATAACGGGGCCAGTCCCATAGATTTAGAAGCTCTCTGGCCAGTTAACAAACCGCCTGCCATCCACAACACCCCAGTAATGGACAAGGTGATGGCGATGATCATCCATCCGACCGTAGACGTATCTAACCCGGCAACTTCTGAAGCCATTGCCGTAAGATTTAAAGTGAACATAGTACTCATAAGATTTCTCCAAGGGTCACAGATTTTGCCCGCGCGCTAGAACGTTGTAAGCCGTCGTCCTCGGCTATAGTTCGCAGGGTTTCTGGCCGATTTGCTAACTGATCGGGTTACGCGCGACTTCGATAGAGCAATGTGCGTTAGTGACAAGTCCAGTCGCGACGCTACCGAGCCGGAACCGTTCAAAAGCACTGTTGAACCTGCGTCCCCCGACAAAGATTGCATCAGCATCCCACTCTTGCGCCTTATGAATGAGCACTCGCTGTGGATCGCCCTTCTCAATTGCGACCGAGACATTTAGTCCTATGGCAGTTAACTCGGCCTTGGCCCAATCGACCA
Source organism: Pyrinomonadaceae bacterium (assembly GCA_035457105.1). GTDB lineage: Bacteria > Acidobacteriota > Blastocatellia > Pyrinomonadales > Pyrinomonadaceae > PSRF01. Next base: position 5,145 of record DATIBX010000670.1, read on the forward strand.
TCCTGTGTGTGTCGAAAGGCAATTCTTGCTTTTCGTTCCTGATCGTTGCAACGGCGATTGGAAGAATTTGGGAAATTGCAGACGGGGTGCCATCGTCAACAGCGATTATTCGCACCTCAGTGTCCTCTGGCCATATGCGACGGCCCACGGCCTGAACAGCTTGCCTGGCTTCGGACGATCCGTCTATTCCTATCACTATCCTTATCGGATCAAATTCATTCATTCCCGGCGTACCGCGTGTCACCCTCACAGAGTGATGTGAATCCGTAACGATTTTCTTCGAGACACTGCCAAGAATTAACCGCCCAGCCAGCG
>DATIBX010000671.1:0-6499 GCA_035457105.1 Pyrinomonadaceae bacterium
AGCTAGCGGTCAAGAATGGCTCGTATACGGAACCCCCGGAGTTAAACGGTCTTTCTCACCTCTATGAGCACATGTTCTTCAAGCAAAATCGCGCGATTGCTAACGCCGAAGAGTACCTGCGTGCCATTGGCCAGATGGGGATCGCCTACAACGGGACGACACGCGAAGAAGTAGTCGAATACTACTTTACGACCACCAGCCCAAACATTCGCACCGCAATGCAATTCATGAAGGATGCGGCGCGATATCCGCTGTTTGACGAACGTGAGTTTGCGCGTGAGCAACAAGTGGTTATTGGCGAAATCGATCGCAACGAATCGAACCCTTTCTTTCCCCTGCAGCAGGAAATGAACAACCGTTTGTTCTACCGCTACACCAGTCGCAAGAATCCGCTCGGGAACCGCCAAACAGTTTCGGGTGCGACAACCGCGATGATGCGACTGATTCAGCAGCGCTACTATGTACCCAATAACTCGGCACTCGTAGTAACAGGCGATGTAGAACCACAGGAAGTCTACAAAATGGCCCAGGAATTTTATGGCGACTGGGCTCGTCGCGAAAAAGATCCATTTGTTGAGTTTCCGCTAGTCGAGCATCCGCCTTTGCCGAAAAGTGAAGGGGCGGTCGTCACGTCACCCGTGCAGAACGTGGTGATCAACATCGGCTGGCATGGACCTTCGATCGGGAAAGACAATCCTGCGACGTATGCGGCCGATGTCTTCTCGTTTATCCTGAGACAGCCCAACTCTCGCTTTCAACGAAATCTGGTTGACTCAGGCTTGGTGACGGGAGTCGATCTCAGCTACTACACGCAGCGCAACGTTGGTCCTATTCAACTGCTCGCGCAAACGACCCAGGACAAGGCACACGCTGCAATCAAAGCAATCTATGAGGAGATTGCTCACTTCAACGACAAGGACTATTACACCGACGAACAACTCGAGAGTGCAAAAGCGCTGTTGGAAGCAGACGATCTGTACTCGCGTGAAAAGACCAGTGACTATACGCATACTCTTAGTTTTTGGTGGGCTTCTACCGGGCTTGAGTACTTCCGCGGCTATTTACCACGTTTGCGTGCAACTTCCCGCGCCGACATCAGTCGTTATGTCACCACTTATATCCAAGGAAAGCCACATGTCGGGCTGGCACTGATGTCAAGTGACGCGCAAGCAAAGATTAAGGTTCAGCCGGAAGAGCTGATCGGTCAGTAAAGAGAAATGACGATGATGAATGAACCAACAAAGAGTATGCGAGGTCTAACCACCTTAACTCGAAATCTGATGCTCACCGTTGTTGCGTTGTCGATGATGGTGCTGAGCTACGGCGAAATCACACTCGCAAGTGGTCAACAAGGCAACCTCAGTCCCAAGCCCGAACAGCAAACTGTTCAGAGCGTGGTCGCTAAGCAGGCGGCTTTGGTAAGCGAGTTTGAAGTAAATGGTCTCAAGGTTCTCCTGAAAAAGAGAGAGGGCAGCTTAACCGTAGCCGCCGGCCTATTTCTTCGCGGTGGAGCTGCCAACACAACTGCGCAAAATGCGGGGATCGAGCAGTTAATGCTCAATGCTTCGACGGAAGCATCAACCGGTTTTCCTCGCGACAAGATGCGTAGCGAACTTTCGCGCATGGGCACCACGATCGGAACTGGCTCGAACTATGACTACTCAGTTCTCGCACTGGCTTGTACGAGACTGCACTTCGATCGCTCGTGGCAGATTTTTGCTGACGTAATCATGCGACCCTCGTTCACCACTGAGGATGTCGCACTCGATCGTGATCGGATGGTGGTCTCGCTCAGTGATGACGTCGATAGTCCGGATGTCTACTTGCAACGCTTGCAAGACAACGTTGCGTACGCCGGCCATCCTTATGTGAACAGCAACGGCACACCCGAAGTGATAGCCAAGCTAACACCCGACGATCTGCGTCGCTATCACGACAAGATGATGGAAACTTCGCGACTCCTGCTCGTGATTGTTGGTGATTTGAATGTAGCTGATGTCCGTGACCTAGTTGGAGGTACAGTGGGAAAACTACCGCGAGGAACCTTCAAGCCTAACGCAATTCCGTCGCTCACCTTTGACCGGTCATCGGTAAGCGTTACGCCTAGAGACCTGCCGACGAACTACATCCAGGGATTATTTACTGCTCCGTCGTTGACGTCTCCGGATATCTATCCGATGCGTGTAGCGAGTTCGCTGCTGCGGGACCGGGTTTTTGAGGAAGTACGCGTCAAACGAAACTTGTCGTACGCGCCTGACGCATTTTTGCGAACCCAGGCCGCAAATGTTGGAGGCTTGTATGTGACGGCGGTTGATGCGAACCAGTCGATCAGATTGATGCTAAACGAGATTGCGCGCCTGCAGCACGAAGCGGTTAGTAACGACGACATTCAAGCGGTCGTTGCGCAATATTTGACGACTTATTACCTGGGACAGGAAACCAATGCAGCGCAGGCGGCGGAGTTAGCTCAGTACGAATTGATTGGAGGAGGCTGGCGAAACTCCGTCGACTTTCTGGAGAAGCTCACAGCAGTGACCCCGGCCGAGGTCCAACGCGTGTCACAGAAATACATGCGGAACATTCGCTTTGTTGTGCTGGGAAATCCCCGCAGCGTCGATTCACAGATTTTTACCGGACAAGCTGCCGCCGCTGGAGTTGGAAGATAGAGACCAGGGGCCCGAGCTCAGGTGGCAAGAGGTTAGGAAAATATTTAAGATTTGATACTTGATAATTGAGAATTTCTAACTTGACGACCGGCGACGGGGCGGCCGACAACCTCGAGTCTATAAAGAAACCGGGGCCAAATTATGAATTCTTAAATATCAAATCATCATTATCAAATGCTTTGGACCCGAGCCTTGACCCCGGACCTTCTCCTTACATCGTTTCCCGTAAGTATCGCTCATACAGCTTTTGATCCAGGCGCTGTAGGACTTTAGCTTCAGTGGCGGCCATGTTTGGATTGCCGCTCTCCAGATAAGCTACTGCGAGGTTGTAGAAAGTCTCGGCGCAATCAGGCTGTAGTCGTGCGGCTTCGGAGTAAGCTTCGATGGCCTCGCGCAACCTTCCCGCATAATAGAAGGCGTCTCCAAGCTTATTATGAATCTGGGCGTCTTCAGGCTTCAGTTGCAGGGCCTGGTGGTAAGCTCGGATTGCTTCCTGATTTTTCCCCTGCTTAACTTTGCAGTATCCGACCTGCACCCAGGCATCAGCACGACCAGGATTCTTGTTTACGGCATTCTCAAAATAACCAACCGCATTGTCATAGTTTCCCAGCCAAAGCGACTCTAAACCAGTTCGATATAACGATTCAGCAAGATCGCCTTTTCCTTTTAGAGCCAGTTCAGAAAGTGGGCGCAACCTTCCCTGTCGCAATTGGGTGATCCGAGCGGACGAAATAGCCAGATTGATATTTTGGCCGTTGGTTACCTTGATTGTAACTACTCCCAGAACTTCTCCCCGGAGGTTGAAAACAGGGCTTCCACTATTCCCGTGAGAAATCGGGGCTGTAATCTGAATTATCCGCCCCACATTTGGGACTTCACGCACGGCCGAAACAATGCCGTCGCTTACCGAGCCTTCCAGTTTTAGAGGATTTCCAATCACGAAAATCTTTTCGCCTTCGTCCGGCAGCGTCGCCGCTAATTCACTCTTCTTGGCGCGCTCCAAAGGCATGTCAATTCTTAGCTGGGCTAGGTCGCCGTCATCGTCGAGTGCCATGACACCGGCCACCTGGTAGATTTTTCCTTTTCCGTCGAGAGTCTTAATTTCCGCTCGCGCAGCACCTCGAATCACGTGCAGATTAGTAATTACCTGGCCAGGTTCGACGAAGAAACCGCTACCTGTCATCAGTGGTTCGCCGCTGGCATCGTAGGTTGCGATTGCCACGACGACAGGCTTTACGCGCTTTACTAACTCTGGAAGAGTTTCCTGGGCGTGCGCCAGAATAGGAAAAACAAAAAGGAGAACCAGGAAGAACAAAGGGGGGTGGAGTCGTTTATTCATGTCGTTAAAACTCTACGGGGTCAAAAAAACAGTTCATCGACTGCTAAAAAATATTGCAGTCCGGGGAAGCTTCGGAAGCTGTGAACACGAAATTAGGCTTGATTAAGCCTGTCGGGCGTTGAGGAGGCGGGGCTGGCACCCTCAAGTGATGACAATATTACCGCAATATTTCCAATCCGAATAGATCATTTGTGAAATTAATTACTCTATAGCTGGACCTTGATCTTTGGCTTTTGGTCTTTGGAAGCGTCGCCAATTGACCAACCCATAGTGCGAGGTGGAAATAACAATTATCAAATCTCGAATCATAATTATCCAATAATCTGACCCCGACCCCCATCAAAACAAAAGGGTCACCCCCATTCAGAAGTGACCCTGTTGAACTAGATGAGCTGGCTGTTACGGAACGATATGAATTGTTCCCACAGTTGGTCCAATAGGAGATTCCACCATTGAACCTTCCATCGTTACCAATAGACCAAAATCGGGCAGAGCTGTTTCTGACTGAATCTCTGCTTCGTTTTTGCCCGCTGCGTTAACCACCTGACCAAGCTTCACATATTGATTATCCGGAGAAACTGCCCAGAGAATGAATGACTGTCCCGCAGGAGCCTCCTTCAAATCGTGAAATCGCATCTTGATCTTTGTTGGTCCACCCTTAGTGGGTTCGATAAACACATTTGCCCGAGCTCCCGTCAGTGCGCCGGCAAAATCAATCTTGATTTTGGTGTCGTCGCCCTTCTTGTAAGCCGGAATGTTCAGCATCGGCACATGGTAGGCAGTTGCAGGTGTCGCACCACCAGTTGAAACTGCTGCTACTTTCTCACCAGCCGCGCTGGTCAATGGAACGACCGCATAACCTTCGGGCACCGCACTCCTGAAGAGAACGATTGTGTTTGGATCATAAGCTGTTAAGCTTGATTCCGGAGACGCTACCAACATAAATTTTGATAACGGAGTAGTGGCTGAGAAAGTTCCCACGCCATTACTCAAAGCCACTGGTCCAAGTGCAGTGATCTTGCCGGAATCATCAACCGCATAAAGTGTCAACGCAGAAACGTCTGCTGGAACATCGCTGAGATTAATCTTAATCCTGGTTCCATCATCGTCGCGCAAGATAGTGGCCACGCCTTTGGCGCCGGTGATGCCAACAGGATTCAATGGAATGTTTATCTCTTTCTTCGCAGGATATTCGATAACGGTGTACGTGCCGTCAGGATTTTGAACTGTCTTAGTTACTGTGGTTGTCGTCGTTTGCCCGAGTGCGAGTCCGGCTGAGGCCAGGCCCACAATCGCCGCCACTGCCACACCCAATAGATTCTTGCTCATCAGTTGTACCTCCTGTTTGTCATTAAAGCGCCTCAATTCTTCTCAGGTTGTCGGGGATTCGTGCACTACTAATATCCGCGATCTATTTCGCAAGCTTTATGCCAACTTGAGGAGGGCCTTGAACGGACGACTCCTTCACAACCTCATCTTCGCGGGCCGCTGAGATCTCTTTTCGCTGTCGCGGAGGTTTCTTGAACGATGCGCCACTACAGAGACACAGAAGACACAAAGGGTACACAGAGTAGTAAAAGTTAAGACACTTTCTTTCGACCAAAAACTTGCAAAAAATCAATAAGTAGAGGCTGGTAATCACACAAAAGAGCGATCCGGATCAATACACCTTGTGTATTAGTATCCAAAACAAAAACCGCCCAAAAAACAGGCGGTTTTTAACTTAAAGCGGTTCGAGTAGAAATTAGTAGTTATTCAACTCAGCAATTGCTTTGGCCACATCTGTGACCTGCGGCAAGATTGCATCTTCTAATACTGGTGCGTAAGCGACGAAGGTGTCGAGGGCGCAGACGCGCTTAACTGGAGCGTCAAGATATTCAAATAGCTCACTTGAAATGCGGGCAGCAATCTCGGCTCCATAACCAAACGACAGTGAGTCTTCATGCGCGACGATTACCCGGTTTGTCTTCTTAACTGAAGCAACAATCGACTCCCAGTCGTAAGGCATGAGACTACGAAGGTCTATGATCTCAACGCTAACACCATCTTGTTCAGCTTGTTTCGCCGCCACTAGCGAACGTTGCACGAGGGCTCCATAAGTAATGATAGAGAGATTCGATCCCTCTTTAACGCGTTTCGCTTTACTGAACGGAATCATGAAGTTATCAGGTGGGTACTGAGACTTGTTGTAGGCCTGGCGATACAGATGTTTGTGTTCGAGAAACAAAACAGGATCATCACTGCGAATCGCCGTACGCAGCAGCCCGTTAGCATCCAGTGCATTCGAGGGATAGATGACTCTCAGTCCAGGAATTTGCGTGAAGGTCGAAACCCCAGACTGAGAGTGGTACACAGCGCCGCCTTTTAAGTACCCGCCAATCGGCACTCGAATCACGAGCGGTGCCTTCCATTCATTTCCCGAGCGCCAACGCAGTAAAGCGAGTTCATTTCTGATCTGATGCATCGCTGGCCAGATGTAATCAAAGAACTGTAT
>DATIBX010000672.1:0-14731 GCA_035457105.1 Pyrinomonadaceae bacterium
TCGGTCCTACCCGTAAAAACAGGGAGCAAAAGATGAAGCTTGGTGCTCGCGCCAAAGCTTATCTCGTGCGAGAGCGAGCCCTTGAACCGGAACGATTATTAGTAGTTGACGGCGGTTACGGACCAGATGCGGTGACACGTCTCTCTTTATATTCGATAGGCGGACTAGCAAGTGGGATCTATCTCTTTCCGGAAGAGGATCCAGAAAACACCGCGCCGAACAAGCGTTTGGAGCGGACTCGCCGGTGAGCGGCCTTTATTGTTCGTTGCGTGGGCGAGGGGCAGATGCGCAGCCTTAGATTGCTTGCTCTCGATGTGAGTGACTGATCCTTACTTAACGAAATGAATGACTCGAACAATCAGGATCGTTCTGAGCCTTTAGCAAATGATCCCCTCGAAGCGCGGCTACACGAGAACATCCGAGCGATGGAGAGGCGGGTTGTTAGGAGTACTAGAGCGATCATCAAGGCCGGCTCGTTTCTGCAGGACGTGGAGCTGATACGCGAATTGGAAAGGGACCTCGAATGGTTTCTTACCTGGAGGTTGAAGCTCGCAGACGTGCCCACGGTTATGTGGTGTGATGGCGTGATAGACCTGGCACTTCACCGGAAGGGAAAGCTTACCTACGAAATCAAAGCCAGAGCCTACATTGGGCCTGAATCTGATACCGCAGCAACACTCCGAACAATGGTGGGAACGATAGTACTGGACGAGACGAGTGACCGTTTAAGATCCTATGCCTTGAATATTGCCTCTGAAGAAGAAGCGTTTTATATCAGCCACAGAATTTAACTGACTCGCCAAGAGCGATCGTCTTTGTTAAGTTGCGTGGGCGGCCCGCTCAAACGCAGCGTTGGGTTGTTCAGCTTCTAAGGTTGGTGTTGGACCAATGCCAAGGCTACCTCGTCATCAGTGGCTTGTTTTGACCGGGCTTGCTATTCAGTTATTAGCGTTCCTGAGTGGCTTCGTTATTCTTTACACTTGCACTAGCGGGGGCATTCCGTCGCGCAATCTTTCGGAAGCTCTATATTGGAGCTCCCTCGGTATCTTAGGTTTTATGTTCTTTGGTATGGCTTTTCCGCTCACTGTTCTTGTGGCTATAGCGATGGTGATTCTGCTGGTGTGTGGGGCGACTTGGAAGAGGGTCAAATTCCTCTCAGCGCTCGCTTTCGTCTTATGGGGCGCTTACTGGATCGCTCTCGCTTACGAGATCTGTGCGCCGCCTCCCGACTAAGTCTGTGCGTTTTTCGTTCGAGACGCGATCCAACAACCGTTTGGAGCGGACTCGCCGCGAAGCGGTCTTCTTTGTTAAGTTGTGTGGTCGAGTCGCTCAAGCGTTAGGGCGTCGAAGAAAAACTTTTTGGAGGGCACGCATGTCGAAGCTCAAAACAAAACCCACAGAAGTCAGTGCCGAGAGTCACGTTGCTGCCATCGCGAAGGAGGAGCAAAGGAACGACGCACAGACGCTGCTTGCTCTCATGCGAAAAGTTACCAAGCAAGAACCAGGAATGTGGGGGCCAAGCATCGTCGGATTCGGGAGCTACCATTACAAGTATGCAAGCGGGCACGAAGGCGACTCCGCTCTCACTGGGTTTGCCGTGCGGGGAAATGAGCTCGTCGTTTACATCGCGGCGGATTTCGAAGGTCGTGACGTCTTGTTGGCGAAGCTGGGAAAGCACAAGACTGGGAAGGTCTGTGTCTACATCAGGCGCCTGGCCGACGTCGATCTGAAGGCCCTGGAAACGCTGGTCACCCGATCAGTAGCGGACACGAAGCGTCGCTATCCCAAACCCCGTTAACAATGACGCCAAGCTTGAAACGGAAATCGATATACTTGACTCACCTGTCTTTGCTCCTGAGGAGCATCATGTTTATAGCTTGCTGGGCCCGAAGAAATGGCGCTCCAGCAGTCTCCGGTGTGAACGAGACATCAAAATCTGAAACTGGACCAGTACCAAATCCGAGCGCAGGTTTTGTGGAACAAAAACTATGAGAACAATACGCTTTTCATTAATCCCTCTGCTTGTGATCTTGGGCAGCCTTTTCTCCTATGCTGCACAGAGAACGAGTAATGCCCCCGATAGCGTCATCAGAGAATTATACCGAGTACACAACAACGGGAAAGGCGGCGTCTTTGAAGCAAAAGGAAAGAAATACATCTACAAATTCTTCGATCAAAAGCTTGCCGACCTGATCTGGAAAGACATCACCGAGACTCCGGAAGGCGAGGTGGGTAAACTCGATTTTGACCCGCTCTACAACGCGCAGGATACGGGGATTACACACTTTCAGATAGTTAAGCCGGTGGTCGAGGGAGATGAGTCTACCGTTGTAGTAAGTTTTCGCAACTTCGGTAAGCGTACGAGAGTCAAGTTTGAGATGCACAAGGGTAAAGAAGGCTGGAGCATCAAGAATGTGATCTATAGTGACAAGTCTGATCTGGTCAAGATCTTAAGCATGCCGGAATAATAAGACTTAAGAGCGCACCGAAGGTGCATTGAGAAGGTAGCCAGTGGTGGAGTAAGTAGCGCAGCGAAGTGCTGAACCACTGGAATAGAGTTGCTCGTGGCCTGGAACCCTGAAAGGGTGGCAGAGATCTACGATGCATCGAGACTCCAGAACTAATGGTCCAATTTCTGTCGCTCTTCCAGAGCTCTCTTTACGCTCACGGACTAATCCAGGGGTTAGCACTCGCTACCGCTCATGCTTCACCCCTGGCTACCTTCTAACTGCACCTTCGGTGCCAGGAATAATAAAGTGATTAATACACTGCTTGCAGAAGAGGTATTAGAATTGGTTGATGCAATATGGCTCGAAGACGACAACATCGCTGACGTGAGAGATTCAATGCAATGAGTATTGATACGACAGGCGAATGGTGGGTGGGGACTGATCCAAATGACATCCGCGAGTACCTTGAGGCCTATACTGAAGATGCCTATCCCGTTACAGAGTTTAGATTGGCGAGATGCGCGTGTGGTTCAGAGGCTTTTAGTTTGGAAGTCGATCAAGACGAAGAAGTTGCGAAACGAAAATGTGCTGTTTGTGGCGAAGAGCATTTTATCGGTGACAGCGAGGAGCATTGGAAAAACGCTGAGCCGGAGCAATGGAGTTGCATCGAGTGTAGTTCAGATCAGACGAACGTTGGCGTAGGCTTTTCGCTGTATGATGATGGTGAAGTGCGGTGGCTTTACTTGGGACAGAGATGTTGCGAATGCGGCGTTCTGGGCTCCTTAGCGGACTGGAAAATCGCCTATTCTCCTTCGCGGCACCTGATCGAGCAAAGTTAGTTACGCTCAACGTTTGATCCAACACACGCTTGGAGCGGACTCGCGGGGGCGCGTGCTTCTTTGTTAAGTTGAGTTGACGAGCGCTCCAACAACGTTCTGTGCTCTAACGTAGTATTTGCAAAATCTCGACCACCTGATAAGGACAGTCTCCGTGCGAATCTCAATAGCTCGACTCGTGAAATACGCGGCCCAGTGCGGCTTGGTCTTATTGGTTTGTCTGCAGACTGTTTTCGGTCAGACCTTTGGTCAATCCAAAGCATCGTGCAAACAATATGACGGGAGTTCACTATCCTCGAGAAATTTAACAGCGAACTATTACGTTGAGGTATGCACAATTCCGAACCCGGAAGACAAACCGGCACTTAGCATCGTATTCAACTCTATTACCGGCGACGAGGTAATGCGGATCTATAGTCGGGAAATGACGAAGCCGTTGAAATTAGATGGTATCTATGTAGAACAAAATGGTGCGAAACGATTCATCTTGCGTCCGACTGAAATCGAATGGGCTACTGGAGCTCGAACGAACTTAGACTCGATGGATTCTAAGAAACGTAAAGAACTGTTGAACGTCGTCAACGCAGCGTTTCAACTCCTAAATGGGGCTGCGTTAAATCATCGCATTCCAGCGAATAACTCCCAAGACCGCACCTATGCCTGGTTGCTAATTAACTTCATGTTTGGTTATCGGGTAAATGGGCAGCATTAATTCTTCTCAGAGACAGAGAGTACAAGATCGTTCGGATCAGATTGATTCAATCAATTCAAAACTCTGATACCAACAGTCTAATCAAAGACAACAGTTCGAGACCCAGCGCTGGTAGCCACATCCCCAGCGCTATGAGCCGATCGCGCTTGGCACGTTTGTAATCGACATCTGAGGTCTGGAGTCTGCCGAACTTGACCTGCCAATAGACAAGCCAAGCCGGGATTGCAAAAAACAAGAATGTCGCTCCCCATCCGAACGGCAGGAACGGAATTAAGCCGAGCAAGACAAAAATCCACATTGCCCCTGCGCTATTACGCAGCATCTTCGCCTGGTTGCAAGCAGTGTTGACTCGCAACTGAATGTCTGCGCCTCTGGAAGCTACTTGAAAGTCAATTTTGGCGGAACAGAATCGGCACGATTTGACGTCGCTATAGATCATCTGACCGCAACTGGGACATGGGAAAATACCGGTCCTGGCAGTAAGTATTGATTCGCTCATGAAAGCCTCATCGCCCTTTCTCACGGATTCGCCGTGGTCGTTTTAGTGTGCTTCCGCCAATTCCTCGGGGTCGCTAGTGATTTCAACCAAGCTCAGTATTATGTGGCGCCTTGGTTCAAAGGATCACATTTGGTTGAAATGAAATTAGCTAAAGTTGCATACTTCAAGTCCGCGGCATAACAACCGCTTGGAGCGGAAGAGCCGCTCAAGCGCAACGTTCGCCACTTTGCATGGACACGCAAACTCGAAACTATTGCCTGCGAGCTGTAGCTTATCTGAAGAGCGAGGTGACGGATGATCGTGAGGTGCACATAACCCTCTCTGAGAGAGACAGTCCGGTATTACGGAAGCTCGGACATGGTCTCTTAGCTGCTTATCTGGTTGACGAAGGTGAGTACTTCTCTTATGTGCAACATGGTCACCTTGCCGACTCGCTGCTCAATTGCGATGAACTTCACGCTCATGCAGTTGCTAACCTTAGTGCTCTTGTCGAAAAAGACGCAGAGGTCCGACCATACGGAAATATCTATACTGTGTTAATGGGTGGAAACTTCGAGGCAAGCATCATTCTAGTAGAGGAATTCTGGTCCGAATGGTATGCACAGCTCGGACCGGATGGATTCGTCGCGGCGTTTCCAGCGAGAGATCTGCTGGCCTTTGGTAATGCCTCGGCAGCGGTGGTCAGTGAACTGAATCAATTCCTGGAACGGGTGAATCATGGTTTAGACCACCCGCTTAACTCTAATCTCTTTCGCCGAGTTGGATCCGCGTGGGTGCCTTTTCTTGGTTAACAAGCGGACTCGGTGGTGAGCTCTATTAAGTAATTCGTGGGCGAGCCGCTCAAGCGCAACGTTGGATGCTTCGTATGAATCGAATGAGGAATCTGTTTGTAGTCATCTCTATTGGCGTTCTAGTGAGCTGTGCCAGAACTCCAGCAGCCAAGGTCAGCGAGCCAGTAGCAGGAAAGTATCAAGTGATTGCTGTAGGCGTTTCTTCGCCTCAAACCGATCTGTCGAAAATCGGTTACATCAGTCCTAAAGGTAGAGTTCAAGATGGAGAATATAATGATTCACCTGAGCTCAAGCATCTAATCGCGCGCGGCAAGGAATCCATTCCGGAGTTGATCGGTGAGCTAGACAACGAGACGAAGATTGAGGGGCAGGTTATAGATTATTGGTCCGAGGTGCGTGTTGGTGATGTGGCCCTAATTATTCTCACGGATTATTTCACCGATAGCAGCTGGCAACGGACCACTATTGACGGAGTTGGATGGAACGAATTCCTGGAGCGGGGCAGTAAGACGAATCTCACCGCGGAACAAGTCTTACGGAACTACATTGCCAAGCATGGCCGAGACAAGATTAAAGACCGGTGGCAAGAGATTTGGACACGCGATGGAGATAGAATTTTCTGGGATGACGGCGAGCGCTGTTTTAAGGTGAGGAATTAGTACCGCCGCATCCAACGCGCGCTTGGAGCTCAAACGTCATGAATGGGTTTCTCCTAAGTTTGAGTGCGCCAGCCACTCAATGGTGGGCTTCCGATCGCGCCGAAGGTGCGTGAGAAGGTAGCCAGTTGGTGGAGCACGTAGCGCAGCGAAGTGCGGAACCACTGGAATAGAGTTGCTCGTGGCTTGGAACCCTGAAAGGGTGGCAGAGAGCCAGGCCATCGAGAAAATATCTGTCGCTCTTCCAGAGCTCTCTTTATGCTCTCGCGAGATCCAGGGGTTCGCACTCGCTGCCGCTCATGCTTCACCCCTGGAATAGCGTTGCTCTCGTGTCTTGGACCTCTGAAAGGGTGGCAGAGAGCCAGGCCATCGAGAAAATATCTGTCGCTCTTCCAGAGCTCTCTTTATGCCCTCGCGAGATCCAGGGGTTCGCACTCGCTGCCGCTGATGCTTCACCCCTGGAATAGCGTTGCTAATGGTTGGAACCCTGAAAGGGTGGCAGAGATCCACGCCATCGAGAAAATCTCTGTCGCTCTTCCAGAACTCTCTTTATGCTCTCGCGAGATCCAGGGTTCGCACTCGCTGCCGCTCATGCTCCACCCGAGATCCAGGGGTTCGCACTCGCTGCCGCTCATGCTTCACCCCTGGCTACCTTCTAACTGCACCTTCGGTGCCAGGAATAATGAAAGTCGAAGTCCAGAATTCATCTTGGGTACGACAACTTGAGCGAATGAGCTCGGTTCATCCTTTTCATAGGTCGGATCGATTTAAGCAACTCAAACATTTCGTGTTTGCTTTTCACGATTCGACATTCGAGTGCCTTGCAGAGACTTACGCAATCTCGGACCATCAAGGATCACTCAAGCTCTTGTTGCCCGAAATGCAACGGCGCTTAAGATGGTAGGGTCGGCAGATAACAAGCTGCTTCGAGCAGGCTACATCTAAGGAGTGCAGCATGATTGGTGTATTTGTAACGTTTCGCTATACAGACGATTTTGATGAGCAAGCCCTGCGAAAAATCGCGGAAACCGCACGTCCGAGGTTTGAGGGTCTGCCCGGATTGCGTTCCAAGGCCTTCACGGTCAATTCCGAAAAGCGTGAGGCCACGAATTTCTACGTCTGGGACTCAGAGGACGCAGCCAGAGCGTTTTTCAACGATGCGCTTCTGGAGCGCGTAACGGGTCTCTACGGAGTGCGCCCGAGCGTCGAGTTCGTGCAGATCGCCACACTAGTAGAGAACGCTCGAGCCTAACGGCGCTACGTTCGGCGCTTAGCCGTTTACAAATAAAGATTCGTTTACAAATAAAGATCTCGGAAGCACAATCTTATTGCTTGCTCTATTTTTTGCTTTAAGGGGATTCGGAGCATGAAGTGTGTAGCATGTGGTAGTGATGCGCTCGTTAAGGGTACTTTGCTGGAGACTTCAGCCGGAGGCACGCTCGTCTTTAAGCCGGAAGTAGTCTCCCTCTGGAAAAGTATGCTCGGGGTCGGCGCTCGCAGTATCCGTGCCTACGGTTGCATTCACTGCCAGCATCTACAACTCGCTGTCGATTTCAGGGCTGAGGACTTGCAGCGTTACCAGCAGTTTGAAGGTGAGCAACCGGGTGTGCTGGAGCGAATAAATTCAGAGCCAAAAAAGTTGTAGGAGTAATGTTCTGACGTCATGCCTAACAATGCTCTGCAGCAGAGTGGGATTAGCCTTCCTGACGTGGAGGAGAAGCTGAAGCGTTCGGTGGCTGACGATTTGCACCGAAGGTGCGTCAGAAGGTAGCAGTGGTGAAGCACGTAGCGTAGCGGAACCACAGGAGTAGAGTCGGCTGATGTCTGGAACCCTGAAAGGGTGGCAGAGATGAGACTTCGGAGCTCATGGTCCAATTTCCGTCGCTCTTTCAGAGCTCACATTTCGCTCATGCACAGATCCAGGGGTTCGCGCTCCGCGCTTCACCCCTGGCTACCTTCTCCCGCACCTTCGGTGCTAGGAATAGTGAAAGTTTGAAGCGACGCGCCTTTCGGCCGCCTATCTCATTAGTTGCGTGGGCAAGTCTCTTAACGCAATGTGGGGCGTCACTACCTGAGGGCTTACATACGTGAATGATTCAGCGATAAATTGGAAACTCGTTACGTACACCGTTGGCGGTTGCTGGCTAATTTTTGCTTTCCTGTTGTTGCTTGGTAAACAGCTCTTCCTGTTTCTCAACCCTTTTCCGATCGTCGTTAAAGGCATCTTCGGAATTCTTGTCTATGGCTACGTAGGAGGTACTGGCGGGTGGGACACTGAAGCCATTTTCGTTTACTGGACGCTGGTAGGCCTTAGTCTGTCATGGGTGTTCCACTACAGCGAAAGTAAAACGGCGATTATCACCTTCACAGCCATGCTACACCTGGTCCTATTCGCCCTATCGGTGTTTCCCATGATGATTTTCAACGGTCGCTGAACCCGGTGCTCCTGCTGTTGCTCGTTAGCTCAGATTGTGACACCCAGATCGACTTCCGCGACTCTTGCAATGGACTCGCCGGTTCCATCCAAGTGTGAAGGCGACCACTTAACCTCATCGCTCGATGGTTTCTACATTCGGATAGGTATAGAGTTGGGTTCAAGTTTCTAAAGCAGTAACAAAGGTAGTGATTGATGCAACGCTTTGGCTCCTTTATCCGATCATTGCTTGGGCAGACGCCCCGAAGTCGTGCGCCAGTTGGACCGGACAGCGTTGATGCGGACTTTCCATTCGCGAACGAGTTTGCTGTCCCTACAAAGCGCATTGTTAACACTGCTGGTTACAGCGTCGAGCTTGATCTCACCACCCAGGTATTGGCAATCAAGGCCCCAATGGACAAAGAATGGGACTTCGACTATTCCAGAGATGGATCAAGTGGCTTCACTGACGCGACACTAACACCCACTCTCGCCTCGACCGACATAACGGCTCCTTTGTCGGCGTCTGTCTTAGTTCAAAAAGCGAAACTTTTTGACGACGGCCTCTATGCGGCTGTCGAAGTTGTCGCACAGGAGGGAACCGGTCAGCATGCTGGAAAGGCCAGGCTCATCGCGTCGTTAGGACGCGCAATCGCCGATGCCGATCCTTCATTCTCTCAGAGTGCACAAAAACTGTTGTTGGGTGCAGCGAGTCTTGGCGACGTACATATCAATGTTCCCGCGAACGTTCAGCCCATTGTGACGCGTGGCGTTGAAGAGTTCCTGGCCGATCAGCTGCGTTCCAAACCAATCGGTTTCTACACGTGGTCGGCTCAACTCCGAAAGATTTTCCAACAGGACAGGATGCTCCAGGGCGAGCTTGACGCTACCGGTGTCAAGGTCATCGCGAATGCATTGCAAGCTGACCCGGTCGCGCGAGATACCTACGAGAGACAGCTTCGCTTAATCTCCCGGCTGACAAATCCATTCGTGATGCCTGACATTCGCACAGTCCTCGAAGCAATGGATCGAGGGTCCGTAGATGTTCCCGATAGCGACATCCGTTTCTTTCCGCCTTCAATTGCCCATGAGACTAACCTCGCGAAGAAGCTTTTTGGCAACGCGCCAATCCCTGATGATTTCGTTCTGGTGGACGAGCTGATCCGACAAATTCGTTCCGGGGAACTTGACCTTGGCCCAACAGCCAATTCGGGCTGGTACGACTACCAAACGTGGGCACTCGAGCCGCTTGTGATTCCTGAACGAATGCCAGAAGGCAAGCGTCTTTTCCTCGATGATGAGTATCGGAAGTTTCTCCTCGATCTCTTCAAGGGTGCGTTAACTTTGACCCGGGAGTCGCACATTAAACAACTAGAAGTCGCAATGTGTGGCGCAGCGATGGGTGCAGAACAGGAGGACGTGTTCATCGACATCGATCCGGCGCTCTCGGCCGAACCGCTCCCAACGTTTTATCTCCGACGGGCGTTGGGCTACCGCTTCATTCGGACTGTGCTGAAGGACACGTTCGGTGCTGAAACACTGCTGAAACTCCACCGACTGACTGAGGTTGGACCAGTACGAATGTCCCTGGCAGAAGAACTTGATGATATTGAGACGCTGTTCCTCGGGGCGCACGTGAGCGTTAGTCGAGAGCTTGGTCTAGTTCCGGAAGAAGTTCCGGATTCAAAAGTCTCGGCAGGTGATGCCGCGGCACGATTTGTGTCCTGGATGCGTGATCTGAACTCCGACCCTGATCTCGACCAGGATCTGCGCACTATGATTCCTGTTTTCTACGACGTGCAGCGTCGTAAAACGAAGGTCTGGACCTTTCTCGGCTGGTCGCATCGAGCAGTTATGATTTCATTCGATCAGCGACCACGGGCAACGGTCCGGGATCTGAATGGCAAAGTCTTGCGTCATCATCCTGATATTCGTTGGGGTTTCTTATATAGCCAGTTGCAATACCCGGTTACCGCTGAGATCTATGTTGACCGAATACTCGATCGAGATGAGTTCCGCAAACTTTGTGACTCGTGTGGCCGGCGTTCAGAGATCCTGAAACGTCTTGATGCCTAGCAGGAGAAGTTGATGAGCGACACAACTACCTTAATTACTGCCTTGGAGAATGCTCCTGGCGTTATCATTCCTCTCATTCGAGAGGTGCCGCCCCAGTATCTGAAGCGTCGGCCCAGCCCGACGAAATGGTCCGCTCATGAACACGCTTGCCATCTCGCCACCTCTGATGGACCATTCCTCGCACGCCTCGAATTGATGTTAGCTGCTCCAACCCCTTATATAAGGTCCATGCTGCCTTCTCCAGAGGAGGAAGCAGGAGCGCTACTTAGCATTGATTTAGACGAAGTACTCGATCAGTATGTGAGAGAGCGGATTAGTCTGGTGAAGAGGTTGAAGGAGCTATCGGTGGACGACTGGCAGCGAACGGCAGAGCACGAAGCGTACAGTCATTACTCAGTATGGATCATGTTTCGACATCTGCTGACACACGAGATGTTGCATGCCTACCGGATTGAAGAATTGCTACTAAAGAAGGACTGGGAATGACAGCAGGTCGAATCCTTCCCATTGTTGGACGGACGCTGAAAAGAGTACTCACCTGAAGACCGGTATTCGTCGGACTCCGGGTTAGCTTGGATTTTCACCGAAGGTGCGTCAGAAGGTAGCCAGTAGTGGAGTAGAGTCGGCTGATGTCCGGAACCCTGAAAGGGTGGCAGAGATGAGACTGCGGAGCTCATTGTCCAATTCCTGCCGCTCTTTCAGAGCTCGGTTCATGTCGTCTGGGGATCACTGGGACTTTCGCGCTTCGCGCTTTACCCCTAGCTACCTTCTATTGCACTTTCGGTGCAAGGAAATGAAGCTGAGAGCCTTGTCCGTGAGTTGAGTTAGAGTTGCCGAACTCAGAAATCTCAATTCTTCCGGCGGACAGACGAACAAAGCTTGCAGCGACTCGGTAGTGAGTGGCCCTAAGCCGGAGTGGATGGTGGTCCTTCGCAGTGCAGTGTTCGGTTCGCCTAAAGTTGGCTTTCGCATGTCTCACAAGCTCAAAGTTATTTTTGATGATCCTGGAGATGGCTGGGTATGCGTGAAGCTGAGTTGCGGTGTTGAAATCGCTGACATTATCGCGTGTTATACGCCTTATGACTCGTTTCTTGATCTGGTTGATGCTTTATATAACCTCTTTCTCTATGAAGGCGAGTGGCGGGTAAGTTGGAACGAGGCGCCAGTCGAGTGTGAGTTGCGTTTTCGCAAGACAGGTAACTTAGTGAACTTTGAATTGTTGGAATTTCCAGATCACCGGCGTGAGTTGCAGCGGGCGGAGAGTCGTTTGAAAGCGAAGGGGTCGTATGATGAAATTGCTATTCCATTTTGGCGAGCACTGAGAAACCTTCAAGGCAGATTCAGCTCCGAAGAATTGCACACGAGATGGCATCGCGCGTTTCCATCAAAGGAGCTCGAGGAGCTGACGTTCATATTGAGATCAGCCTCTTGAACCATGTCAGCAAATACTGTACAGAGTGAAGAGTATACGCGACGCATAAATACCGTTATAAGCCACGTTCGGCAAAACTTGGATGGAGATCTATCGCTAGATACGCTCTCCCGCGTGGGGTGTTTTTCGAAATTTCATTTTCACCGAGTCTTCAAATCGATTACGGAAGAAACTGTCAACGATATGGTGGTACGCATGCGGTTAGAGCGTGCGGCAAATTTACTGCGAACGGTTCCGAAACTTTCGATCACTGCCGCCGCTTTTGAAGTTGGGTTTGGTTCTGTCTCGGTTTTCTCGCGCGTGTTCAAAAAGCACTTTGGTGTGAGTGCTGGGAAGTGGGACAGAAAGAGACCTTTGGAAAATAGCAAGAATGGTCAATTCAGAGATGAATTTCCTCGATATACTTTAGAAGATTTGGAAAGCTTCGAATTTAAGGTGTATCTCCGCTCGCTGCCAAAACAAAGATTGGCGTATCTAAGGGTATACGATTCATACAGCTCATTGAGTCGGATAAAGAATGCTTACTACCGCCTGATTGAATGGTATCTCCACAAGGGTGGCAATATTGACGACATCTTGCTCTACGGCATGTCGCAGGACAACCCTGATGTCACTCCGCTCCCATTGTGTCGTTTCGATTGGTGCGTAAAAGTGCCGGCGGATTGGAAGCGTGATGGCGACGTGGACTTCACTGATTTTCCGCCTTGTCGGGTAGCAGCGATCAGATGTGTTGGCGACTTCAGTCATGAGAACAAGGTTATTCAATATCTTTTTCGCTATTGGCTGCCGCGTAGTCGTTATCAACCCGCCAATCTTCCGGGTATGGAAATATATCGGCGACAACCAGACGAAAAGGGATGGGAAGAATATGACATCGACTGCGCGGTGCCGGTAGTGCCTCTGTAGGAGAGAAAGTGACAGCAATAAAGGACCCAAAAACGCGTTGATTCCTTTGATGACCTTTCAAAAAAAATAAAGAGGAGAATTTTATGGTACGAATCGTTTTGGGCGCTATTGTCGGATTCTTCGCTTGGTCCATAGTGTGGGTGGGAAGTGAAAAGATTTTCTCGGCCATTTGGCCTGCGTGGTACGGCGCCCATCAACACGCGTTCGAAGCGGCCATTGCCACTGGTGGCCAGTTCACACCGGACACGACGATTCTTGTCATGAATATTGTCCGTGGTGCAATCGTCTCGGCCATGGCCGGATTTCTGGCTGCACTGATCGCGGGCGAAAACAAACGCTCGCCGCTAATACTCGGTGTTCTGCTGCTCGCTTTTGATTTATTGATCGTGGTCCTGTCCTGGCGGCATGTTCCCCTTTGGTATGGCGTTATCTTTACGGTGCTTCTGATTCCAATGACGATTCTTGGCGGTAAATTGAAAACCACCGCTTAGGAAAAAGATAAACAAACGATCGGAGGAAAATATATGGCGAAAGTTACGGGAATTGGCGGAATATTTTTTAAGAGCAGGAACAAGGGCAGCGAACTCGCTTCGTGGTATCAAAAAAATCTCGGTCTCAATCTTGAGAATTGGGGTGGTGCGATATTGCGATGGCCTGAAGATAAGGCCGAAGACGGCGGCCTAACGGTGTGGAGCGCGGCGGACAGCGATACCAAATGGTTCAGCCCGAGCGAGTCTCCTTTTATGATCAACTACCGGGTTGATAATTTGGACGAATTGCTCGATCAGCTAAAGCAGAACGGCGTCGAAATTGTATCGGGCCCACAGTCGGACGAAAACGGAAAATTTGCATGGATCATGGATCCGGACAACAACAAGGTTGAGCTGTGGCAACCAATGAAACCGGAAAAGAAGAAATAAGGCATGCAGAGTGATCATAACGATCCAAAATAGGTGTTGGTACGCACGTAGCATCCTGAGAATTTTCATTACTGTACTCGCCCTATATGTGAGCGGCACTTCGCTGGCTATCACGCGCGCTCAGAGCCAGGCCGACTCACTAGTCCAGCAACTGCGCGATCTGCCAACGCCCTTACCGCCGCTAATTAATTCAAATGGAGTAATAAAGCCGGAAGAGCGAAGGCGACGCCAATTGTATGATCAAATCCGTCATCTCGGACCAGAAGGTGTTGTGGCGCTAGCCCGTGGACTCCATGATGACGATGTTCAGCTTAGAAAAAATGCTGCTCTCGCCTTCGACGTACTCGCAGGTACCTGGTTTGAGCCTTCGTGGTCTAAGACTGACATCAAGGCTGCCCTACCCGCGCTCACGGCGGCTTTGCAGGATAGTGAACCGAACGTGCGCTCGTGGTCCGCGCAAGCGCTAGGCGAGATGGGCCCTGATGCGGAGTCCGCGGTGCCGGAACTTATAACCTTGTTGTCTAATGCGGACGAAGGATCGAGAAACAGCGCGTGTATCGCGTTACGATCCATCGGTCCAGCGGCGAAGATGGCGTTACCTGCGTTGCGGAATTCGTTGTCTGATCCAAGCAAGGACGTTCGCCGGTTTGCCGAGCTCGCAATCAAGAGCATTCAGCCATGATTGTTTGACAAAGTTGTCGAATAATCGCCGTGAAGCTGACCGTGCGATAAGTGGCAAGCGGAGCGTTGGGCGCCTTAGGTCCATGAAGGAAATATGTTTACGCGAACCACGAAAATAATTGGATATCTTTCGGCTGCCCAATTTGAAGGTTCCGGGTCGTATCTTAGTTTGGTTTACTCTGTGCAACCTTTGTGTTCTCTGAGTCTCCGTGGTGGGAAAATACTAAACAACCCATCGCCACAAAGTCACAGAGACCACAAAGGCACGAGAACATGCTGTTTCGGATAGACCTCAAGTTTCGCGAGATCGTCCCTGTCGCCATGCCGGCCGGAATGTTGAATACGCCCGAACGGCCTGT
>DATIBX010000673.1:0-2801 GCA_035457105.1 Pyrinomonadaceae bacterium
ACGAGATTGCTCGCATGCAACTGGTTCGTTTCAGACGCCGGCTAGGTACGTTGACCCTCGACCAGGAACTGCAAATCGAAGATTTGTTAATTTCGACAGTCACTAAAATTTCGTCGATAACAGGTCGTCTGCTTGAATCGCTGGGCCTAGAACTTCGTACGGAACCTCGCGGAAATAATGAAGTTCCGAAGTGTTAGAGAAGGATTAATCCCTGGACGCCAATTCTAGAGAGCCCGAATACTTCCGTAAGTTTGAGCATTTGGAAAATCACTCATACCGCAAATGGCATCTCGGAGATCAGACTTGCGACCAATTTTGGTCCAATTGTTTTACGGGCAAAGATCACCACGATTCTGCACGTCGTTGACCATGCGTTTACAACGAAAGCGAATGCCACCGCTGCCCACTCTTCACGTTTCCTCGCGTCACAAACGATCCTGCGGACAGGCTGGCCAGCGATCTGTAAGATGCGTGCACGCTCGCCGCCGACCTTCCCGCTAATTCGTGTGATTGCATGCGTAGTCCTTGATCCTTTCAGTCATTCACTACAGAGCATGCTAAGGGCCATGTTCACGTTGGAGAAAAAGCCCGGGCGATACAATAAGTGTCTGACTGGGCATGGGAGTGTTGCACCCATAGTCCCGGGGGATCTACGGGGAGCGATCGAGGACTTCACACAGGCTTTAGCGTTCAATCCCCCTAACGATTTTTTGCTGTCGATGATTTACGCGAATCGAGGGTATGGGTTGATGCTACAGGGCAGGAAGAATGAAGCGCAGAGTGATTTTGAAAAAGGCTTAAAGCGAAGCAGCGGCGACCGAGTAATCATTGAACTACATCTCCGCAATATAGAAACACAAATCAAAGAAATGCGCCGCCGCCGCGCTGAAGCGCAGCGAAATATTTCCTGAGGGCTGGAAATCGCTGATCCCATGTTAAATGAAACAAGGAAGCGTGCTCGTCACAACGTCGGCTGTATCGGACACCAGCGATGTTCCCACGATAAGTGAAACTAGCGTTGAAAATATCCCTTCGTTTTTACGAGCGGAAATAAAGCGTATTCGGCTGATACGCCGCGTGTCGACGCGTTCGACTGTAAAAGTTCCAGCTTCGTGTTCAACGGTTTCACCCGGTTTCAGTATCCGCCCAGCTGCCGCCATCAAAAAACCTGCAATCGTTGTATAGCTCTCGTCATCAGGAAGATCCAATCCCAGACGCCGGTTCGCGTCCCGCACAGCTAACAGGCCATCAAGGATGTAAGTCTCGCCATCCTTGCTGATCTGATCACGTACCTCTTCATCGTATTCGTCATTTATTTCACCCACGATCTCTTCAAGCAGATCCTCCAGTGTGAGGATTCCTTCCATTCCGCCGTGTTCATCGATCACAAACATGAAATGAACCCGCGCCATTTGCATTTGCCTGAGAGCTTGGGCAAGCGATGCCGTTGCGGGTATGTAGGCGGCAGGTCGAACTAGAGTTCTCAAAACAAAACCCTCATGGGGAATTCTGCCCATGTCCAGATCCTTTCTGAACAGTAGACCTACGATGTCATCAAAGTCTTGATCATAAACTGGGAAACGCGAATAGCCGGTAGAAAGAAAGGCGGTTCTTACCTCCTCGAGACTGGCGTGGACTGGAATTGCCTTGACCTGATTGCGCGGGACCATGGCCTCACGGACTTCGGCGTCTGAGAAGTCGAAGACACGATGAATGAGTTGCTGTTCCTCACGCTCGAGGTGGCCGCTCCTTCTCGAAACATCAACGAGATGGCGCAGTTCTTCCTCCGTGTAAACCGAACTGTGATCTTTCGTCGGATGCAATCCGAAAAGCCGCACCGTGCGAGTACCGGCCCAGTCGAGTAATCGGATTGGCCATTGAAACACTTTGTAGAAAGCTTGCATTGGCCACGAAATCGCTAGCGCAACTTTCTCTGCGCGCTCCAAGGCGAGCGTCTTAGGCGCGAGTTCGCCGAGCACAATGTGCAGGAACGTAATAATCGTGAACGCGATGGCAAAAGAGATCGTGTGCAACGTAATCTCTGACACCCGATGCTTCAGCGGCGCTTCAAGTAAATGAGCGAAGACTGGCTCCCCGATCCATCCGAGCGCAAGAGATGCCATGGTAATACCCAGCTGAGTAGCAGAGATGTAAGCATTCAGATTGTTGAGAAGACCAAGAAGTCGTTGTGCATTAGTGTTTCCTAACGCCGCGAGAGTCTCTACACGCGAGCGGCGGACACCAACAAGAGCAAACTCCGAAGCGACGAAGAATCCATTGGCGAACACAAGAATAAGAATTAGAACAATATAAAGAAGTGTAACCATAGTAGCTTTTGCTCTGCAGTTAAGTCATTAATCAACTCAAAGTGTAGCGCGTTACTGCCAATGCTGCGCAATTTGCTTTCTGGTAGCTCTCATGTTCCAAAATGCATCGCGGTCACGATAACGAGATGCGCCGACATATGTGCGATGATTGCCGCTTCAAGACCTTTCTGCCAGTAAAGATAGCCGGCAATCAAACCAAATATGGAATTAGCAACAATGACGTAAGCGACTATCGGTATTGTGAAACCAGCACCGAGTGCGGCCACGATAGGCAAATGCCCAATACCGAAAATAACTGACGAAATTACAATGACGCTTACAAAACAGATGGCTCGTGGCCTACCCTGACCTCTTTGAAAAATTCTCCATGAAGCCCAGACTAATAGGGTCATCACGCCCCATCGAAAGAGCAATTCTTCGGTGATGCCCCCGTAGAGAAGTCGAGTCAGAAACGGCATGAATCTATTGAACTTT
>DATIBX010000674.1:0-8402 GCA_035457105.1 Pyrinomonadaceae bacterium
GATACAGAGGAAGGGCATTCTGTTCTCGTGCGGTTGAGAACCCCCTGTTGCGTCGCTTGAAAACCCTGGAGTTCCCAACTGGGCGTTTGGCGCGGTGTTCGGGGCTACGGTTAGATCGTTGTACTGACTTATGTCTGAGACGGACGCCAGGGCATTTGCTGGATTGCTGGAATTTTGACCACCCCCAGAACTACAACCCATCGCGTGGGTGTGGATCGGAATCTGCTGCGTTGTAAGCGTTACCTCTTCCGCTCCTCCAGTTTCCGCCAGTGCATAGGTAGTACCATCCGGCCCCTGGCCGAAGTGCAGCGGTAATCTCCCGCGCAGGTCTGGTAGCGCAAAAGTACTCTCCCCATCACCGCCATACGTGGTCCCAATCAATTGAAACAATGTTTCGTTCTCAGAGATCGGCAATAACTGCCCATCACAAAACATCCAGCCGTTTGGGGCAAAATTACCGCCAAACATTCTGATTTCGCCTACGTACGGTTGGGCCATACAGTCTCCTTCACGGTAGCCGTAATGAAATCCTTAATTTAGCGAGCGAGGTTTAAGGTTCTTCGGGGTCAAGGCCCCAGCAAGGTTTCTCTTCTTCGCGGCATTCTGAAAGTTCAGTGCGGCGTCGAGCAATTGTTATTCGGCGGGAATTCGTTCCGCCGTGGTCCATACTAATGACGAGGGCGCACTATATATCGAAATCTGAAATATTACAAGAGGGTGTTTGTGGTTGCGAAAGGGTTGCGTAATATTTCTTATTTGGATCTTTTTTGTTGAAAGTTTGCCGAAGAAGAAATAGACTGCACCACCTTTCTAACCGCTCTAACTATAAGCACGTTCTTTTAGGAGGTTAAGATGAGTAGTTCGCGCCGAGAATTCTTAAAGCGAGGGACGTTGATGGCTCTCGCCACGGGAGTTCCGTTGGGCCTCAGCGAGAAAGCCTCGACGATGGGCCTCACCGGAACTTCAAACGCATCGGGTTTGAGCCTGGCTGCCTTCAAGTCGCAAATCGATACGACGTTTTTGATCAACCATGAAGGATCAAAGGTTGAAGTGAAGTTGATCGACGTGACTAGTTTTGCTTCTCGAAAACAGAGCAAGACCGGAAAAGAAGGTTTCTCGCTTCTATTCCATGGACCAAAGGACACAATCCTTAAACAAAACACCTATCTGATCGAGCATGAAAAAATGGGGATGTTCTCGTTTTTGATTGTGCCGACTAGAGTCAAAAACAAGCCTGCTCCACATTACGAGGCAGTGGTCAATCGTCTCTACCCGTGAACCTGCTGAGAGATTTGCTCGTCAGTATTTGAATTAATTAAAACGGATCCCTCGCTCCAATTATCAAGTGCGTTCGTACGCTGGCGGAGTCCATTGCAGCAGCAGGTGGAAACCGTGTTGCTCGATCATGTTGAAGCCAAAGCGCTTGAAGAGGCTCAACGAAGGATTAAAGTCTTCCACGAAAATCCGCGTAATCTTGTTTTTCCCTGTTGCCTCCTCAAGCAATTGCTTGATCAGGTAACTCCCAATCCCACGATTTCGCTCGGCTGGTATCACCGCGATATCAATAATTCGAATTTCCTGGTCCAACCGCGCCACGTAAATACGACCCGCCCGCTGGCCGTCTGACAGAATGACATCGTGAGTACCGGTTGGGTACTTCTCTGCGTAATACTGCTGTTGCGCATTGAATTGTGATCGAATGAATTGGTCGCGCTGCTCATCGGTCCAAGGCATTATTGCCAACTCCTCGGCTCGAGTGCTTGCATAGACCTCAATGAGAAAATCCTGATCACCTAAAACAACAGGACGAAGAGTGATGTTTGAAGGCACCTGCGGCTCGCCGTCCATCTAAGTGGTCGCCTCCCGCAGTCGATTGAAGACTGCCTCGTAATTATAGCCGCGCTCATCCTTGCCTGTGGGTACCAGGAACAGCTCAAACTCGCCCATCTGTTCGTGCGTAAAAGACCTCAAGCCCTGGCCGAGAAACATATCCAGTGGCCCACGAAAGGTAACTGCGAATTCCTCCTGTTTGGGATACAGTTTTAGGTCGGAAACCTCAGCGAGTTCCAATTCCACGGCCCTTTGTTCCTCGATCTTAATCTGAAACTTTGTATTGATATATTGTGCAAATACTTCGTGGCTTAAAACAGCCTCCATGTAAACTCCTCCTGATCATCGCAGCGTTTCGTTGGATCGCTGGGCCGCTCTCATTGGTTTGCTAACGAGGTTTGCTCAATATCAAAACCAGGAACTCCTCTATGTTCGGCCCGAAGTGATATTTGTTTTTCACCGGTGCGAAAGAGTGGCCGGTCAATCCTATCTTTTCTGCTATCCCCTCACATTGTCGTTCAAATTGTGACTCGGAAATCACTGCAAAAGGAAGAGTGGTCCCGTAGTTTTTTAGGACGTGATTCAGGCAGAGTATATGTTCTTCACGTCCGTTCAGCACTGGAAGTTCGTCATTAAAGGAAAGAAACTCCTTTAATGTCGTAAGCCTGTAATGGAACCCCACTTTGACTGCGCATGCGGCGAGGTGGCCAAAGTGAATAGAAAACTCGTCATGGTTGAGATGAAAAGAGCAGGCCGGATATCGGTACTCCGACCCGTATTCTGAGAGTATAAGTGTCCCTCCCGGCCGTAAATGTTTCCACGCTCGTTCAATGAAACGGAAAGCGCCGGCGTTAAGGACGAAGGAACTGGGAGCACTGCGATCAAAAAGATCATACTTCTCGAGATAATAAACACCATCTCCCTGCCACGTCTGACCTTCCTTACTCGCAGTTGGACCATTACCTGGGTCGTACTCATTTCCAGTTTTTCGCCGTACCGATGCAACGGGAAAGTCCGCGACTACCTCGTTCGCTATGATCAAGTCAAATAGATGGTCCGGCATATCAAACTCGGTCGCGTCCTGCTGGAAATGTCTGGTCTCTGGAAGTAGGTGAGATAAGACTCTTCTTTGACTCTCCAGCAACGCAGGAGACAGATCAAGTATGTGATATTTGATGCTGGGCCCATTTGAGTGAGAACTGTGCAGGACCTTGGCTTGTTCGATGAACGACTTCGCAAAACTACCCGTTCCGCCTCCGATTTCCAAAACATCCAGTTTGCGCGAGTGGTCCAATAACGCAAGCACATCGGGCTTAAGAGTCGCAATGCAGAAACTGGAACCATAATCAGACCCGCCGAGTGCGTCGTGTGGGAAACGGTAACAATGGTTTATCGTCGGTTCTATTAGGTCAAATTCCCAACTAGCGTCTTCAATTCCGAGGAGGTGAAAATCAATGATGTCGTCAGCTGACTCATTGTCAAGCTGACCGTCCCATCTATCGGAATGATAAAGATTCCTTGGTACGATATTGACATTTTTAAAGGGTTGATCAAGATCCTCAACTTGCAGTGTGAATTTGATGAGCTGGCGATCCTGGGTTGTAAGCCAATCAATTGCTGTTCTGAATTCGGAATCCTGCAAGATGCTTTCAGCTCGGTTCGGTCGCACTGTTGCGAAAATTTGTTGCAGAGTTTTAGTACCGTCAGCCAGCAAAAATATTTCACCGATCAACGGTGACATCTTCTCTTCGATCACGAACGGTAGCTCGTCGCGCTTTGGCGAATAGATTGTGTGTTCCATCGAGGTTCGTACCAATATCCAATCTCCGTCCTTTGAACGATACGCCACGGCTGGATTCTGAATTGGACGAACTACGTAATGATCACAGAAGCGTGCCAGCGGATCGTGATTGTCGAAGACCAGGAACTCTTGATGAATAAGATGTTTCAGTTCGTTGCCGCTTTCGCCGAGCTCAACCAGATCCGCCTCGCTTAATGACATGCAATTTCCTGGACTGGCGGCCTGCAAGAAAGAGCGAACTCCTTCACCAGGTTCAATTATTTCGTTCGTTAATCGATGAAACACTGCCCGTTGAAGTTTATCGGGAACCAGTCGACTCTCGATGAAACTTATGTATGGATTGATTCGGTAACGAGTCATGAACTGATTCTGAGAGTGCCTTGCTAGAGAGAGTCCAAAATGTTGAGTTCAAGCTGAAGCTGCAGGAACCCACTTCATTTCTAAATATGCGGCTTCTTTGCCTGCTCTAGAGAAGCCAAGGCGCTCGTACAAACGCACTGCAGCAGATGTGGCCAGTACGTGAAGACGTATGGCCTTGCCAGAAACGGCAGCCTCCTTCATTAGGTTGTGAATCAAAACGGTTCCCAACCCTCGGTTCCGATATTGCGTTAAGAGGGCAATATCTCGAAGCAGAATTTCTGCATCGCTCCGGTCAACTAACATTCTCCCAATCGGTCGCTCGTTCAAAACAATTATTCGATCATCCACTCGAGCATACGACCTTTCGCGAGCAAGAAACTGCATCTTAATAAAATCCCGCTTTTGATTGTCGTCCCAACCCAATCCTTCTAATTCTTCTTGACGCGTACTGGCATAAACTTCGAACAAAAACTGTCCGTCTTCTGGTGTCGCTTCGCGCAGAATAATATTGGCGCTTTCGTTTTCCACTGTAAACTTTTCCTACTTTAAGAACGCTGATTTGACTTCTTTACCTTGCGGCCCGCTTCAATCCTCTGTGTGACCTTTGTGTCCCTCTTTGTCTTCTTAGGTGGAGGAGCAATACTCGAAAAGGGGCAGTAGACCTGGCTTTCTAGGGTCATCCACCACGGAGACACTGAGGAACACAAAGGTTGCACAGAGAGTCCTTCAATGTCCTTAAGGTCGTGTGGTCGGCAACTGATCTGTTTGAGCTGGATCACAGGGAGTCAGTATAGCTTCCGCGACTTCACCGCGACATTGATAATAATCTGTTTCTTCGTTTGCGCAATTGTGAACTGCTTTCAAAGCCCAATGACGAGGTAAATGTTCGATAAGCTTTAGGGTCGCTTGCAACTCTAAAGCATGTCGGACAGTTAAAATTAGTGGCCCGTCCGAATTTATGGCAAACTCTTTTCCGCCGAAGCCATGGATATTTCACGACTCATCGCCTGGTACGACCTCCGACTGACTCCCAATTTTCTTGACGACGTTACGTGCCGGCAACTAATTCAGGAAGCGCAAGCTTCCGGTTCCGACCCGGCATCCGTCTATGGTCAGGGCGATGGTGGACAGGTAAACGATCTGGTTAGAAAAGCAAAGCGATTAAAACTGCCAGCGACTACTAATGAATTCGTGAAACAGAAATTGATCCAGCATAAGGAAACGATTGAAGAGCAATTTTCGATTCCGCTGAAACGTTGTGAGGAGCCTCAATTCCTACGCTATGACACCGGCGATTTCTTTGTGGCCCACCAGGACGGAAATACTGGACTCATTCGACTCTCAAGTGATGCTGAACGGCGAGTGTCGATCGTTATACTTCTAAATCCGCAAAGCGAAAAACCGGTGTCTGGGACTTACAGTGGCGGCTCACTGAAATTCTCTGACTATCGTGCGGAACCCCAGTATAGCGAGTTTCCATTACCCATTGAGGCAGGCACCTTGGTAGCCTTTCGTTCAGAACGTACGCACGAAGTAACACCTATCACTCGTGGTGAACGTTATTCAATCGTGAGTTGGTACCGCTGAGCCGACAGAAAGAATTTGGAAAAGATATTCGCTTCGTACTTTTAGAATCTTGAATAGCGCGAACCGGTGGGCCTGATGGCTATTAGTCACTAACGTATCGACCATGCTAACCCAAGAGGGAATTTATCTCTTGGCATCACTCAGCTAAATAGACTACATTCAATCTAGCCTTCGCTCCGAAGGAGAAAAAACAAATGCGCCTACCTCGTCGCCAGTTCTTAAGAACCGGCATGATTTCAGTTGTCTCAGCTGGACTTGCGCTAACTGCTGCTTCCAAAGTTTTTGGGCAGAAAAAGAAACGGGGAGAAATTAGGATCCCGTTAGAACGCAGCGTTGATCTGCCACTCGAAGCTCAGTACGACCCGGTCTTCTTATTTAAGGCCGAAACGTTTAGGCCGTACCTTGGCGGTTTCTTCACTGCGCCAAACGCGCTCGGTCAAGAGATCGAACTTGAGTTGACAGATGTCAGCGTCTATCGGCCTTCTAATCCTTTTCAGACCACAAAACGGGTCATTGCCACAGACAGTTTCAACCTGACTTTCAAAGCTGCGGCAGAGCTATCCCCTTTTACTTCGATTCACACAATCAACCATCCTTCTCTGGGTCAGTTCGATTTGTTCCTGACGATGCGAAAAAACGATAACGCCGATCTGTTTTACGAAGCGGTTATCAATCATCTTAGTTAACGATTGTGCACTGGCGAATGACTCTACCAAGCCCTGCAGAAAATTTATTGGATGGAAACAGGACCAGTGTGGCCCAACTATGGTCTGGTTTTTATGTGACTGCGGAGATCGAGATTCCTGATTAGACGATGAAGATAGTTCGGGTGAACCCCAAGCGCCTTTGCCGCATCCGTGAAATTTCCATGGGTCTGCTCGATGGCCTGAAGAATGATCTGCTTCTTAGTGTGAGTAACAGCGTCATGATAGCTGGTTGGCTGATCAACATTCACTATATGTCGCTCCAAAATCGCTTCGGGCAAGTCATCGGGTAAAATCGTGTCGGTAGTCCCCAGAACCACGGCGCGCTCAATTGCATTTTCCAGTTCACGAACATTTCCCGGCCAATCATAAGCTGCCAAACGGTCGCGCGCTTCCGCTGCAATCCCTTGCAATTTCCGATTGCACTTAGCGCCATATTTGTCGACGAAGTAACTTGCCAGAAGGGCAATGTCCTCACGACGTTGACGCAAAGCAGGCATCTCAAATGAAACCACATTCAGCCGGTAGAAAAGATCCTGCCGAAACTGTCCGGATTCGATGGCTTCTTCGAGGTTCTTATTTGTGGCCGCAATCAACCTGATGTCGATCTTGATGGAAATGTTTCCGCCAACTCTTTCAAACTCTCGCTCTTGGAGGACACGCAGCAACTTAACCTGGAGAAATGGCGAGAGTTCACCTATCTCGTCCAAAAATAAAGTTCCGCCATCAGCAATTTCAAGACGACCTTTCTTCTGACTCTGGGCTCCGGTGAATGCGCCCTTTTCATGTCCAAACAACTCTGATTCGAGCAACGACTCGGCGAGGGCGGCACAATTCACAGCAACAAATGGTTTGTCGGATCGTTTGCTATTACGGTGGATTGCGCGGGCAGCCAGTTCCTTGCCTGTTCCACTTTCACCTTCAATGAGCACTGTCGAGTCAGTCGGCGCAACTTTCGAGATAAAGTGGTAGACGCGTTGCATTGGACCACTTTCACCAATCATGTTGTGCTCGATATTTACATCAGCCAACAATCTCTGATTTTCGCTCTCAAGCCATTCGAACCGTCGGGCATTTTCGATGGCTACGGCAGCAATACCTGAGATCGCGGTCACTAGCTGCAAATGATCTTTATTGAACTGATGATCGCTAACACTAGTGGCGAGATAAAGCACGCCGAGTTTCCGGTCCATCATAATTAATGGCACACAAAGAACCGACGCCGTAGCCGACTCAATCAAACTGTCGCTCGAAAAATCCGAACCAAGCGCATTACTTGCGAGCAACGCAACGCCATCGCGCAAGACCTGTTGAGCAATTGTCGCGCTAACCGTGACTGTACAGTCCTTTCCCAGAGTTCGATCGAGGCCAAACACTGCTCCATTTCCCAACCGGTCATCGTCCACCAGGACGATTGCACCATACTGTGCCGGCACGACTTCAAATAGAAGTTCCAGCAATCGCTCTTGCAACGCCTCCAGCCCTCTAATTGCGTTGATCGTTGCACTGATCTTCATTAAAGCGCTGAGATCTCGCGCCATGAGATAGAACGCATCGTCAAAGCGAACCTGGAGGGTCGCTCCACTCATCACTTTGGACCCGTCCAGCCTCACCATACTGGACTTAGAAGTAGTGCCTGCTTCATGGGCGAGATAGAGAAACTGTGACTCGCCGATGCGGACTCGGTCGCCGTGTTCCAAAACTCTAGTCCGAACAGGTACATCGTTCACGAAAGTGCCATTCAGGCTCTCGAGATCACTGATAACAATATTTTCGCCTTGTTTTTCGATGAGGGAATGACGGCGAGAAACCGAAGCATCCGCGATGCAGAGGTTGGCAGCCACTTCACGACCAATAACGAACGAATCGTCCTTGATTGCGATTATCGCTCCCTTAAGTTTTCCCGATATGGCTGCGAGTCGTGCCTGCATTTTAATGTCGAGAGGTTCTTTCTGAATAAACAAAGTCTACGCGCCTAACTGCTTTCGAGCAACAGCCTTATGGACCTGCCTGGTTCGCTATCCAACCAGTTAGCTGAACTATCTTTTCAGATAGTCAAAAGTGAGCTCTGGAGGGTGGATAACCCCAGGCCAAACCAGTGCCCTCTTCTCTACATACTA
>DATIBX010000675.1:0-4538 GCA_035457105.1 Pyrinomonadaceae bacterium
AACGTTGCGCTTCAGCGGCTCGCCCACCCAACTGCGAATACTGGCTGCTCAACGGCGAGTCCGCTCCAAGCGCGTGTTGGACCGCGAAGATTGTGGAGACGACGGCCAAATATATAAGACCTGAGCGGACTTGCTAACAGACTCTGCTTGCAACCTGTTGATAAATTCCTTTTCGAAATACCTACGCATCTCCTCCTGATTGGCTTTACTCGGGCAACGATAGTCCATCTGTTTCAGAGTGATAGTACTCTGATTTTCTTCTTCCTCAAGCGTTACCGTAGCTTCGCCTGTACAAGAATCAAAACTGATCTCGAATGTATCCGCGTTCCAAAAGGGGTCCATTACGTCGTGTGTGGGTAAGCGACTAATTCGTTCAAGCAATTCTTTTCTAGAACTTTGGAATTTATATTGATTGGTATATGAAACTTTCTGGCTATATTGCGTCGCCGTGAACGCAAAGATTGAGAGAATCGCGATCAAGTATATGAAGGGACGGGGAACAGAAAACCTAAATGAGATCTCACCATAAAAATAGGAGAGCGGAAGGACGGCCAATGCCCAAAGATCGCTGTAGTCTATCGTTCTCTGGATTCCATAAAACGGTAAGCTATTCCACCCTTCAATTAAGGATTGCGAATAAGCTGATTTCCAAAATACAAACAGCATTGCGGTTGAGATACAAACAAACGCTTTCTGACCTGGGAGGAATGCCGCCCAAAAGAGCGAAAACACAAACAACCCTGCAAAATCGGAGAGCTTACCGGTAAAACCATTATGAAAGTGTTCCTTGAGAACAAAATCATTCAAAAGAAGAAAAACAAACCGACGAGGAACCCAGGTGAGGCGAGAATTTCTAATTTTCGATGACTCATTTCTCAGCATCCGACTAGCCGTCCAACGCTTGCGTTTCAGCGGCTCGCCTACGCAACTTAACAAAGAGGCCCGCTCATGGCGAGTCCGCTCCAAGCGCTTATGTTGTTATGCCTCGGCGAAGGCGGTTACTTTCGGCGCTGATCCTGCGCGGGAATATCATCAACGAGAAAAAACACATAGTGACCAACTCCTCCTACTCCGCCGGCGACTACATCATTCTTCCCTTCCCACGTGAAGCTAAACGGAACTGCCACGTGTAATTGCTTTTTGAAATATGACCACGCAACCAGAAACCAAACTGATTCGCCGCCGGGAATCTCGATCCTAAAAACCGAATCACCCCAGCCGTAAGCTGGCTTCAGAGTCTGGCGCGGTCCATCGTACAAGAGATAGTGCAGCGAAACATTCTTTTTTCCTCGAAAGACAAACGGATCATGATCATCGGTTTCAACAAGAATTGGACAATCCGAGTTATTGTGTAATCTCAATCTCACATCAGAATAAGACTGTCCTTCAGCTACTCCCTCATAAGAAATGAAAACTGGCGCGCGAGATGAATCTAACAGTGAGCACGCGGCTTTTGCTTTACCACTATCCGAATCTGATAGGTAGGGCGCAGCTACGAAGAGCGAGATAAGAAAAGAGGGCTGAGATAGATTTTTGATTTTCATTTACCCTTATCCGCGAGAGGCATAACTCCTTATTAGACGTCAGATCAGCGGGCTAAGAAATTATCATGCGAATTTGTCGTCTGAGTACATCACGAGCGTTATTATACGGCAAGACAATTCCTCACTACGAAAGGATTTCAAGATGTCCTCACCGAAACTCCTGGACCAGGTGCGCACCTCTGCACGGCTCAGGCACCTTAGCCTCAAAACCTAAACCGCATACGTTAATTGGATTAAACGGTTCATACTCTTCCATAACAAACGACACCCACTCGAAATGCGCGAGACTGAGATCAGACAGTTTCTCGCCCATCTTGCCGTCAGTCTTCAAGTGTCCGCCTCAACCCAAACCGTTGCCCTCAGTGCTATTCTCTTTCTGTATCGCGATGTGCTCAAACAGAACCTGCCGTATATCGATCATATTGAACGAGCCAAGCCTTCAGAAAGCTTCCTGTCGTTTTCACGCGCGCCGAAGTGCAAACAATCTTTGCTCACCTGTCTGGTACTCCGCCGATTATTGCAAGCCTTTTATATGGTTCCGGCTTGCGCCTGATGAAGGCCATGCGCCTGAGAGTCAAAGACCTCGACTTCAATTTCAACCAACTTATTGTGCGCCAGGGCAAAGGAGCTGCTGATCGCATCACGGTAGCAACCACAATAAAAATAACTGCCACAACAAATGTCCGACATGCTTTATTAGCTTGTCGGACAATTAGCCATCGGGATCCAACTTGTGCGCGTAGCACCGCAGGTGCCGAGAGAGGGTAGCCAGGGGTGTAGCGCGAAGCGCGGAACCCCTGGATCCGTCCGCGAATAAACGTGAGAGCTCCGAAGGAGCGACAGAATTGGACCAGGCTCGTTTCTCTGTCACCCTTTCAGGGTTTCGACTCGTGCTCAACTCCTATTCCAGTGGCTCCGTGCTCGCTGACTCGCACTCCACCACTGGCTACCTTCGGCCCGCACCTTCAGTGCTATCGAAAATGGCACGTTTGAAGATCTCCTCAAGCAGAACACAAACAGCTCCGAAAAGACCGACAGAATTGGACCATGCTCTAAAATCACCGATCACAACTCCTCTGAACCGCAACTATGGTACCCAGAGCGAAGCGACCGGATGCGGCGGCGATTGTCGGCCTGGATTTTCACGATTAACTTTGTTGAGTGAAGTATCCGGTCGCTTCCCTGGCGGTACCGTAACGCTGCGGACGGTGCGCCCTGACTAACTGTTATTTGTAGGCCACGGCGGCGCTTGAGGGTCCGGCAAGGTGAATCACCTCAAAGCGTTTGAATCCAACTTCACTGCACCACTTGCGGAAGTCTGCCCCGGTGTAATCAAACGCATCGCCGAATTCGATCAGCATGTTGAGTGACATCATTAGACCCTGGACATTCTCGCGACGAGAGTCGTCGATAAGCGCCTCGATGGCCACCAGTGCACCACCGTCCGGCAGCGCGTCGTAGGCGGAGCGAATGAGGTGCATCTTCTTCTCGAGATTCCAATCGTGCAGAATCATGCCCATCGTGATGACGTCAGCTTTGGGCAGCGGGTCATTGAAGAAATCACCACACGCGGTCTGAATGCGGTCCTCCAGCCCCGCGGCTGCTATGTGCTTATTCGCTATCGGTTGGACCGGCGGCAGATCAAAACTGATGCACTTCAGATGCGGGTGTTTCTTAGCGCATTCAATACTCAACAAGCCAGTCGCGCCACCAACATCGCAAAGTGTTTGGAATTTCGAACAATCAAATTTATCTGCGAACGCTTCGAAGTTGAGTCGGGACAGGCCCGTCATCGCGCCCATGAACTGTTCCAGCCGTGGCAGGTCGGAATAGAGTTCTTCAAACATTCCCTTCTGTCCATGCTTGATCTCGTTCTGCGGTTTGCCCGTTCGCAACGCTTCCGGAAGATCATCCCAGAATTTGAAGAGGCGCGCATTCAGCATTGTCAGAATGCCTCCGATGTAACGCGGACTTGCTTCGTCGAGGAATAACTCACCTTCAGGCGTGTTGAAATACTTAGCATCGGCGCCTTCACCTTCGCGTTCAAGAAACTTCATGGCGACCAGTGCGTCGAAAAAGTCGGCAATGCCGCGCGGGTGGAGTTGCAGTTCCGCTCCCAGCTCGCTGCCGGTCAAACGACGCTTACCGAGCTTAGTGAATAGCCCCATCTCGACTGCGGTTAGGAGGACTTTCGAATTCCAAAAGCCGAAGGCAGTTTGCAAGATGGGTGTCGGATCAAGTGAGTTGCTCATGTACGTTACCTTGTTCCTGGGTGTCGAGAGTTAACCTAATTAGATCGTGTCTGTGCATGATACAACACGATCATCCGCAGATTGCGCAGATCACGCCGATTTTTTTCCTTTGAGTTTCGACGAAGGACTCCGAACATTTTGGAAGAAATCTGCGCAGTCTGTGAAATCTGCGGATAGGTCCTAAATCGCTTGACCGACGCCAGGGTCTGCGGTGATCTTGGGAATGAAATGCAAAGACGTCTGAAGATACCGCTGATCATTTCGCGTTGGTGTTAGTGCTCTGCCTCGCGTGCCTCGCATGGCTCTTATCGCGGCCGAACGAAGGCGCGCCGAGTCTTGCGGGCACGACATCCGGGTGTTCGAAGTAATCATCGAGAAGCCTCGCATGGACCGCCCCTTTTTTGGGATCGTGCCCACCAAGCTCGAGGCAAAGATATTTGGAGTAAGCGACCTTCGGTTCGACCAGGCGAGCCCTGGCGCGAAGATAGGAAGCGTCGGCCATAACTACGTTGATCTCCACGCCGACGGCTGGGACCTACACATCAAAACTGATGGCGATGGAAACGTCGATCCGGGAACGCGCATTGTGTTCCCAATTGAGATCGCCGAAAAACAGTGGACCATGCGCTGCCGCCCGGCAGATCGAGCCGTGGGCTTTTTTCACCTCGCATCTCGTGCAGGCTCGGGTGAGCTCGAAGGAAACTTTGTAGTCGAGTTCACCAACTGCGAGGATGCGAAGACG
>DATIBX010000676.1:0-4636 GCA_035457105.1 Pyrinomonadaceae bacterium
GCCGGAGACGTGACGCGCGGCAACCAATAACTGGGAGTAGTTTTGGAGTGCGCCGGCCCGACGGCGCTTTTCAAAACACAGCGAATTTGAAGGCCTCAATATCAAAACGAGTCTCCCCAAAAGGGAAGGCTTAGAAAGCGCCGCCGGGCCGGCGCGCTCCAAGGTATGAAGCGTCTGTTTAGTGCGCAGCCAAAACCCGTTAAGGCTCGTAAGCCGGTGAAGCGGGCGAAGTCTGTTACTCCCCAGAATTTTGCCGAAGTAACAGCAGATGAGTTGTGGCAACACGACATCGAGGTCCTTCGCGAAGCTGCCAGACGACGTTTACTGGAATCCACCTCAGGGGCGTTGGTGTTGAGAGAACCGAACACCCCATTCCAGGAAATCGCCGCTTCCTTAGATAGTCCTGCTCTCGAAACGAGACGACGCGCCGTCAGAAATCTATATGAGCTGGATCCTGACCGGGCCGCAACTCTATTCAATGTTGCTTTGCGTGACGGTTCAGTAGAAGAAAGAAGAGAGTTTGGCGCAGCACTGGCAGCGTCGGGACTGGTTGAGGAAGCCGTCAACAACCTGATGGCAAAAAGTCATAAAGACTGTTATAGCGCTCTGTCTCTGCTGTTTTTGGTAGCTAAGGCCGGTGAGGTTCAGCCCTTAATTAAGGTAATCGAACGGCAGCCGAGCCTGGAATTACGCCTTGCTTTGATAAAACTTCTGGCTTCGACAAATGAGCCGGAAGTGTTGCCTGCGTTCCGTCGTCTGGCCGTCAGTGGAGGGCTGGCGACGGAAGTTCGACTGGCAGTCCTAGAGGCCATCAATCAACTCACCGCTAAAGACTCAACCTCCTCCGCCGCGTAAAACTAATAGGTCCTATAGGTCCTATAGGACAATAAGACCAATAGGACAGATAAGACCTATAGGACAAATAAGACCAATACTGCTTTTCATAATTTCCCAACTTCTAGTTATTATCTTCCTACAAATGCCATTCAAATTAGTTACTCAATACGAACCCAGGGGAGATCAACCGACTGCAATCGAGTCCTTAGTTAAAGGCCTCAATGATGGGTCTAAAGATCAAGTGCTGCTCGGAATCACCGGAAGTGGCAAGACCTTCTCGATCGCCAGTGTCATCGAACGCACCCAACGTTCGACGCTCGTCCTCGCTCACAACAAAACATTGGCAGCCCAGCTATACCAGGAATTTCGCTCTCTCTTTCCGAATAATGCCGTCGAATACTTCGTCTCTTATTACGATTATTACCAGCCCGAAGCCTACGTACCGGCCGCCGACGTTTACATCGAGAAAGAAGCGATAGTTAACGAAGACATCGACCGCTTGCGCATGTCCGCCACGCGAGCGCTTTTTGAAAGGCGTGACGTGATTGTCGTCGCGAGTGTCTCGTGTATCTACGGTCTCGGAGATCCCGACGCGTATTACGGATTGCTCTTCTTTGTCGAGCCGGGAGCGAGAATGTCTCGTGACGTGTTGTTGCAGAAATTAGTTGAGGTCCAGTACGAGCGCTCGGATTCAAACTTTCAGCGCGGTAACTTTCGAGTGCGCGGCGACGTCGTCGAGATCTATCCAAGTTACCAGGATCTGGCGTATCGAATTGAATTGTGGGGCGATGAGATCGACTCGGTCTACACGATCGATCCGCTGCTGGGTGAAGTGATTGAGAAACACACTTCCCGCGTACCAATCTATCCGAAGACTCACTATGTGATGGCGCGGCCCACCATCAAGCGAGCCCTGAAGACAATTAAGGAGGAGTTGGATTGGTGGGAACCGAAACTCATTGCGGAAGGAAAACTCGTCGAAGCGCAACGGCTACACCAGCGCACGATGTTTGATATGGAGATGATCAAAGAGATGGGCTTTTGTCGCGGGATTGAAAACTACTCGCGACACTTGACCGGGAAGAACCCCGGTGAACCCCCTCCAACTCTGCTCGATTATCTGCCGCGCGAAACTCTGATCGTGATCGACGAATCACACCAATCAATTCCACAGGTTCGTGGAATGTTTGAGGGAGATCAATCGCGTAAACGAACGCTTGTAGAGTATGGCTTCCGCTTACCCTCGGCGTTGGACAATCGACCATTAAATTTCAAGGAA
Source organism: Pyrinomonadaceae bacterium (assembly GCA_035457105.1). GTDB lineage: Bacteria > Acidobacteriota > Blastocatellia > Pyrinomonadales > Pyrinomonadaceae > PSRF01. Next base: position 2,117 of record DATIBX010000676.1, read on the forward strand.
TTCGAAGCGCGGATCGGGCAGACAATCTACGTTTCGGCGACACCTGGTCCATACGAGCTGACAAAGGCGAGCGGTGAAGTTGTTGAGCAGATTATTAGGCCTACTGGCCTGATGGATCCGCAAGTAGAAGTGCATCCAGTGAAAGGTCAGATCGATCATTTGCTCGAAGAGTGTCGGCAACGAGCCGAACGGAATGAGCGCGTACTCGTGACGACACTCACGAAACGAATGGCAGAGGATCTAACCGAGTACTTCACCGAGGTTGGCGTGCGCGTTCGCTATCTTCATTCGGATATTGAAACGCTGGAGCGGATCAAGATTCTTCGTGATCTGCGCCGCGGCGAATTTGATGTACTTGTCGGAATCAACTTGTTGCGCGAAGGACTGGATCTGCCGGAAGTGTCACTGGTGGCGATTCTCGATGCTGACAAAGAGGGATTCTTGAGATCAGAACAGTCGCTGATTCAGACGATTGGTCGCGCCGCTCGTAATTCGAGCGGGAAAGCGATTCTCTACGCAGATAGAATTACTGACTCGATGAAGCGCGCGCTTGATGAGACTCAGCGGCGGCGGGCAATTCAAGAGGTCTACAATCGGGAGAATGGGATCACACCGCAAACTATTGTCAAGCCGATTGAAGCGACCTTGATTACTGCGTCTGAGGCTGATTACTTCAAGGTGCCAACTGAGATCGATGAGATCGAGGACTACACGCCCGCGAAGCTCGAAGCAACAATTACGCGGCTTGAAGTAGAAATGAGAGCGGCGGCCAAGCGGTTTGAATTTGAGAAAGCAGCCGAGCTACGCGATCGCATCAAAGTATTGCGCGATCGCGAACTCCAACTGGCATAACCCTGGAGTGCGGTGGCCCGGCACCGCTTTTCAAGCTCCTCGAAATTCAAGCTCTGATTTGAAATCAAGCACTCAATAATTTAGAGACTAAAAGCGCCGCCGGGCCGGAGCACTCCAAAGATGCTCGTTAAAACTGAGGCCGACGAAATTCAGTCATATCTTTCCGATGCAAGTTATATGCTCGGAGGTTACGCCGATCGTGTCGCACTGCCTGAAACTATATCGGACGTCGTAGAGATTGTGTCGACAGCCGATCGCACTCGCACTCCATTAACTGTTTCCGGCGCCGGCACCGGGACCGTAGGTGGGCGAGTCGCGTTTGGTGGGATAGTCCTCGCGACGGACAGACTCAATCAGATCTCGACTGTAGTCAGGAATCAGGATGGTACCGGTCACGCGATTGTTGGACCAGGTGTGATTCTTTCGGATCTACAGGAAGCAGTGGAAAAGGAAGATCTACTTTATCCTCCAGATCCAACCGAAAAGGGCTGTTTTATCGGTGGGAATGTCGCGACTAACGCTTCAGGCGCCAGGACTTTCAAGTATGGACCAACCCGAAATTACATCAATCGCCTCAAGGTGGTCTTAGCAAACGGCGAACTCCTAAATTTAAGACGTGGTGATTTGCGAGCGAGTAGCGATGGCGTAATTCGAATTCCTCTATCGAATGGTGAACACCTCGAAGCTCAAATGCCAAAGTATCAGATGCCCCATACTCGCAAGAATGCGGCTGGCTACTTTGTTAAGCCTGACATGGATGTGGTCGACTTGTTTATTGGTAGTGAAGGAACGCTGGGTGTTGTCGTCGAGATCGAAGTGCGCTTGATTGCGCGACCCGAAGGTTTATTGAGTGGAGTAGTTTTCTTTGAACGTGAAGCAGATGTACTGGAGTTTGTCGGCGAAGCGCGAGCAAAGTCATTGCAGAATCGTCTAAGTGGTCAGGGCGGAGCGCTGGATGCACGTGCGCTCGAGTTTTTTGATCGTGAGTCGTTGAATTTTTTGAGAGGGAAGTACCCAACTGTTCCTGAGACAGCGGTCGGCGCAGTTTTCTTCGAGCAGGAGATCGATGCAAGTAGTGAAGATGCTTTGTTGAATGAATGGCTCGCGCTGACAGAAGCACATCAGGCGAGCGCCGATTCATGGTTTGCAAACAATCCTCAGGATCACGAGCGGCTCCGAGAGTTTCGTCATCAGTTACCGGTGTTGATGAACGAGTGGTTTGCTAAGTATGAGCAGCGCAAGGTCTCGACTGACATGGCTGTTCCTGATGAAGAGTTTGCGGGAATGCTGCGATTGTATCAGGAGACGCTTGCTTCGAGTGGATTGCGATATACGATCTTTGGACACATTGGGGACAACCATGTTCATGTGAATATTTTGCCGCGGGACGATGGTGAAGGAGCGAGGGCGCGAGGGTTGTATGTCGAGTTCTTAAAATATGCGGCGGCGCATGGAGGGACCCTTTCGGCTGAGCACGGGGTGGGAAAATTGAAGCGAGACTATCTGAAGTATTTTTATAGTGACGGGCAGTTACAGGAGATGCGTGAGCTCAAGCGGGCCTTCGATCCTAACTTCATCCTCTCCCCCGGCAACCTCATCAACTGATACTCAGCTTCTCCGCGTCTCTCTGCGAATCCTCTGCGTCACTCTGCGTTAAGATTCTTCATC
>DATIBX010000677.1:0-4965 GCA_035457105.1 Pyrinomonadaceae bacterium
CGATGAACGAGATTATTGGCAAGACCCTCGCGGCTCGGCAGTTTTCAATGATCTTGCTGGGAAGTTTTGCGGCGATGGCTTTGCTACTTTCCAGCATCGGGTTATATGGCGTTATCTCTTATCTCGTGGGCCAACGAACACACGAACTCGGAGTCCGGATGGCCCTGGGAGCACAACGTCGTGATGTGTTGTTCCTGGTTGTGAATAGCGGGATGCGAATGGCCCTAATCGGCGTCGCACTCGGTTTGGTAGCAGCTACATTGCTTACCAGGCTGATGACCAAATTGCTTTACGGCGTGGGTGCAACAGACCCGGCAACCTTCATCCTCATCGCTGTCCTGCTTAGTGTCGTAGCCCTGCTGGCCTGTTACCTGCCGGCGAGAAGGGCGACGAAGGTCGATCCACTGGTCGCGTTGAGATACGAGTGAACTCATGAAGAACTTGTTCAAAGATATTCGCTACGGAATTCGCAGCCTGATGAGGCAGCCTTCGTTTACGATCGTTGCTGTTCTGACCCTCGCACTTGGTATAGGTGTAAACAGCGCAATCTTTAGTGTGGTGAATTCGCTGCTGCTTAAGGCCTTGCCTTTTCAGAATCCCGCCGAACTCATGGTGGTGAATCCTGAGGCGACTGATGGCGGACTGTCTGGAATCGCCGGTTATGAATACCTGGCATGGAAAGACAATAGTAAATCGTTCGTACAGTTGGCTGCTTATTCCAATGATAATTTCAATCTCACCGGTCGAGGTGAGCCGGAGCGTATCTCCTGCGCACAAGTGACGTCGAGTCTGTTTCCTCTTCTCGGTGTTAAGCCACTAAAAGGTCGAACCTTTTTACCGGACGAAGACCGACCGGGTAATGATCGAGTAGCAATTGTGAGCGAGCGGTTTTGGCAGGCTCGTTACAACAGCACGTCTTCGCTGGTTGGTGACGTTCTCACCTTGAATGGCACGAACTATACGGTCGTTGGAATTATGCCGAAGGGCTTTCGCTTTCCGGGTGAATACGACATCTGGGTGCCTTTGGCATTGGACCAACAAAGAGAGGTAGGAGAATGGTTCACACTCGTCCAGGTCGTGGGTCGCCTTAAGACAAATATCTCAGCGGCGCAGGCGCAAACAGAACTCGGGCTAATTTCGAAACAGGCAACTGAGCAAGTTAAGGAACCGCCGCCGCTTTCTGCCAAAGAAGTGGCACCGCTAAAGCAGAATTTGGTCAGCAACTTCCGATTAACGGTGCTGGTGCTTTGGGGCGCGGTTGGCTTGGTTCTGCTAATCGCTTGCGCAAACGTCGCGAGCCTGATGCTCGCGAGAACAGTTTCACGACAGCGCGAGATGGCAGTTCGAGCCGCAGTTGGTGCAAGCCGACGCACACTCATCAGACAGTTGTTGACCGAGAGCCTGGTACTTGGCGGTGCGGGTGGATTGCTTGGCGTCATCATTTCGGTTTGGTGCATACAGGCTGTGACGTGGATCGTTCCTGAAAGTTTTGCGTCATCGGTTTACGATCTCAAACAGGTTCACATTGATGGGCCAGTACTCCTTTTCACACTCGGAATTTCGCTAATCACCAGTATTCTGTTTGGTCTCGCTCCGGCTATTAGCGCCTCAAAACCCAATCTAGTTCGCAGTTTAAGAGACGGTCATAGTGCTAGCGTTTTTCATGCTGGTTTTAGAAACGCGAGAACCTGGCTGGTCGTTGCCGAAGTCGCCATTGCCGTAATTCTTCTGTTTGGCGCCGGGTTGTTGACCAGAAGCTTCAACAAGGTGATGTCCGTAAATCCGGGGTTCGATCCACAAAACGTACTGACCGTACGTATTGATTTACCACGCTCGAGCTATGCAAAACCTGAACAGACTGAGCAGTTCTATAGCGAACTTCTCCAAAGATTGAAGTCTAGTCCGGCGATCGATTCAGTTGGTGCGATCACTCATTCTCCTCTAGCCGATTACGGACTAGTTATTTTCACGGGAATTGAGGATCAGGCTCCAACCGATCACACGAAAGAACATCCTCTCGGACTTGGTGCTGTTTCCGATGATTACTTTCGGACATTGAAAATTCCTCTGTTAAGTGGGCGGTTCAACGATGCCACTGATACCGCCAAAAGCAATCCAGTAGCGCTGGTTAACGAAGCATTTGCGCGACGCTATTTTCCATCGGGTAACGCAGTTGGCAAACGGGTTGGTTTCGGCTGCAAGGAGAAACCTTGTCGCACAATTGTTGGTGTAGTCGGTGATATTAAACAAGAGTCACTTACGGTCGCCGCGTCGCCTGAGATCTTTGTTCCAATGTCGCAGCTGGCGATGAATGGAATGACACTTTTTGTGCGCACAAAGGCTGAGCCTTTGAGCGTGGCCAAAACCGTTCGGAGCGAAGTCCTCGCAATCGACAAGAACCAGCCAATCCATCGCATCCAGACTTTGAGCCAACGGATTCAAGAGACTGCTGCTGATTCTCGAGCACTGATGTTCCTGCTTGGCGCCTTTGCCTTACTTGCACTGCTGCTCGCGACGATCGGAGTCTACGGAATCATCTCTTATTCGGTGGGCCAGCGAACGCACGAGATTGGAATTCGGATGGCCCTGGGTGCGCGCACTGCGGACGTGATGAGATTAGTCATGACAAAAGGGCTGGTGCTGACAGTAGCGGGCATCGGATTGGGCGTTGTCGGATCACTCGCCCTTACCCGTTTTCTGAAATCTCTATTGTTCGAAGTCACTCCAACAGACAAAGTTACTTTTGTTGCGGTTGGCTTAATTCTCTTGGTGGCAGCGTTGCTGGCTTGCCTGATACCGGCACGACGGGCAGCAAAAGTTGATCCACTGGTGGCGTTGAAATACGAGTAAAGGAGTAAGACGCAAGACTAAGCGAGTCTGTCGTCGAAGAAGAACATGGTAGGTATTTTCCAGGATCTAAAGTTCGGCGCACGAGTACTTCGCAAGAATCCGGCCTTCACGAGTGTGGCAGTTCTCTCATTGGCACTCGGGATTGGCGCTAACACAGCAATCTTTCAGTTGCTAAATGCTGTTCGTCTGAAAACTCTGCCGGTTGCCAATGCCGAGAAATTGGTGCGAATACAACTCAAGGACGATAAAGGAACACGAGGGAACCACAGCGCCTACTATTCCGCCGTCACCAACCCGATTTGGGAAAAGATCAGAGATCGACAACAGGGCTTTGAAGGATTAACCGCTTGGGGTACGCAAAATTTCAACATGGCCCAGGGCGGCGAAATCCGACCCGCTAAAGGTCTGTGGGTAAGTGGCGAGTTTTTCAATTTGTTAGGAGTCCGCGCACAACAGGGCCGACTCTTGACCACCAACGACGATCAGCGAGGCTGTGCATCGCCCAACATCGTAATCAGTAATGCTTTTTGGCAAAAAGAGTTTGGCGGGAAATCTGATGCGGTCGGGCGAAAGATTTCTCTCGCAGATCAGCAGTTCGAGATAGTAGGGATCACCGAGCCTTCTTTCTACGGACTCGAGGTTGGTAAATCATTCGATGTCGCTCTACCTATTTGCGCTGACGGATTGACTTCGGGAAAGAACAATCGCCTCGACTCCGGGGTCAACTGGTGGTTAATGGTGACCGGCCGGCTCAAGCCCGGTTGGTCCATTGAACAGGCCACCGCCCAACTGCAGTCGATCTCGCCCGCGATTTTTCAGGAAACTTTACCGGCGAACTATCCACCGGTCAGCGTGAACGATTATTTGAATTTCAAGTTGGAGGTGCTTGGGGGGAGCTCGGGGTATTCAACGCTAAGAGAGAACTATGAGCGTCCCCTTTGGTTGTTGCTGGCCATCGCCGGGTTGGTGCTACTTATTACCTGTGCCAACCTGGCGAATTTGTTGCTCGCCCGGGCAAGCACGCGCGAACGTGAAATGGCCGTACGTCAAGCTGTTGGCGCTTCGCGTTCTCGTATCATCAGACAACTATTAGTTGAGACTCTCCTACTTTCAACTATCGGCACGGTACTTGGCGCAGTTTTGGCGCAGGGACTCAGTCGCTTTCTTGTCTCGTTCATTGGTACCTCACGTGACACCGTTTTCCTGGATTTAAGCCCCGACTTCCGTGTACTCGGATTCGCCGCCGCCGCCGCGACGATTACGTGCATCTTGTTTGGAATAACACCAGCATTGCGGGCGACTCGAGTGAGTCCCGGTGCGGCTATGAAGATTTCCGGACGAGGCCTAACAGCCGGCAAAGAGCGATTCAGTGCGCGTCGTGCACTGGTGGTGGTCCAAGTTGCTCTGTCCCTGGTTTTGGTCGCATCAGCGTTGTTGTTCACAAGAAGTCTGAACAATCTGTTGAACCTGGATGCGGGCTTCAAACAGGATGGCCTCTTAATTGGTCGCGTCGGCTATCGCCGTTTGAATATCGAGCCTGATCGACGGCTGACTTTCAACGGCGAGTTACTCGAGCGGATCAAAGGCGTGCCCGGTGTCGAATCCGTGACTGAGATGGACTCGGTTCCGCTCACCGGTTGGGGACGGGGAAATGTGGTTTGGTTAGACGGCGGCAATTCGCAGTCAGGGATCAACGCTTCTTTCAATCACGTCGGGACTGACTACTTTAAGACTTTGCAGATCGATCTATTGACTGGACGCTTCTTTAACGGCGGCGACGCAGCGAACGCTCCCAAGGTTGCGATTGTGGACGAGACATTTGCCCGGATGTTAAATGATCCAAATCCGGTAGGCAGAAACGTCTTGGTAGAGGCTACTCCCGACGAGCCGGAGACACCCTACCAAATAGTTGGCCTAGTTCGTGGTGGCAGAGTAACTGATCTGCGCGAAGAATCGGTTCCCGCCGTCTATTTACCGAGTCTACAAGATCCTCATCCCGGCACAGGCAGACAGTTCCTAATCAGATCGAGTCTGCCTCCCGCAAATATCACACCCGCGGTTAGCCGTAGTTTGCTGGAGGTCAACCCCGGTCTCGATATCAGCTTCCAGGGTTTC
>DATIBX010000678.1:0-18254 GCA_035457105.1 Pyrinomonadaceae bacterium
CAGCTGACTGTCGCAATCATGCCTGTTTGCGAATCGATCTCTACGAACCTGATTCCCTCGGGACACTCGAAGCGATCACCTCCAAGGTCTGGTCTGAACGCAATCGACTCTTTCATGAATTCTGACCAAACGGGAAGCGCCGCTTCCGCCCCCGTTAGACCAAGCTCCTGGTTGTCGTCAAATCCTATCCAAACGGCACAAACCAAATGAGGCGAGTAGCCCACAAACCATCCATCCCGTGAGGTCCCTGTTTTCCCTGCTATGGCAGACCCCCGGACCACTCCGCGAGCCCTTCTGCCCGTACCGTGGTCGATCACTGCAGTCAACATGTTTGTGATCATGTAGGCCGTTGTAGGGCTGATTACTTGTTCATCGCTGAATTGTTGATGCGCTGCCGGTGGTTCGTCGATGCCGGCGATTACCTGCGGCTCAACCTTTCTACCTTCGTTTACAAACGCGGCGTAGGCGGCTGCGAGTTGTAGCGGAGTCACTTCCTCAGTTCCCAATGCCAGCGCTGGATATCTCTCTGGCCTTGGTAATCCAAAACGCTGCGAGAGATTAGCAATTCGGGCCAGCCCGGTTCGCAGAGCCACATCAACGGTCACGACATTTAGCGACTTGACGAGGCCAGTTCGCATCGTGACGTCACCCATCGAATAACCGCCCCCGTAGTTGGCCGGCTTATAGATCTTGTTCCGATCGTAGACGAACTCTCTGGGCGCATCGAGGAACGTCTGGACCGGTGACATTCCATCTTCGAGTGCTGCTGCATAAACAAATGGCTTAAAGGTTGAGCCTGGTTGTCGACGTGCGTCAGTAACGCGGTTCAGTTGCGACTCAGCGTAATTACGACCGCCAACCATCGCCAGTATGTTGCCGGTGGAGGGGTCAAGCGCGACCAGCGCGGCTTGCGGCTTTTTACCGGATTGCGCCTTTTCGAGTTCATTCAATTGCCGTTTGATCGCTGTCTCGGCGATTTGCTGTAACTCGAGATCAATAGTCGTGTAGATCCTCTGCGATGCGCCGTTTGCATTGAAATCTGACTCGGCAACTCGACTAACGTAGTCAATGAAATACGGTGCGAGCGCATCGTCTGACACTTTTATCGAGGCAATTTCCAGTGGAGTCGCAGCCGCGGTCGACTGCTGGTCGGCACTGATCCACCCATCTCGCTGCATAGACCGCAAGACAACGTTTCGTCTCTCTCTCGCGGCGTCCGGGTGGTGCGTGGGCGAATAACGGCCTGGTCCCTGGATCATCCCGGCCATTGTTGCTGCTTGCACCAGGCTCAGATCCTTGAGCTCTACACCAAACAGGTTTTTGGCTGCAGAACGAACACCGCGGATGGTGGTTGCGCCACGCTGGCCCAGATAAATCTCGTTGCAATAGAGGGCGAAAATGTCTTCCTTGGATAAACGACGCTCGAGCGCCAACGAGAGCATGGCCTCGGCATACTTTCGTTTAAAAGTCTTTTCGGGGGAGAGATAAGTATTCTTGACCAGTTGCTGCGTGATGGTTGAGCCACCTTGGCCCAATCGTTCTTCATCTGCGTTTCGCAGGACCGCACGGACAAGCCCGTTCAGATCGACACCTGAATGATCAAAAAAGCGTTGGTCCTCAATTGAAAGAATCGCATGAACAAGAACCGGAGGAATGTCGCGAAAGTCGAGCGTCTCTCGCTTGCCGGGTTTGGAAGATAAGTCATTCGACAACACTTCGGGTGCAAGGGTGAACGATTGGATGGATGTACCGTCCGCCACAATCCTCTCGATCTTGTCCGCAGCAAATGAGATTTTGATGACTTTTCCAATTGAGTTGCTGGACCGACCAGGTCTGATCTCCAGGTCCGTACCGGCGTTGTCGAAGCTTCCATTCCAGACATCGCTGCCCGCTGATTCGACATAGCCGGCGCGCCGCAGAATGGTTAAAAGTCGGTCGCGGTTAATTGTCTGGCCAATACTGAGGATTCGCGGACTCGCGTAAAGACCTGGTCGGCTGGTCAGATAGCCATGTTCGAGTCGTTCGTCAACAATTCGTTCATAAAACTGGTAAGACTTTAAAAGGGAGCCACCAGCTAGAACCAGGGAAAATGTGGATAAGAAGAGACCGAGCCTCATAAGCAAGTGGCGGTGGTTTGAAAGAAGCGTGCAGAATCGCTGAAGATAGGTAACCAATCGGAAACCACAATCGGGCACAGATGTGACCTCAATCGTCATATGCGGATCCGGGACAGATTGCGCCTTTGCCCGTTTTGCGGACTCTGGGCCAATCTGTATCAGTGCCTTCCGTCTACAGACGCCGAAACTAGTGGATCGCTTAAAAATTTAGCCGCCGAGGTGTTATCACCTACGACAACCCTTCAGTGCTTCCTCTCTCGTATGTCTTTTATATAAGGCGAATAGCGAACGAGCTTCAGAAATATCTGACGCCACGGCTCTACGTAAAGATCAAAGAAGTTACCGGGCTTCAGCGACTGTATGAAGACTCAAGCTTCTCAATCTCCTCAAGCTTCAGCTTGGGGTTAGTGCGCTCCATTCCGAATCTCGGCAACCGTTTTAACTGTTTGCGAAACTGAGTCGGGGCTTAGGATTTTGTGAGTTCAAGATTAAACCGTTGAAACGGTTGATTGCTTCTGACAGGTTACCTCTGAGCCCCAAGCTGAAACTGGGGAGAATGAGAGGGTTGAGTTTTTACACAGCACTTCAACTGCATGGTAGTTCGGTCTTTATTTAGCCTTCGGAATCACGGGTGTAAGCTGCATGGGGTTGTCTAGCGGGGAAGGGTGAGCGTTTTAATCGCGAGTCTTTTCCGGCGACCTAATCGGTACCACTTGGGCTGAGCGTCGACTGCGGCTTGAAACAGCTGGCGAATATCGGGCACCGCCTCAATCGCGGCCGCGTAGCCAGCCTCTATCAACTCGTCAGCACGACCCATTTCGTCCCAGCGAATATGGCCCACGCGCGGTCGTATTACCAGATCAGCCGACTCAATCTGATAATGAGATGCTGTCCTTTGCACCACCAGCATCGATTGTAACAAGACCCCAATCAGCGAATTTGACGCACCAAAGAAGGTCGCACCTTCAGCGTTGACGTCAACTGCAATCACGACATCAGCACCCAGCGAACGGGCCACCGACGAGGGAACAACTGCAACCAGCCCGCCATCCACTAGCTGGCGCCCTTCATTATCAAGCACCGGAACATACCAACCAGGGATGGCACAGCTCGCTCTGATGGCAAATGGCACATCGCCTTCGTCTTTCAGAACAACCGCAGCTCCCGATTTCAAATCAGTAGCAACGGCAGCGAACGGCACTTGCATCTCTTCAAAACGAGTCTTAGGCAAGCGAGCCCTCAAGAAATGCTCGAGCCGCTCATTACTCTGTATTCCAAGACGCGAGACTGTAACTCTACCGATGTCACGCCAGCGAAGCTCGCGACTCAGTTGCGCAATCTCTTCGACAGGCATTCCCGCTGCGAATGCGCCACCGACGATTGAACCGGCAGAGGTACCGGCAATGAAATCTAGCGGGATGTCATTCTCTAATAGGGCGCGCAGAACGCCCACATGGGCCATTCCTCGAGCTGCCCCACCGGATAGTGCAAGCCCAATTGTTGGATGATTCCGATTCGGCATAACCAGTTTGATGAGTCAGCTGGCTAAGATGCGATCAAATTTGACTGAGAATCACAATCTCGGCCCGCTCACGTGCGGTGTCGAGAAAGGCATCCGTGTCTGACTCGATCTTTGCCTCGTTCAATCTTCTCTGAATTTCTACCTTACGCTCGTCAAAGCTAGGTACGATCCGATCGGGGAAACGGTTTCGAAAACGGGGCACGAATACGTCCGTGTAGTAATCTGAAACCTCCTTGTCGCTGATGACAACAAAATTCCGGAATCTGAAGTCGAGATACTTCTCCATCTTAAGCCGATTTTCCAGTATCTCGTCTAATTTTTCACTCGTCAGGCCAACCTTGCGCAATCGTTCCTGTAACTCTGCCTGGGATGCAAAATTCTTAGCCAGGTCATCTCGCGCTTCAATGATCTCTTTCGGTGTTGGAGCGATGGTCGGTAGTTTTTCAGCTTCCTGAAGGATTAAGCGCTGATCAATCAGCAATCGCATCGCTCGATTGAGGTCATCTGATGTGGGGTTATCAATAGGTGTGTTGGGTTGAAGCGACAACTGCCAGATCAAATCTGAATACGTGATAATTTCAGTCCGCGCGCCGGCGTTGACTGTGGCAACCATCTTGTCGACTGTCCGTTGGCCCATCACTGGAGCGCAGGCGGCGACGCAGAGCATAACCACCATCATCAGTTTTAGCCTGCCTCGATTGGATCGCATCTTTCTTCCTCCAACACTAGAACGTCTGCGTAATCCTAAAGTGCAAGTGACCCCGACCCAAACGGAAAATAGCTGGCGTCCCGTCAAAACGGATGCCATCCGGACCACGTTGTGGAATTAAAAACTCCGGACGATTAAGTAAAAAACCGTAGTCGACAGCAAGCGCGCCTCCGAACGGGGTTTGTACCCGGAATCCCAGCCCGACCGTGTGTGTCCAGTGAGCCCGCAGGTTGGCGGTATTTATCGCTGCCATCAAATCTCCCGGAGGAACCGGTGTTGTGTCTGGCTTTCCAAACAAATCCCCAACGCGCCGGAAAACATTCCCTCCGTCATAGAACGGGACTGCTTGAAACGTCTTCGTCAGTGGTATCCGCGCCTCGAGATTTGTCACGGCGAGCGCATTTCCACCAACAGGTACGGTGAAAGGATTCAGGAAGACGATGTTTTTATCCTGGTCACGGAATGGACCAAGCGGGATGACAACCTCTCGCGGTCCTGCTTCTTCAAAGTTGAATCCCCGTAAGGTTGTAGAGCCGCCGGAAAAGAATCGTTCGCTAATCGGCAACGTCAAATCGATCTCGTCGATACTCCCGTTCCCATCGCGATCACGCGGATTGAAGAGGTTCGACAATCCCAGGGTGAAGTTCGCAGCCAGCACCGTGCCGCGAAAACTATTTAATTTGTGGTACTTGCGATAGGTAGCTTGAAAACGATTGAATGAGATGTTACCGCCAAGCTGTCTGAGCGAGACTGCGTAATCAACACTGAGGAAATCACCGCGCGTAGCATCAACCTGGTTGTACCTACAAACTTCCCCTGGCCCACCAGCACTCTCATCATCGTCTGTAGCACGTCGCAGGTTCAGCAGCCCTCGCTCACATCGTTCGCGCGTGTCCCGAACGAGTGATACTCCAAATTTCGATAATCGTATCTTGCGATCCGGCTCAAGAATCGGCCTGACTACGAGACTCTCCAAATTGAATAGCCGTACATCTTCGTAGCTATAGCGACCGAAGACTATGGTCCGGGTTTTCTGGTCAAGGACGCGCTGCGTTCCCAGGGCCGCGGTGAACCGATTGATAGTTGGTTCGTTTACCTGGTTACCAAAGATGTCGATGGGATTTCCCTCTTCATCTAATCTCTGAACGATTCCCATCGTGCCCCGATCGATCGCGGAACGAAAGAACCGCGTAACCGTTGAGTCGCGTTGGTACTCGACAGAAGCCGCGAGAGGAGCAAATTGAGTCTTGTCGTAACGCGCAAATCGTGGATCGATATATTCAAAACGAACCAGTTGTTGCAGCCGGCTTGCCCTGATGCGCATCGCGCCCTGTCTGAGCTTGTTCATCAGGTTTACGTTGCTGATTTCAAATAGACCCAACGCCCCTGCATCGGTCGAGTAACCGCCACCGTAATCCATTACGCGTGGTTTCTTCTCTTCGACATCAATAATTACGTCGCGTCGTTTGAAACCGGCGGGGTTCTCGCCAGCGGGCTCTGTCCGAATGATGACTTGCCGGTAAGCGTCCGTGAGATAAAGTTCTCGTTCAGCATCAGAGATACGATCAGCTCTTAAAACATCTCCGCTCGTAATGGGTATAGCGCGCAAAATGGCCTCGCGTTTTGAATCCTGTGTTCCAGAACTCCCGGTCACTCCATTAATAATGATCTGATTGACAAAAACTTTGTCGCCTTCATCGGCGATCGTATAGACCAATCGAACTTGTTCATCATCGCCTTTCTTCGGCAATTCCACGATGGAGAAATCCATGCGTGCATTAACGTAACCCTGACTGGCATACTTCCTGGTCACCCGGTCGCCATCCGCTCGCGCCTGTGAACGCGAAAATGGCGCCCCTATGACCGTGTGAAGTTCATCGCGTATTTCCTTTTCGGTATACATCTTGTTTCCGCGTATCTCGAGGCCGGCGATACGCGTTAAAGGTCCTTCGGTAACTTGAAATGTAATAATCAAGTCCTCACCGTTTAATGAGACGCCCTGCAAGATTTCAGCCTGTGCTTTGCGATATCCGAGATCGCGCATGAACGCTTCAATCGTCCGCTTGTCCTGTTCCAACAGAGTCAGACTCGTATAGCCGCGACCGTATCCAAGAAAAGGAATTAACCCAATTGCATTTGCCTTTTGGCTCTTCAGGTCAGCCTCGACGTCCGCGTAGGTAATTTTATTTGTGCCAGTAACTCGAATGTCACTTAAGCGAAATCGGCGACCCTGGTCGACGCTATACGCAACCTCAACAGTCTGACCGTTGAGCGAGGCTGGATTAAGATTCTGGCAGGTTTCTTCGGTACCGTTGGGACCCAGCTCAGCGGGCGGATTACTTACGGTGCAAGTTTCGGTCACATCAGCGAAGAAGTAGCCATCTTCCTGCAGTTTATTGCGCAAGCGACGTGCACCTTCAACGATTGCAGAAAAGTCGATGCTTCCTTCTCGCTTGACTGGAAAGAGTTCCTTCTGAGTTTTTTCATTCAGTTCGTAATTCTTCACCGTAACATTTACACGTGGTCCTTTATGACCGGTGAGTAGAATCTTGATCCTGTTTTTCTCTGGGTCTCGTTCAACTCTCGGGTCTTCCAGGAGAGGCGAGAGGAAACCTTCGGCTATCATGCTCTGACGGATCTTCGTTAAATCTGCAGCCAGCGCTTCTCGAGTAAAAGGGGCGGCTGGCTGCAGCGCCAGAGTATCTTTGACCGCGGCCGAGTTGAACGAATTAATATCTATTACGAAGGCCTCAACTCTTGATTGCTCGCCAGGAGTGATGCGATAGGTAACAGTCGCACGCACGCCGCTCGAATCAATGTCTTCGGCAGACTCCACAGTTGCATTGAAATAGCCACGGTCGCGCAGGTAGACCTGAATTTCGTCGGCATTGCTGGCAATGATCTGTTTTGTAAGTCGAGCGCCGGGCTGGACAAAATTCAACCGGGCTCGCAATTCGTCCGTCGAAATAGGTGAGCCAGTAACCGGACCTAACTCAATTCGGACCGATCCAATCTGAACCTGTCGTTGAATCACAAAACGCAGCCGGATTGGTCCAGTTTTTGACGCACTGTCAATCACTTCGACACGAGCGTTAGCGACGCGCCCAGTTTCGAATAGCGAGATCAACGAGTCGTGAATGCGAACCGCCGAATATTCTGAATTAGGCGAGATTCTCAGGAGAGTCAGAAATTCAGCTTGCGCAGCTGGATCGGCAGGTGAGCCCTCGAATACAACTTCGATGTCAGTAACCGGTCGACCCTCGTAGTCGTCGAGGCGGATGTCCGGAGTAGCGGCTGCTTGAGATACGAACGCGAGACTGAGGAGAAGCAGGATTGACATTACAGACCTGGTACACCTCGACTTTCGACGGGTGGGCGTCAAACGGCTTCCATCGTTCGAGGCGTCCTGCATTCTTCTTTCCGCTTCCGGGAACAGAAACAACAATCTTTCGCCCACCCTTGCTCAAAATCTCTTTCGAAAGCGAATCTCAAAACTAAAAATATTGGTCTGGGCCGTTAGCCTGCGCGTAGAAGCCTGTTCATACTGAGCAAGAAACGACAAGCGATCTGAAACACGATATTCAAGAGCAAGGATCTGATTTGGATCCGATGTCACATTTGTTGAATAAGTGACCGTCACTTCTTTACTGATCCTGCGACCCAGCGTTAGTCGCGCTGCCGGGGTCGATCCAGTTCGCCCTCCGATAACTGGATTGATCTCAAATCGCGTGAGACCAAAAAGTTTGCTGGTTGCTCGCTGAGCGGGTGCGTTGATCAAAGCATCCGTCAATAAACTTGTCGCCGCGCCCACACTTGATTGCGAAAGAATTGACGCACTCGTATCGTCAGCGGAAAGCTGGCCAGTCGTAATCAATGAGACGACGTCTGCTTGTGGCAAGGCCGGTTCGGACCTCACAGCAGCCTGTGGCTGCGACAGCGGTCCGGTGAGATTCACAATCACGCGGTAGCCGCGAATCTGCGACTCGCCTTGAATATTCAGGATTGGATCCGCATTCCTGCTCGGAGGCAGATCGATAAGCAGACGAGTGATGTCGTAACGATCATTGCGAAAATTCAGAGTCCCACTGGTCGCAGTAACTCTTCCTGAGATGGTCGGATCGCTAACCGGGCCATCCAGCTGCAACGACACTGAGCCGACTAAATCGGCCAGATTATTTCGTACCACCAGGGCATTACGACCTTCTACTCTTAACGCGGCAAACAGAGCCGTGCGAGTTATTTCGAGTTCGGACCCTTCTTCAATCGATTCAGCCGGGGTCGAATTGATCAAATCGGCAAGTTCAATGTCCTGGGAGTATTCAGCGCGTCGCAGATTTACAACGCCACTAATCAACTGTTCACGTGATGAACCTTTAATTTCAATATCGGCGTCGAGAGTTGAACGAAAGTTCTGCGGAAAAGGAACCGTTACGTCGTCGCCATGCAAGTTGACGCGGAAGCCTGCCAGAGTAAATCCATTTAAGAGTGCTCCACCCGTTGCATTCACTCGTCCGCCGCCAACGGTCCCAGTCAACGAGTCGATCTGCGCCTGATTGGCAGTGAATCGCAGGGCCGCCTTGAGGTTTGAGATGGTCCAACGTTCATTTCCCAGCAAGACCGATACAGAAGAGTTGTTAACCGAGGCAGTTCCAGTTACACGAGGCGACTCATACGTTCCGTTAACTCGAACAGCAACGTCAGCAGCTCCCGAGGAAAAGAAATCGGGTGAGAGGCCATTCAGCACTCGCATGTTCAGGCTTCCAGTAACGTTGAGGTTTTGTTTACCTCCCGAAGCTGTTGCTACGGTGCCAGACAGTGCGATATTCGTTCCTGGTCCAGTAAAGCGCACATCTTCAAGCGTCACTTCGTTGGGTGAAAAACGGACCACCAGAGGAGCGGTCGCATTTAATTGAATATCTTCGACCGCAAGACTCAACTCCGAAAAAGTCGCCGCACCCGCCAAGCCATCCAGTGAGAAATAGCCGTCTTCGTCCAGCAAAAAACCACTGGCGGTCACTTCACCATTCGCTTTTCCGGAAACGCGGACGCTGCCAGCAGGTAGCAAGAATGCGAAGATGCGTGAAAGATCCACATTTGTGAGCTTCGTCTGCAGTGAGCTCGACAGTCGTTTGGTTGAGAGATCTATGTTAGCGGTGACAGCCTGATCTGCGCCGAATATACCGGTTGTAAAGGTGATGTTGAGTTGACGATTTTCAGTGCGGCCTTTCAGAGCCACCAAGCCTGCATCGCGACCATTGATTGTGACATTCTGGCCCGTACCGTCGAAGGTGACCTGGTATCCTGAAAAATCCTGTTCTGCGTAGTTGCCTGAGACCTTTACACTGAGATCCGCTACGCCGGTTATCGGAGGCAGACCAGGTCGGTTCGTCAAGGCCGCTAACCGCGCTAGTTGAATACTCTCGGCCTTGCCTTGAAACTCAAAGAGCTTGGTCTGAGTGTCAACGTTGCCACTTCCGGAAATGCGACCTGCAGCGAGTCGTAGATCGATGTTCTCAACATTAACTCGCGAGTTACTGAAAGTTGCGCGGGCCACCATGCTCTCGAGTGGTTCGCCTCCGAGACGACCGGGACCTAAACGGAGATCAGCGTTACCGTTCATCGTATTGGGGATGCCGGAGACTTTTATCGTTCCCGAGACGTCAGCCTGCGTATTACTTTCGAGACCCTTCGAAGCTGAAGCGCTGGCGGGTGAAAGACTTGGTAAAACCGCCAATAAGGTCGCCGCGTTCGCACGATCCAGAGTCGCCTCTATCGATGTGTCTGATTCACGTGTTCTTGAGGATACTATCGAGAACTGCGCGCCGCCGCCGTCCTTTTCTATCAGTCGTCCATCTGAAATACGCAGTTCAGCCGCGTTCATTTGTATTGAAGCAGACAACGAACCCAATTCAATGCCATTCATTAGCAGCGTGCCCAGTGAAAATTTTCCGTTGACTTCTGGCGCATCGAGTTGGCCGCGGATGTTTCCTTCAAACGCGAGCTGACCGGCTAAGCCCACGCCATAACTGCGGAGCTGATCATCAATTTCAGGCATCAACCCGCTTGAGATGAGTATCGTTTGCAGCTCATCGGCATCTGATGATGAAAGAGCGACTTGTAAGTTCGAGTCGTTTTCAAAGGAAAACTGTCCGGAGGCGTTGAGCTTACTCGCAGGAGTCTGGAGATTGACTTGCTGGATATTGAAGAGTCCACGATCGGCTCGCACGATAACTTCGCCAGTTAGCGGAATACGATCCTGGCTCGCCTCTGCTGCCACCTGTGTATTGATTGTTCCCGAAGCGAGTTTGAAATCGGAACCGGGAAATTGAAGATTCACATTTCCGGTTGCTCGACCCGAAAGCGGTACCGGTGAATGTGCCAGAGCTGTAAGCGGACCAGCAATGTCGAGATCTCGGAAAGTTGCCGCGACCTGCGAAGTTCCACCTTTTATTAACGCAATCCTTGCGTTGCCCGAAGCGCTCCCTTTGAAAACTTCAGCGGAAAAATTGTTCAGTTGGAGCTCGCGGTTTGTGGCCACAACCGAGGCACGTGCCTGGCCCATGTTCATACTTCCGAGCACACCGCCGCCAATACTCAAATCAGCTGACGCCCGGTAACTTCCGGAAGGCTCTACAACAAATACGGGCTTTGCCAGCTTAACGTTTTCAGCTTGACCGTCCGCCAGTTTTATTGTTCCCGCATCAATATCTGCAGTTGAACCTTCGATCCTTCTTTCGCGAACCGACAACCGTACGCCCGCGATATTGAGGTTGCCGATCTCCGCGCCTGCGGCACTCGTCTCACCAACCTGGACCTGTTTGACGACGACACTCGTCACACCATTTTGGGCTGTTGCAGAGATATCGTTTGCAGTAACACCCTTGATCTGAGCTCCTGAAGCTGAGATTGTGCCGGCCTTGACAGAAGCAATCGTCGCATTGGTTACGTCGTTCTCATTTCGCAGCTTGAGGTTCGAAGCCGTAATGCCGTTCACCTTCGCGCCCGAAGCTGTGAGACCATCGGCAACAAACTGCGTAGATGACGCAGTTAGTACTTCCCCACTTTTTTCAGCGCGAGCGTCTTTCAGTATTAACCCGGTAAGTGTTGTTCCGTAGCTGCGCTCGGCTAGGGCGCGAAGCTCGCCAACCCAACGGAAGTCTGTTCCCGTTCCCATCACATTGCCAACGAGCTGTAGCGAATCAATCTGAAAATCGCCGGCGTTGAGTAACTGAGCCACCGCCTTGCCATTTATTGAATATGATTTCCCTTGCCCTGATCCGCTGGCGGTGACATTTAGACCCTGCAGGCGCATGTTGTCTGCGGCTAACGCGTCAGACTGTATGGTTCCCTGCAACTGGAAATGATCACCGTCTCCAGTAACAGTGCCGGAAAAATTTCCAGCTCCACGAAGCGTCGCTTTGGTTTGGAGGGTCTCGCTTATCTGTGTGAGGTCTACAGATGAAGTGATGTTCATCTGGTATTTCAAGGCGCGCCAATCGTCCATTGTCCCCTGTAGCCGGGCCTCGGCAACGGGTGATTTCAGCACTAACTCCTGAATCTCAGCGCGTGTCTGATTAACGCGTCCGTGTGCCTGTACATCGATGTTATTGATGGGACGACCGTCATAAGTAAATGTTGAGTTCGTCATCGAGAACGCAACAGTATTCATCCAACTGTCGGCTGGGGCGTTGGGATCGTCCGGTTGAACCGTTGCTTGCAGATTTCGCGCTTCTCCGGAAATCTCATGGCGCGCGTCGCCGTAATGGACCACTCCATTTGTAACTTCGACATGGGCGGTTGAATAGGCAAAAAGAATTCGCTTGTTTGGCTCAGGTGGCGGAATATGTATATTTCGAAAATTTGAACGTCCCTGGTCGTCGAAGTTGACCCAGGCTTCAAACCCTTCGATTTTCAAGTCCTTCAAATTGATGTTTCGTTGCAAGTTCAGAGCATAGAGATCTTCAATCCGGATCGTAGCCAGTAGCCGATCTATTTTTCCGAGTTTCTCTCCTGACTGAGCGTCGAATAGCTCAACCCCAAGCATTTCTACCTTTTGCGGCGGAAACGTTGCGTGAAAATCTCTAATTTCGGCACGGATACCATAGTTTGCAAAAGTGCTTTTGACCTGGCCCGCCACATACCGATCGACGTAACCAAAACGATACAAAAATAGGACCAGGAGAATGAGAAAGAGGCCTCCAGCTGCCACGATAATTCCAGCGAGTATCGCGTGCCGGCGACTGAAATACCGCCAACGCCTGGCAATTGAAGGCTTCGGAGCTTCCGGTTCGGGTTGGGCTCCCGGATTGTTAGGTTGCTCTACACTCATAACCTTAGGCCGTCATGCGGTCCATGGGGAAATCGAATTCTAGAGGGAGAGTGCGAAACTTGAAAGTGCCTTTTATCCCGTCGTTTTTGCTGACGCCTGAATGTTGCCCGCGAACTTCGGAGGGGCGTGTAAGTTCGGTCATGCACTGGTGGTGCATGCAAAACTCAAACCTGGGCCACTATGCCTCCGATGATCGAAGCGTTCAAGTACGTTGCTCTTTCTTAATAGCACGTCGGGAATCATTGGCCGTTGGCTGATCACTCAACGCCGCCGGCTCGCCCAGCGGGACATTGCCTACTACTGAGAGTTCAAAACCTTCAAGAGCGGCAACTTTGGGGGGATGATTGGACAAGAGGAGTATTTCTCGCAACCCAAGGTCGTGCAAAATCTGTGCGCCAACTCCGTAGTCGCGATCAACACCATAACCCGTTTCAAGACTTGCTTCAGACTTACTGATCTGGCGTTCCTGCATTAACGCGTAAGTACGTAATTGATTCACCAGATCCAAGCTGTGCTCCCGCTGTCGCAAGTACAGCACAACTCCACGAGCTTCAGCGGCGATCTTTTCGAGCGCAGTGTGAAGTTGGAATCCTGTGTCGTCAATCAAGGAACCAAACATATCGCACGTAAGATTTTCGGTGTGAACACGTACGAGAACGGGTTCGTTGGTGGTGACGTCGCCCATTACCATTGCCAGATGTACATCACCGTTGATGATATTTTCGTAGGCCACCGCACGAAATCTTCCGTAAACGGTCGGCAGAGCACTCTCAACCACTCGACGCACCAACTTCTCTTTACTGATTCGATATCTGACGAGGTCGGCGACACTGATCATTTTGAGGTCATGTTTGGCCGCGAACTCTTTCAGCTCAGCAAGCCTGGCCATCGTACCGTCCTCGTTCATAATCTCGCAGATCACGCCCGCAGGATATAAACCGGCAATACGAGCAATGTCGACGCTCGCCTCAGTTTGACCCGGTCGAACCAGCACGCCTCCGTTTTTAGCTCGCAGTGGGAAGATATGTCCGGGTCGCGCCAAATCCTGTGGACGCGAATGAGGATCAACAGCCGCCAGGATGGTCGTCGCGCGATCCGATGCTGAAATTCCCGTCGTAGTTCCTTTCCTGGCGTCGATGGAAACTGTAAAGGCAGTGCCCAGATAAGAGGTGTTGTCAGCCACCTGGGTGGTGAGGTGCAACTCATCACAACGTTCCTCACTAAGCGGGAGGCAAATCAGACCACGGGCGTGGCGGGCCATGAAATTGATGATTTCGGGCGTCACCTTTTCGGCCGCACACACAAGATCGCCTTCATTTTCGCGATCTTCGTCATCAATAATTATGATCATCCGGCCATTGCGAATCTCAGCAACAGCCTCATCTATCGCAGCCAGCGTCATCAGGGTCCGAGCAAGCCTTTCGGGGCCACTTAGCGGCCCGCACAACGGTTATCGTACGGCGAGTTATGTTAACCGAAAGCCCGCAATTTGAGAAAAGGCGGGAGTCAAGCGCGGAAGAATAGGACTGATAAGGAGGATTAGGGCCTATTGTTTCGACTGAGTGCTGGAAAGCAGGCGTTCGACGTATTTGCCAATCACGTCTACCTCCAAATTCACGTCGTCGCCGGGATTAAGACTAGAGAGATTGGTCATTTCCCACGTCTTGGGAATGATCGCGATTTCAAAGTATTCGGCAGTCAGATTCGCGATGGTTAAACTAATGCCTTCGACTGAAACTGAACCCTTAAACACGAGGTACCGTCCCAGATCCGCGGGATAGCCGATCCTGACTGTCCATGATTCCCCATGACTGTCTACGTCGAGAAACTTCCCGCGACCATCGACATGCCCTTGAACGATGTGACCCCCGAGACGAGTTGTTGGTGTAACAGCCCGTTCCAAATTGACGGGCGCACCGTGTTTAAGGCGCCCGAGGGTTGATCGCTGCAACGTCTCGCGTGAGACATCGGCGGCAAAAGAATCGCCAGTAATATCCAGCGCAGTCAGACAAACTCCATTAACCGCAATCGAGTCGCCGTGGTTGGTACCTTCAGTCACGACGTTTGCTGAGATAACAATTCGGGCGTTGTCGCCGCGCTGTTCAACCTGCTTGACGTAGCCTAACTCTTCGATGATTCCAGTGAACATAGCTTCCGCTGGGCTTTATCTTAACAACCACACTATTAGAGTAACTAGCAGGCCCAGGGATAGTGGAAGTATGCTCAGCCAAAGCATCCATGCGGCTTCGCGTTTGAATATCGATCTCTGAGGTTTAGTGCTCATTATTCGTAATAGTAGCCATCATTAACTCAAAGACTTCGTCAATCGTCATCCCTGAAGAATCTACGACAACGGCGTCTGAGGCAATCTTTAATGGAGAATCCGCGCGAGTCGAATCACGCAAGTCACGCTCAGTCATGTCGGCGAGCGTTGCGGCCAACGAGACCCGAGAGTTTTTCGAAACGTCCTCTTTATAACGCCGGTTGGCGCGCTCCGTTGCAGAAGCTGTCAGAAAAAACTTGAAATTTGCATCCGGGAACACGACCGTTCCAATGTCTCTTCCATTTAAAACCGCACCCCTCAGTCCAATTTGCCGCTGTAACGCGACCATTGCTCGTCTGACACCCGGGATGGCGGATACGATCGAGGACATCAAGGTAACTTCTTCAGTCCGGATCAGCTCCGTCACATCTTTACCGTTCAAAAATACGTTAAGCGAGTCCGGATCACCGGCAAGATCAATTTCAAGCGACTCCGCGAGCTGCGTTACGGCCTCGGTATCCGTCGGACTGATCGAGGCGTTAATGACACCCAATGCCACGGCTCGATACATCGAGCCGGTGTCGACATAAATCAGATTTAGCGCGCGTGCCAACATGCGTCCCAGGGTAGATTTACCGGAACCAGATGGTCCATCTATGGCGATTATCAGGGGCACTTTATTCGATGTGATTCCAAGTGATGGCTAGACGAATGCCGCGAAAACCTCGTTCGACAGCAATGCACCGGCGCGAGTCAAACGCAGGGTTTCGCCGTCAAGCTGCACCAGGCCTGCTTCCGTGAATCTGGTTAGATCTTCGTTGTACTTTTCTACCAAGTCGATGCCAAAGAGTTGGCGATAGTCTTTCAGATTGATTCCGCTCATGACGCGTAATCCCAGGAAAACTGCTTCGGCCCGCACCGCCGAAGCGCTCAGCACCTGATCGTCAACTACTGGGGAAGCCCCCTCATCAATCAACTCCACGTAACGACGCACATCCCGCTCGTTGGACCAACGTCTATTCTTACCATCAAAAGAGTGCGCTGAACATCCAAAACCAACATAGGGGGCTGCGGTCCAATACTTAGTGTTGTGTCGAGATCGAAAACCAGGCAGAGCAAGATTTGAAATCTCGTAATGCTCGTATCCATGGTCCAAAGCCTGGGTCAACATATCTTCGTACATCACGCCCGCCAGGTCGTCGTCTGGAACCGGCTGAATTCCTTTTCGGATGTGCTCAGCCAATGGCGTTCCTTCGTGCACTTCCAGTAGATAGAAAGACAGGTGCTCAGGCGCGAGGCGCAGTGCCTGCGCAACATTCTGCTGCCACCGCGAAAGCGTTTGCCCCGGCAAGCCGGCTATGAGATCGAAGCTGACGTTCCCAAACCCAGCGGTACGCAAATCAGCAAATGTTTTCAGGGTATCTGCCACTGAATGGGAACGCCCTAGTCGCGCAAGCTCGTGATCGTCAAAACTTTGGGCACCAAAACTCGCGCGATTTATACCGAGCGTTCGAAAAGCTTTGAGCGTTTCAATGGAAACGGTGCCCGGATTCATCTCCATTGTTACTTCAGCTGAGTCGTCAATAGGAAAGCGCTGTCGAACCGCAGTCAGAATCTGTTCGACTTGATCGGGCGACAACATTGATGGCGTTCCACCGCCAAAATAAATTGTGTCAAAAGCTAACCGGATGCCTTCTTGTGCAGATTCAATTTCGGCGATCACCGTTTTGACATACCTCTCTGCCAGCGAGCCCTCGTAAATGCCGGTGGCAAAGTCACAGTACGAACAACGCGTACGACAAAACGGAATGTGGATATAGATGCCGGCCTTTTGATTCATGGTGCTGCTTTTAGGAATAGGGCCGATAGGACGAAGAGGACCTATTTCTATTTAATCCTCTTTAGACTGCCCTCGCCGCTGATCGTTTTACTCATTCCGCGGGATACCTTTTCCACTTCCGAAAATACACGCAGCAAATTCTCTCCTAAAATCTTTTTGATGTCTTGCTCGCTATAACCACGCTTGAGCAGTTCGTAAGTAATGTTTGGCAACATCGAAACGTCCTGCGCGCCTTGCGGCATATCGTTAGCGCCATCGAAATCTGCTCCAAGACCGACATGATCGATGCCCGCAACTTTCACTATATGATCGATATGATCGATCAACTTGGAGAGCGGTAAAGGTGGTAATGGATTTGCCGCTTCGAGTTTGTCACTCTCTTCGGCTCTTCTCTCTGGATCGTCTTTGTACCTCTCGTTAATTGCGTCCTGTTGAGCTTTCAAGCGGGCTTCACGCTCAGTTGACTGCGGTCCGACAGTCGTCACATCTACGAATGCGCTGTAAAAGTTGACTTGAACCACTCCGCCGTTCTGAGCGATGCGCTTTAGCAAATCATCTGGAATATTGCGTGGCACATTACTAAGTGCTCGCGCTGAAGAGTGGGACGCAATGATGGGCGCCTTCGACACGTCAATTGCGTCACTCATCGTTTTGTCCGAGACGTGCGAGACGTCGACCATCATTCCCAGTCGATTCATCTCGCGCACCACATCCTTACCAAAATCGCTGAGTCCGTTGTGTTTCTTATCACCTCTGCCGGCATCGGCCCAATTATTCGTATTGTTCCAGGTCAACGTCATGTAACGAACACCGAGTCGATAAAACTCTCTCAATGTCGGAAGCGAATCCTCAATCGCGTGTCCGCCCTCGATTCCCATCAGGGCAGCAATCTTATTTTGTCGTTTAGCACGACGGATGTCCGCGGCCGAAGTAGCAAACATAAGATCGTTTGGATGTCGTTCGACTGCGCGATATACCGAGTCGATCATGTCGAGGGTACGCCGGGCCGCACCTCCCTCCGACACATAGTTAGGTTTGATGTAAACAGAAAAGAACTCGGCGGTAAGACCACCTTCTTTCATACGAGCAATGCTCGTTCGATATGGCGTAGGCGGAGTTCCGCTCAGGTCGTAATCGTCGTTGGTCATCGGTGTCGTGACGTCGTTGTGTGTATCGATGACGATTGCTTTGCGATGTATTTCAAGGGCGCGTTTCCAGAGTTTTTCGTCACGAACAGGTTTCATATCACTGGCCGCGCCACCCTGCTTTTCAGGCATAGTGTGATCTTTTAAGTGGTTAGCACTGCTGTTTGGTATTGGAATGAAGACTAGAAATAGGGCGCAGAAAAAGACCAACATCAAGAGTCGAGCTCTCATAAGAACCTTTCCGGGAAGAGAGAAGAAGGTAAACGAACAGAATTCATAGTCGCCATTTACCCCACCTATCGTCAAGCCACCCATGTTACATGCGTAAT
>DATIBX010000679.1:0-2381 GCA_035457105.1 Pyrinomonadaceae bacterium
GTAGATCATCAATTAGTGGCGCTAAAACTAATGAAGGCGATGCTTTGAGGTCAAAACATCGCCACTCAAACATTGCTCAAACTAGTCGTCTTCACATGAACGCCTGAATGACTCCTTTGGCAACTTTCACAAACGGTTCAGGATAGACCCCGATGAAAATGATCCCCGCCAGAGAGGCGTACAGAGCTGTTTGTAATGCGGAAGATAATGCTAAAGGCTTATCGTCGGCTATTCGATCACCGAGATACATCACTTTGATGAAACGGATGTAGTAATAAAACGAAACTACAGTATTGATAATGGCCCACACCGCCAACCAGTAATACCAATTTTTTCCGCTGCTTTTTCCTTGTTGAATTAAGCCTCCGAAGAGGAAGTACTTGCCGATGAAACCTCCAGTTGCCGGGAGACCTCCAAGGGACAGCATAAACACTGCCATCATCGCGGCCAGGCCCGGCGCCTTCTGAGCCAGTCCTGTCAGATCCTCAACGTTGTCACCGATTATGCCGCGCCTTCGCAAACTTATAATCACACCGAAGGCTCCCATATTCATCAGCGTGTAAACCAGCAGATAAATTACCAGTCCGATGTAACCGTACTCGTTTCTGGCAACGAGACCTAGCAACAGGTAACCGGCATTGGAAATCGATGAGTAAGCAAGTAATCGCTTTGAGTTTTCCTGGGTGACCGCCGCCCAGTTACCAACCATGATTGTGATAGCGGCAACCAGACCCAACAACGGAGCCCAGTCAGCACTCATACTGTCGAGAGACTTGAAGATGCGGAGGTAGAGCACAAAACTCGCAGCCTTCGAGCCTGTGGACAGAAACGCCGTGACGGAAGTTGGGGCTCCCTCGTAGGCATCGGGCGCCCACATGTGAAATGGAACAGCCGCGATCTTGAAGAAGAGACCTGCCGCAAGCGCAATCATCGCGAGCAGCAACATTGGACGGAGACCGCCCCAGTCACCCGTGCCGTCGCCAATCAGGCCCATTACTTGACCAATCCGTTGACTGATCTCCCCGAGGTTTGTCGAACCTGCAATTCCATAAAGCAGCGACATTCCATACAGCAACACGCCAGATGAAAAAGCGCCTAACAAGAAGTACTTCATCGCCGCTTCGTTCGATTTTCTCTCACGCTTGGTGAAGGCTACGAGTATGTAGAAGGTGAGAGCCATCAGTTCCAGACTGACGTAGAGCGTGATGAGATCGTAACCACACGCGAGGAACATCATACCTACAGTGGCGAAGAGTACGAGGGCGTAATACTCGCCGTGCTGTTCACCTTCAATGTCGAGATAGCGTGTGGAGATTCCGATCGCGAGCGCAGCAGCCACAAGGAAAATCGCCCGAAAAGCAAAGGCGATTCCATCAATCCGGACCATCCCGTAGAAGCCCACTTGAGAGCCGGTGCCAAAGGTCGTCCATTGCAAAACCAAAGATCCAAACGCCAAGGCTACTGCAATAAGTGAAAAGTATGCGGTTAACTTGCTCTTGCGATATGGAAGAACTACCTCCATGACCAGCGCGAGACAGGCGCTCAGAGTCAGTATCAACTCCGGCGCTATAAGCAATAGGTCGCTAACGCTGAAAAGCGAGGTTGTGTTGGCTTGCAAAAGCATGGTTAGTCAGTGGTCCGTGGTCAATAGTTAATCGTGCTTTGTGCTTTGTGCTTTGTGAAAGCTGAAATCTGCAAAGCCGCGCGCTAGTGTGGCGCGGTTCCCGGCGCGGCCACCGGTGTCACTGTGATGGTCGGTTTGGTCATGGCCTCCTGGGTCCCGTTAATCTGATAATCAGGCTTCACCTGTTTGACGATCGTATTCACTGGTTGTTCAAGGAACGCCAGGAATGGTTTTGGATATACACCAATCCAGAGCGACAGGATCAAGAGTGGTGTCATGTAGGCCCACTCACGCCAGTTGAGGTCTGTCAATTTTTCATTCTTCGGGTTATCAATGTTGCCAAAGAACATTCGTTGATAAAGCCACAGAAAGTAACCAGCATTCAGAATAATTCCCAACGCAGCCATCGCCGCCCACAGCGGCTTTGCTTCGAACGCACCTCGCAGAGCCAGGAACTCTGAAATGAACACCGCCAACAACGGAAGTCCAATCGCAGTCATAACCATTGCCAGGAATACCGCCGCATAACCTGGCATCACGTGCGACAGTCCGCCAAACTCAGCAACGTTTCTTGTGTGGCGGCGTTCGTAAATGATTCCGACCAGAAGGAAGAGTGCCCCGGAATAAATTCCGTGATTAATCATCTGCAGTACGCCACCGTTAACGCCGTTTGGATTGAGTGCAAAGAGACCCAACATCACCATTCCCATCGACGACACGGATGAATACGCGACCAGTTTTTTGACGTCTCCGTCTT
>DATIBX010000680.1:0-7539 GCA_035457105.1 Pyrinomonadaceae bacterium
CGAGGACGCGCGCGGTCCGGCAGAAGAGGTTGTGCACTGTGGATGAGGGCTGCTGGTCTATTCGTTGAACCGTACAAGTCACCGTATACGAGAAGTAAACGCACATGAAAATTGGATTGCTTGCCCTGGCCCTTTGTCTCACCGCGCTCGGAGCGTGCCAATCAGCACCCGCGACAAATCAAACGAGCGTCGCTAGCGATAGTGACCAACTGTTGGCTCGCGCCTTCAATCAGCACGAAAGCGCTCTACAGATCGAAGGAACGGGGAAGGTCGTTCGGCTCCTTTCAGACGATAATGACGGGAGTCGACACCAGCGATTTATCGTTGAACTCAAAACGGGTCAGACACTGTTGATTGCTCACAATATCGACCTGGCCCCGCGAATTGTCTCGCTCAAGGCCGGCGACGACATCGAATTCTTCGGCGAGTATGAGTGGAACGAAAAGGGTGGCACAATTCACTGGACACATCGCGACCCCAAAGGGCATCACGTTGCAGGATGGATTAAACATGAAGGTAGCGTCTATCAATAAACTCCGGCCAGAGTGATCAATGTTATGGAAAAGGAAATCATTGTTTGTGTACCGGGTCCCTGGGAAAATCGCAAGGATCTTATCGAAGCCATCATCACCTCGACGCGCGGCGAGTTCATGTGGGCCGGAATGATTCTCGCTAACCCGAAAGGCAAAGACCATGTGACGCTGGAGTTGTCTGACCCTGACGAGTTGATGCTGCAATCTTTTAAGCTGGGCGGCCAGGGAAAAATAACGGGCGCGACCCTTGAGGCAATCGCACAGCACAAAAGCACTGCCTATCTACATTTCGCGTTGAATATTCTTTCCGAGAAAGCACGCCTGTTGAAGTTCACGGAAGTACTTTTCAAATGCGGCGGCATTGCGGTTAAGCTTGAAACTTCCGGTATTGCTCACGAGTGGGAACGATGGTTTGAGTTGCTCGGATCTACTAATCCGTTTGATACCTATTGCTCCTGTGTCGTTCTAGTTGGTGACGAGCGATTCTATTATTCATGCGGGATGCAACATTTCGGTTTGCCGGACGTGCAAGTCTCCAACAATATTGACGCGGAGCAAGCAGCGGATTTGATGAACCAGTTCAACTACTGGCAGATTGTCGAGAAACCTGTCCTCAAGACCGGGCATACCTTCAGCTTGACACCCGATAGTGAACACTTCCGGCTTTCGCTGGTGCAAGACAAGCGATACTTAGAGGATGATCCGTTTCACAACCCGGATGGTATTTGGGAACTGCGATCTGACTGACAGTGGTTTGCAGTCAACCCTCGTTGATGATGGCGTGACTCCGAATTGAAGGTTTAACTCCGTGAGATAAGTTATGGACCAGGAGCACGAAGGATGGCACCGTTTGTTGGGGTTCGGCTGTTTTGGTTGGCGACGCGGCCGGATTTCTTGCGCGACCTGGTGAATTGTCGTCGCTATTCTTACTGAACCAGCGCAAGGTCCCGCCCTGCTTGAGTGATTCTCTCACGAGGATCATCAGGATTAAGGCAAGGAGTGTCTTATGAGCTCAATCTTCAGATTCTTCTGCTTTGCTATGGCGATGCTTGTTTTAACAACCAGCGTCTGTTACGCGCACAGAGTGGTCCATGCTCCAAAGTGCGCCCTGGTCTCAGCAGTTGAAAGGTTAAAAGCCTCTAACGCGGTTTTCAGCGGTCGCGTGATTGAGATACATGAATCCGAGGGCATGCAAGTAGTAAAGCTCAACGTGTCCAAGTCATGGAAGTACGTCCGATCGAGGGAAGTTGTACTAACAAATTACATCCATCATGAAGGTCCGTATTTTGAGCAAGGCAAGAGCTACCTGGTGTTCGCCTATTTGCGTAATGGCAGGCTAGCGACCAGAGGATGTTCCGGTACTATCGCGATTGAATCTGTGCGTTACGAAATAGATGAGCTTGATAAATGGCAGGAGCGAAATAGGTTGCCGCATCGTGCAATGTAATCTTGGACTGCGGCGGCCCGGCGCCGCCGTGTCATATCGTCACTCTGTGACGCTGGGTTAGACTTGAGGGATACGGTTATAACAAAGCGGCGCCGGGCCGCCGCACTCCAAGGACTCCAAAATTAGAGAGCCATCGACGTTCGGAAAATTGACGAGCACGGACGAATCATTCTGGACTACTAATCCAGCGACCAGGTATCTGCGAAAGGGTAGACAAGATGAG
This sequence comes from Pyrinomonadaceae bacterium, assembly GCA_035457105.1. Classification (GTDB taxonomy): domain Bacteria; phylum Acidobacteriota; class Blastocatellia; order Pyrinomonadales; family Pyrinomonadaceae; genus PSRF01. Next base: position 2,204 of record DATIBX010000680.1, read on the forward strand.
TGATCAACCACCAATTCCGCACGAGATTGAATTCTTAAGTACATGTATCGTCGAAATCTCTCGCAGCGAATATGGCAGCGCCTTAGACACTATGAAGACAGGCTTGATCGAGTTGAGCCAGCATGCTGCTCCCATCAGTACACAGCAACTTGCAAGTTCTCTCTACGTTCTCTTTGGAGCTCTGGAGTTAAATCTGAAAACGACCTTCGGTGCCGGGTTTGATCAAAAAGTGGAGGTGTCGAAGTCTCCCGAAGTCACGGTTGAAGTACGCTGTTCATTTTGTGGGAAAGCGCGAGATGAGGTTGAGAAGATCATAGCTGGACCAGGAGTGTTCATTTGTAACGAATGCGTTTCGATCTGCAACGAAGTTCTCTCCTCAGACGCCGTGGTCTGATTCCAGCCCGCTGGAAGAGAAATCACATTCATGACTCTGCGTGACTCTGCGCTCCTCAGCGTTTCTCCGCGATGCTTCAGTACAACCAAGATGACTTCTACATTGAACTCAGCAGCGACGCAGAGAAACGCTGAGGACCGCGGAGCGACGCAGAGGAAAACGGATCATTACCCTGGGCGGGCTTTCGACGAGGTCAGGTGCGGTGGTGTATGTTGGGTGATGATGATTCAACTAGGTCACGTCAGCGAAGTTGTCCGGTATCCCGTCAAGTCCATGGGCGGAAACTCCACCGAGTCGGCATACCTGGGATGGCACGGTCTGAATGGTGATCGCCGCTTTGCCTTTCGACGCCTGGAAGATAACAGCGGCTTTCCCTGGCTTTCCGCGAGTCGACTTCCTGAACTGCTGCTCTACCATCCCTTCGGTCTCGACGAGTCCACTGGTGAACCATTGCCAACTCACGTTCGCACACCCGCCGGCATAACTGTCGAGTTGCGCGGCGCCGCACTTCAGAATGAAATCAGTGAGCGTTTTGGAACCAGCGTAGAACTGATGAATCTTAAGCACGGGATTTTCGATGACTCCGCGATATCTGTGATCAGCCTGGCGACCATGGCAGGTATCAGTCGCACGGCGGAAGTGGACCTTGATACGAGGCGCTTCCGGGCCAACGTCGTGCTCGAGACCCTCGATCTTGAACCCTTCCTTGAGGACAAGTGGGTTGGCAGAACTCTGGTGTTTGGCGACACCGAGCAAGCGCCTATGTTGAGGATCACTCAGCGAGATGTGCGCTGTATGATGATCAATCTAAATCCTGATACAGCTAAACAAGATGCGCGAGTATTGAAGACAGCGGTGCAGCTGAACGATAACAACGCCGGGGTCTATGGAACGGTGGTGCAAACGGGAAAGATTCACGTGGGCCAAGTCGTGAGTTTGGTCGCCTAGTTTGGTAGAAGATCATCTGCAGATTACACAAGTGAATTTTAGATCCTACTCTGTGCGTCCTCCGTGTCCTCGGTGTCTCCGTGGTCGGAAGCGACCGCCAAAAATTCCACCACAGAGGCACCGAGAACACAGAGATCGCACAGAGAAAATCGCCTGAAAAACAAGATGTTAATTAAGAATCAATTGCTAACGAGTTTTATATGAAGGAGTTTTCTAAACCAGAGGGAATAAACTTCTCGTGCGTCGACAATGTTTCTGGCGATGAGTTGGCCATTGCGCTATGTAGGACAGCGAGTTTCTTGCAGGCAGATAATCCTTATCTACCGCTTCACCTCTATCACGACTGGTGGGAACACGATGGTCTCCATTTTTATCGCAGAGGAATTGATTTCGACGAGCTTTTCAAAATGATTTGTTCACCCCCGGGCACTTTTGGAAGCGATGCCAGGCGATGATTATGTGTTTGTGGGTGTCGCGCCGGACGATGACAAGTGGTATCTGCGGTTCTATCTCTTTTGGGACGAAGAAGGCTTCAAGTTATTTGGAAGATATGATGTTACGCTGCCGTCTAGTCTGCAGGCTGAGTATCAAAACGAGGTAGTGCAAAAGTTGACTCTTGCAATGGCTGAAACGGAATCTACCGCTTACTACAAATCGATAATTGTCTGAGATCGCTGTACTAACAGGACGTTGTCGCTGACACCTGTGAGGAGCAAGAAGTTGTTAATCATCAGCATTCGTGATTAGGATTTGGGCCGAAAGTAATCTGGTCTTCCTATGGGATTTGTGCGTTACCAGGACGTGACTGTAACACTCTCTGCTGCCACTCGCTCGAGGTTGGAGCAGTCGAACCCATTTAATAAAGACCGAGTAAGCGAGCAGGCGGTCGAGGCTATACGCGTCGCGCTCTATACGATTTACCCGCCCCGCACTGCTGAGGACTGGAAAGACACAACCAGGTTCCAAGGAGTCGGAAAGACCTTTCTCCTCTTTGGGTACGATATATTTTCTTACTTGCGACGGCGTTTGTTCGGAAGCAATGAACCCGAGCGGTATCCTGAGGTTTCGGAGCGATCTGGTCAAATCACACTGCAAATACCAAACGGGCTGGTAAAGTGGATTGAACAAATTTCTCACGACCACCGAACTACAATCCCGGAAGCGACCGTTTATGCGATCGAGTACGGATTGAAAGTGTTGGAAACGCAACCGGATGTCGATCGAGAAGGTCTAGGTAGAATATGGCGTGATATCTTTCGCGCGCTCAGGGATCGTATGTTCAAGCGAAACGCCTAACAACTGCAGGGCGTGGACTGCACGCCAATTGTCTCGGAGCGGAAGTGCAACAAACGGAAGTCTGCAGCGTTATCAATAAGCATGTCGCAAATAGAAGCAACCGTTTCCTGGTGGTCGCACGACCTTGAAGCAGTCAAGGTAGGCAGCGTGGCTGAACTGGACCATCTCATCGACGGTGTTATCAAATCTGAATGCAGTCAATATCCGACTGTTCTCGAGATTGAGGTACAGGGATGTCGGCTCATGATGGCCGTTGGTCTTCCTGAGAGTTTTGTTCAGATTACTACTAACTCCTCGGTCACGGTTGCCACGATTGATGGTATTAGGGAAGGCACCTTCGACTTCTATTTTCAAGGCATTCATCACACGGAGATTCGCCGGCGACACATTCTTCCTATTGCTACCGCGCGTGAGTTGGCCCGAGCATTCTTGATTACAGGTGTAGCTCCGGACGGTATCACATGGGAGGAGTTGTAGCGTTAAAGGACCATAAGCGCGAGTGACGACTATGGAACCACGGGCAGCACGATGCGCGACGCTCGTGACGCAGAACAGTAAACGCGCTGCGTGGCCTTGATGAAATCTGACGCGCGCGCCTGGTAGATGCTTGGTACGAACTTCTGCGGATTTCTGTCGATTAACGGAAACCAGGTTGATTGTACCTGGACCATGAGCCGGTGGCCCTTGAGAAACACGTGGTCGTGATTGCGCAAGGGAATCTTCCATTCAAAAGGAGTATTCGTCTCCAGCGGCTGTGGCCGTTCATAGCTTTTCAAGTACCGCCCCCGACGCACTTCCATCGCAATCGGCAGTTGATAGCCATTCAAAGAACGCGCGTACTCTCCGGGTTTGGGACCGGCTTCCGCGTCCCAACCATTCTTTTGAGCGTCTTCGGGATAGACGTCAATCAGCTTGATGATGAAGTCGGAATCAGTGCCAGAAGTTGAGGCAAAGAGTTGGGCCATCACTTCACCAGTGATCGTCAGGTCCTGGTTAAGTGGCTTGCTGACGTAAGTGAGTACGTCTGGCCGGCCCTCGACAAAGCGCTGGTCTGCGACTTCCCAGGTCTGCCAATCACCCGCTGGATATGTCGGCGAGATGGGGCGCTGCCTATAGGGCACAGGGCTGGCGGGGTCTGAGACGTATTCACGATATTCGGACGGTCCTCTCACTCCTGCGCGCGGCGCGTCAAAGGAGAGTGTCCCGTCGGAGCGCAGGTAGAGGTTGGTCAATTTAACTTCTTTCGGCGGCCATGCATTGTAGGTGCGCCAACGATTCGCACCGGATTGGAAGGTGGAGACTTTCCACGCAGGCTTTCCACTTCCTCCATGCAGGTAGTAACGGAAGAATGGTGCTTCGATGGTCTCGCGAAACTCGCGCGCCGTCTCATGACCATTAAAAGGTATGAGCCCGATGCTGTCGGCTTTGGGAGTGTGCCATTGCCCGTGGAACCATGGTCCAGCCACCATAAAGTTTTCGTTTTGAGGGTCGTGCTCGCCCGCATGAGAAAAAATCTGCCACGGCCCCCATGGATCTTCCTGGTCCCAAAAGCCCGCGACGTTCAAGAGTGGGACTGGCGTCGAGTGCAGTTGGCTGATCCAGGCTTCCTTCTTCCAGAACTCGTCGTAGTCCGGGTGAGCGACGATGTCGTTCCAGTAGGGTATCGAGCCATGCAGGTACTTCTCGTTGATGTTCGAGAGTGGGCCCAGCGCCAGGTACCACGAATAAGCATCGTAGATCTCGAAGACAAAATTAGTATTCTTATTCTTGTCAGCCTGCTCAAGGACGGCATATTCGAAGGCATAGCTCTCGCGCAAGGCTCCGTAGTGATGGTCGTCGTCGTTCATCCATTGATCAACCGGAGACGCCTGCTCGCTGACAGCTTTGAGCGCCGGGTGTGGCTTCAAAAGGGCCAGCGCACTTGTCAAACCATCATAAGAAACGCCGTACATTCCGACCTTACCGTTATTGTTCGGCACATGTTTCACAAGCCAATCGATGCTGTCGTAGGCGTCTGTCGTTTCGTTCGTCGCCTTCGGGTCGCTTAAATCCACTTGTGACGTCAGCTTGAAGACCCCCTCCGATTTAAAGCGTCCACGTAGATTCTGGATCACGAAGATGTAGCCATCCTGGACAAGCTCTTTGAAACTCATTGGCACTTGTTGGGGCGGACCGCTGGGGACGCCATATGGCGTGCGACGAAACAGGATCGGCAATGGTTCCTTCTGATTATTCGGCGCGAGGATCACGGTTTGAAGACGCGCGCCGTCGCGCATCGGGATCATTACTTCTTCGAACGTGAACGCCGGCTTCAACGCCGATTGCTGAGCCTGAACTCCAACTGCCAGCAGCATGACGACGCCGGCACACAATAATATGAAAGCTGTAACTTTTCGCATCACCGCTTCTTCCTCGGTTGAAGTTTTACTACTACGGTTTGACTAAGACCTCGTAGTGCAGGACTTTTGGCTCGAGCTCAAGCAGGAACGCCTCGTCTTCGGGATAATACTTGGCTTTCTCCATGTCTGGACCTGCGAATCGCTTGACGGCATCTTCCGAGTCCCAAAGGGTGAGCAACAGGAAGTGGGCCTTGTCTCCCTCAACCCTTTGTAAGACATACACTCCCCGATTACCCTCGGTCCTTTGGTACTCGGCCACTCCAGTTTTTTTCAGGTAGTCCAGGTACTCATTGGCTTTT
>DATIBX010000681.1:0-9736 GCA_035457105.1 Pyrinomonadaceae bacterium
ATGGCTGCCTCGTACGCGCGAAAAAAGGATCTCGAGTTGAATCCCACGCGTGTTCACAACATCAAGAACTTGCAGCGCTCCTATCTACAACTCGCGGCAGCTCTTGATAGACCCTTTGATGAAGTTTTAAAAACAATTCAAGAACGCTCGACCGTAATTAATCATCGTCACCGAATTACCGGCGACGCGATGGTCCTGATCATCGAAGAAGTGATGGCAGTGAAAGGAAAAATGAACGTCAACGGTTTGCAGGACGCGTTGGAGGCCTTTATCGAATCGCAGGTGCTGGTGCCAGGAAAATGGCAACCGGTGCAGCCTGAACAATTGAAGGAAGATTCGATGAAGGGTCGACTGTTGCAGAGGATAGAAGAGAACCTCGAGCAGTACAAAGAATCGATCTAGCACCAGAGAATTCGGCGGGTCGCGGACTTGGGATTCTCTGTGCTATCTCAGTCTTGTCTGTGCCTTCCCACTAAATCCGCAAAGGCTTGGAGTTTTTAGGGGATCGTCTCTGTGCAACCTTTGTGTTCTCGGTGCCTCTGTGGTGGAATCTTGGGCCGCGTTTCTAACCACAGAGGCACCGAGAATACCAAGGTCGCACGGAGTAGTACCCCAAGTTATCTCGCTACATATCTTTTCAAATCATTTACGCCGGGGCGGCTTTGTTGGTGATCTCTTTCTGACCACCGACTAACAGAGAACAGATGGAATCGCAGAGTGACGCAGGGTAAAACAAGTTTGCTTGCTACGTTGAAACGTGAAGTGGTATAAGCCGTCGATTCGCAAAATCCTGCGTCAACGAAAATAAATTCACCTCAGAGGTATTGATGCGTCGTTCCAATCTGGTCCGTTTAAGCCTGCTCCTGTTCTTTTGTTTCAACCTTGAACTCATCTCCGTTTCCGCCCAACAACAATCCGACTTGCGCCGAACCGCGTTGAAGTCCGCTACACCTTCGGATGAGATCGTGCGAATCGATGTGGATAAAGACGGCAAACCCGACATCATCGAACGCTGGTGGAACGGAAAGCGAGTGCGCTGGCTCGATGAGAACGGCGATATGCAGCCATCTGATACTCGCGGCGACCAGGTCAACGATGTTCTTCAAATCGATCGAAACGGCGACGGGCTTTACGATGGGCCACTCGATATAAGCATTAAATGGGCCGATAACGACGGTGACGGCAAAGCAGATCTGGAAGCCTTTGACACGCAACCAGCCGATTGGACGCCAGATAAGTACGGCACAGCTCAATCACATTGGATGGTTTTCATTGATGTCGAGAAGGACGGGGTGCTTGGTTATCTCGATTGGACCAAATTCGACTTTGACAACGACAACTGGGCCTACACCGGAGCCGACGATTGGCTGCCCGATTACAATGGGAACGCCATCTTCCTGAAAGTCCATCGTCCGCCACAATCTTTATCCGATCCGCGTCTGAACTGGGAAAATCCTTTTGCCTTCTTCGACTTCGACGGCGACGGTCTGAGCGAAATGGCCATGCGCTGGCTCGACCCGGTACCACCGCTGGATAAAGACAAGACCGTCCTCACCGGCCTGTTGAGTGAGGCGTTCGTTACTTTTGATCTCGACAACGACTCGACCAAGGACAATGAAACTGACTACGACATGTCATTGCGCGGTTCAGGTGGTCCTGGCGTTCCCTACCGCTCATTTGTTCACAAATACCCGGCGCTAAAAGGCAATCCCAAATTCGACGGCTGCTTCCAATTCAACAATTGGCGACAGATCGACGAGCTGATGTATATGCCCCACGAGAAGAGTTACGACTCATTTTTTAATGCCAAATGGGCAAATATGTATTTCGTATTCGACGAAGATGATGATGATCACCGTTGGGAACGCGTTGAGATGTATTACCCGATGCACGGCTTTGGTGGACCAAAGGACATCGACATCTACTCGACCAAACGCTGGCGCCGGGGCAATTATGCCGAGCAAGCAATGGCTGCCGAGAACGAGAAGCCCGGTCTGGATGGTCATCCCCAGTCAGACTCGCTTGGTGATCGGGGAGAGTTTGACGAAGATAATTCCGGCAATGGCAACTTATATGTAGGCGTGTTCGATCGAAAACTCCACTTAGCAGGAGCTGAATGGGGCGCCTGGACCGTAGATAAGAATGCTGAATATCACGGTGGCGTCAAAACTCCCTCACCAAAACCGCTGGCGCCAAAAGTCGAAGAAGTAGTTAAGTATACGGACACAGACAACAACGGATTTCTCGACACAGTTGAATACGACTACGACGGTGATCGCAAAATTGATCTGCGCGTCTCGTTACTCGACTACAAGACTGCAGCTAATCCGCACCCGGACGTAGTAGCTTTGATTGATACACACGCCGTTGGTTGGAAGGGTCTGAATCAAGTCTTCACAACAATCTCGAATCAATCTTTCCAGGAGGGACTGACTGTCTATCGTGCTGCATGGAAGCGTGGATTAACGACGCCGGAAATCGACAAGCTCGCGTCAGCATCTTCCATCGGCGAAAGATACGATCACGGTTACTGGCTCAAAGAAAAGATATTTCGAGAGATTCGAAATCGCTTGCAGGAAGTGCGCACCGCAAGTCCAAACCAAACGGCTTCATTCAATCAACTCGAAAAAGATCTGATTCGACTCTATTACACTGGTGATTTCGAGGCGTATGCAAAGCGCATCAGCAACGTTCCTGGGCGATGAGTTAGTGTGAAGAGTCGGGCGTAGCAAAGGTCAGTACCGATTCGCGGTAGCGTCGGGTGAGACTCGAGCTGATTATGATTTGACGATAACTCGGGACTCACCCGAGTCTCTGTGCTTTCTCAGTGTTCTTTGTGACTCTGTGGTGGTTGACCCAGTTAAAGCTGGGCCCTTAGTCTGAACCAGCGCTAACCACCGAGACACAAAGAACACCGAGGTTGCACGGAGATAAAGAGTTTGGCCGTCCCTAATCGTCAAATTATTTGTCTCCTCGATGCAAGGTTTCTCACGCTTGGCGCTACCGCGAATCGGTACTGACCCTTGGTACCAGTACAGCAGTCATGTGCACAAAACTAATTCGAATCCTTGGCGACCCGCAGAAATGCCCTAGCGGCGTGCGAAAGTGTGGCGCCTCGGCGATAAATCAACTGCAGCCTTCGCTCTAAACGCATCTCTTTCACTGTTATCGCTACCAACTGTTGGCGACCTATCTCAATTTGCGCCGTCAAGCGTGGTACAAGCGCCACTCCCATCTCTTGCTCTACTAGCCGCTTGATCGACTCCAACGTCGGCATTTCCATCGAAATATTCAGCGGCGTCTTGTACTTCTCAAAAGTCTTCACGACGCGTTCTCGATACGGCGAAGATACGTTGTGCGCGATGAAGGACTCTGCGCCAAGCTCTCTGACAGACACAGTTGTTTTCTGGGCCAACGGATGGTTGGGCGCGACGATCAACGCCAGCTCGTCCATAACTATCGGAACCGAGGCGATGGCCTGATCAGTTGGCTTGAAAGATACAACCCCAATCTCAACTCCGCGGCCGAGCACTTCAGACGCGATGCGGCTCGCCAAACTCCGCTTCACTTCAACCTTGATATGTGGATGACGTGCCCGAAAGACAGTCAACACAGGCAACAAATACATCACCGTGTATTCGTTGGCACTGAGAGCAAGCTTGCCATGTTGCAAGTCCTTCAGCTCTTTGATTGCGCGATGGGCACCATGTCGCAAGTTGAGCATTTGCTCGGCAAAATCCAACAACACGCGTCCAGCAGCGGTTAGAGTCCCGTCTTTTGAGGACCGATCAAACAAGGGCTCGCCCAGTTCGGCCTCCAGGCGACGAATCGCCTGGCTAACTGCCGGCTGGGTCCGGTTTAGGGTCTGCGCCGCGCGAGAAAAACTCTGTTCTTTCGCCACGGCGATCAGTACTTCGAGCTGATTGACATCCATCAGTTTGGTCCCAGAATTGGGCCTTTCCGTCACCCCGGATGGCCCAAAGATTATCTGCCCCTCAAGTCTTTGTTATGGTATCACAGCCGCTTATCTTTCTATAAAGATTATAACTTTGACTTTATTTGGCAATTTCCCTAGGATTTTGAGTCGCTTGCCCGGAGGAGAGGGATGCTGATGCCACAAGAATATGTAAGAGTTTTCGATACGACGTTACGCGATGGTGAGCAATCACCCGGCTGTTCAATGAACCTGGATGAAAAGCTGCAGATGGCTTTCAAACTCCAGGATCTCGGAGTGGACATCATCGAAGCCGGTTTCCCGATCGCGTCAGCAGGTGATTTTGCCGCAGTTAAGGCCGTGGCCGCCTCGTGTCGAGAGGTGGGCGTCGCCGCCCTTTGTCGCACCGCGCCACAGGATGTTGCGCGAGCAGCCGAAGCACTCGCAGGCGCGGTGAGACCTCGTATTCACACCTTCGTGGCAACGTCCGACATTCACCTCGAACATAAACTGAAGAAGAGTCGAGCAGAAGTTATAGCGATGACGCGCGCCGCCGTCAGCCAGGCCCGAAACTTTACGGACGAGGTTGAGTTTTCAGCCGAAGACGCAACACGAAGCGACATCGACTACCTATGCCAGGTGTTGGAGACTGCTGTCGACTCTGGCGCCTCAGTACTGAACATCCCGGATACTGTTGGTTACACCACCCCAATCGAATATTCGCGTCTTATCGAACAGATAAGAGAGCGAGTAGTGAGAGATCGAAACGTCGTGATTAGCGTTCATTGCCACAACGATCTCGGTCTTGCCGTCGCGAACAGTCTCGCTGCAATTGAAGCGGGGGCGCGACAGGTAGAGTGCACGATTAACGGCATCGGAGAGCGAGCCGGCAACGCTTCGCTGGAAGAGATTGTGATGGCTTTGCATGTTCGAGCCGATCGTCTCCCTTTCAAGACAAACGTTGTTACGAACGAGCTTTATTCAACGAGTCGACTGCTATCTGAAATTGTCGGCTTCGACGTCCAACCCAACAAAGCCATCGTTGGGCGTAACGCTTTCGCCCACGAAGCCGGCATTCATCAACACGGCGTCATCAATAATCCTTTATGTTACGAGATCATGACTCCGGAGTCGGTTGGCGTTCCAACCAATGCCCTCGTGTTAGGAAAGCATTCGGGCCGGCATGCTCTTTCTCTTCGTTACGTAGAGTTAGGCTACAACCTTTCGCCTGCCGAACTTGAAATGGCTTACGAAGGTTTCACCTCGTTAGCTGATCGGAAAAAGAGAATTTACGATCAGGATTTGCTTTCGTTGCTTACTGCACCGGGGCGAGCGCGAGATGAAGATACAGCGGTCGGGGCAGCCGCCTGAACGCAGGTTGTAGTGCTTAATAGCGTTTGAGTTAATCAATATCAAGCTTTGTGCTTTGAAACTGCGACTTTGCTTCAATAGGTTAGCAGAATCAAAGGACAAGGCTTCTTTTGTCAAAACAGCTATCACTTTTCAAGAGGTCGTATGAAAATGCGAATTACAGTTCTTCCAGGGGATGGAATTGGTCCTGAAGTCACGGAACAAGCCGTAAGGGTCTTGCAGACTATAGCGAGTATCCAAGGTTACCGTTTTGAGTTTGACGAGCACCTCATCGGTGGCACGGCAATACGTCAATCGGGTTCACCGTTGCCACGTACCACTCTTGATGCGTGCCTTGCAAGCGACGCGGTCTTGTTAGGTGCAGTAGGCGCGCCGGAATACGATCGGTTGCCGGCTCACCAACGACCCGAAGCGGGTTTGCTGTTGCTTAGACGAGCGCTCGGTGGTTACGCAAACCTACGGCCAGCCGTCTCGTATTCAGCAATCGCAGCTTGCTCTCCAATCAGGACGGAGATTGGTAGCGGCGCTGATATCCTCATCATTCGCGAGTTGCTCGGAGGACTCTATTTCGGAGAACCGCGAGGCATCTCAGGTGCTAACGAATCGATGTCGGCTGTGAACACGATGCGTTACTCAGTCGAGGAAGTTGAACGGATTGCCAGGGTTGCATTCGAGGCTGCACGTGGACGAAGAGGTAAAGTCACTTCAGTTGATAAAGCGAACGTACTCGAGACCTCGCAATTGTGGAGACAAACGGTGACGCGTGTGGCCCAGGATTATCCGGACGTAACGCTGGAACACTTATACGTAGATGCGTGTGCGATGCACTTGATCTCGAGCCCACGACGTTTTGACGTGCTGCTGACCGAAAATCTTTTTGGCGACATACTTTCAGACGAGGCAGCGGTCATCACTGGATCACTCGGAATGTTGGCGTCAGCGACAATCGGTGGAGACGTGGGACTTTATGAGCCAGTACATGGTTCCGCTCCGGACATTGCCGGGAAAGGTATCGCTAACCCGTTCGGTGCAATTGCGTCAGCCGCGATGATGTTGCGATATTCATTTGGATTGGATCAGGACGCAGCTGATATTGAGCAAGCAATTGGATATGTACTAGAAGCGGGTTATCGCACGCCTGACATAGCGGCGGGTACTGGTGGCTATGTGGCCAACACCTCTGAGATTGGCGAACTCGTATCAGAAGCAGTGACCGAGGTTGTTGATATGCGTCACGCTTATCATGCTGTGTAATTAGGCTTTTGGTCTTTGGCTTTTGGTCTTTGAGCTTTGTACTTTGTGTGGTTAGGTCCCGCACAAAGTTCTAAGGCCAAAGATCAAAGCTCAAAGACCCAAAATCTTTCTTTCTTATGAAAACTTTGTTCGATAAATTGTGGGAAGCGCACGTCGTACGTCAGGCGAACGATGAACCCACACTTCTTTATATTGACCTCCACCTGATTCATGAAGTCACTTCACCTCAGGCGTTTGAGGGACTGCGCCAGGCCGGCCGTCGAGTACGCAGACCGGATCTGACGTTTGGAACCGTCGATCATAATGTTCCGACCACTGACCGGAGTCTTCCCATTACCGATCCGATTGCTGCGACTCAGATAGAAACTCTCAGGAACAACTGTCGCGACTTCGGAATCAAACTCTTCGACATCCACTCCCGCGAACAGGGAATAGTGCACGTTATTGGTCCTGAGCTTGGTCTAACACAACCAGGCATGACCATTGTTTGTGGCGATAGTCATACGAGCACCCACGGCGCATTTGGTGCACTCGCATTTGGTATTGGAACCAGTGAGGTCGAACATGTGCTCGCCACCCAGTGCCTCCCACAAAACAGACCGCGAACGATGCTAATAAACGTCACCGGGGCTTTGCCTGAGGGCGTTACAGCGAAGGATTTGGCGCTGGGCATAATCGGGAAGATAGGTACCGACGGCGCTACGGGATACGCAATCGAATACGCTGGGCCGGCAATTCGGTCGTTGTCGATGGAAGGCAGGATGACACTCTGCAATATGAGTATCGAAGCTGGCGCTCGAGCGGGAATGATTGCTCCTGACGAGATCACTTTTAATTATCTGCAAGGTCGACCTTTCGCACCTTCGGGTGAAAAATGGGTCGAGGCGGTGGAGAGTTGGCGAAAGTTTGCCACTGACGAGGATGCGGCTTATGACCGAGAAGTCGCAATCAACGCAGCCGCGCTCGAACCCTTCGTGACCTGGGGAACCAGTCCGGGCATGGTCGTCCCAATTACCAGTTATGTCCCTGACCCGGCAGAAGCTCAGAATGATGCTGATCGACAGGCTGCCGAGCGGGCGCTGGAGTACATGAACTTACGTCCCCGCACCAGAATTCAAGATATTGCTATCAATCGCGCCTTTATCGGTTCGTGCACAAACGCTCGCATTGAAGACCTGCGCGCGGCGGCTCGAGTTGTCAAAGGCTACCGAGTAGACGATTCGGTGAACGCGATGGTGGTTCCGGGATCGCATTCGGTAAAACTCGAGGCCGAACGCGAAGGCCTTGATCGAATTTTTAGTGAAGCAGGTTTTGAGTGGCGCGAAGCAGGCTGTTCGATGTGCCTGGGAATGAATCCCGACATTCTGCAACCCGGTGAGCGGTGCGCATCCACCAGTAACAGAAATTTTGAAGGACGCCAGGGCCGCGGAGGGCGTACACACCTCGTCAGTCCGATGATGGCAGCAGCTGCCGCTATCAAAGGTCACTTCACCGATGTTCGAGAGTGGGACTTTAGATCTTAACAGTTGAGACCATGAATAGTTTTCGACAACATACCGGATTGGTAGCGCCGCTCGATCGAGCGAACGTCGATACTGATCAAATCATTCCGAAACAGTTTTTGAAGCGGATCGAACGAACCGGCTTTGGACAATTTCTTTTCTTCGATTGGCGTTACCTTGCTGACGGTCAACCGAACCCTTCGTTCATCCTCAACGAGTCTCGTTTTCAAGGTGCATCAATCCTGGTAGCCGGCAAGAACTTTGGTTGCGGTTCATCACGCGAACACGCGCCATGGTCGCTGTCTGAATACGGCTTTTGCGTGATCATTGCGCCGTCGTTTGCCGATATCTTTTCAAACAACTGCTTCAAGAACGGGATGCTGCCCATCACGCTCCCCGATTCTGAAGTTGAAGAGCTGATGAGTCGAGCACTGGCCAATGAAGGCTATCAGTTAACTATTGATCTTGAAAAACTCACGATCGAAGATGGCCGTGGTTTCTCAAGCGAGTTTAAGGTAGGAGACTTTCAGCGATATTGTCTGCTTGAAGGATTGGACGATATTGGCCTAACACTAAAGCACGAATCCCTTATCAAATCCTACGAATCATCCCGCCCCACCTGGCTAAGTTCTCCGTAATTCTCGCGTTCGCAGCTTCTGACTAACTTAGCGAATGGGTTGATTTTTTCAGGATTTCTCTGTGCAACCTTAGTGCCCTCGGTGACTCTGTGGTTGGCAAGATGGCCCAAGACTTCACCACAGAGGCACTGAGAACACTGAGAGGGCACAGAGAAGGACCACCAGTTAGCTCTCAATCGAAAAGCGCAAGACCGTCGAGTGGCGATATTCCTCACCGGACCTTAGTTCGAGAGATTAAATCCCCTTCTGAATGTTTACGGAGAAAAGAATCAAGGCAGGTTGGAAAAAACCCGGTGCGCCTCTTCCAATGTCTCTTTTGAACCGACGTCAAACCATACTCCGGGCACTTTCCAAGTATAGAAAGGAAGGCGCTGATACATCCATTGGACCAGGCGTCCGGGCTGATCAGGATTGTTACCTTCGGAGATGTACTGGCGAATTAGCGGCAAACTGGATTTTGGGTAATAGTACAAGGCAATTCCGGTGAGGGTACTTTTCGGTTCGGCCGGCTTCTCCTCAAAGAAAGTGATGCGTCCCTCGTCATCAATTTCGATCGAGTTGTACTTCTTGATCTCCTCGAGATTACCCACATCGTAAACTGCTAAGACGGGCGCGTTTTTCTGTTTGCAAAATTCACCAAATTCAACCAGATCGTCGCTGAACAGGTTATCACCACCAACTACGATGATGTCGTCGTTTACTTGATGCGAGTCGAGGACCAAATGCATGTCGCCAATCGCACCGAGCTTGTTTTTATCATCTGTGCTTTGATCATTTACGATCTTGAATCCGAAATGATGATGTCCGCTGTGATAATTTTCGGACCACTGCTGAAAGTGACCAGCGAACTTCGCGTTCGTAACAATGTAAGCCTGATCGATGTGCAGGATCGTTGAAAGATTATCCAGGACATGTTCGAGCATTGGCTTACCAGCCACGTCGAGCAGTGGTTTCGGTTGCGTTAACGTGAGTGGATATAAACGCGTCGCATACCCAGCAGCAAGAATAATGAGTTTCATATATTTGGAGTGGGGGGG
>DATIBX010000682.1:0-7078 GCA_035457105.1 Pyrinomonadaceae bacterium
GGGATTCGTACAAAGCGGAAGTGGAATCACATGTGGGTCCGAGTGGTTTCATCTTGTTCGCGCTCTTGAACCATGGCGCATGGATCAAGAAGGTCCAGATTCGAAAAAAAGTATTGCGCGTCATTATCGGAAATCCGCTCCTGGCGATCACCATGTTGCGTCATGATTTAACAGCCGGTCTTTTTGCGCCGGTTGATCTGATAATCATTGAAGAAGACGATAATCAAAGCAGTCTGACATACGTAAGGCCGTCATCGCTTATGGTTGTCGAGGAAAACGAACCACTCTTAGCCGCGGCCAAAGTGCTTGATACGAAGCTCCAGGCATTAGCTGCGAAAGTGACAAAGACAGAGGAGATACACGCGTGAGCACAATTAAACTCTCAAACACTTATCCAGCTATTATTTTTTTGGTGTTATTAATTATCGTACCGGGCTGGCAGGCGAGAACATACGGGCAGACGCCTGAGCCGACACCTCGGATCACTCCAGGAGATTTTGTCGATGCTCTTAATGGTGCTTTTGGAAAGCAGACCACAAACCGAGCGACCCATGCCAAAGGTATCGTATTGTTGGGCACATTTAAGCCAACCCCAGAAGCTGCTGGGCTCAGCAAAGCCCCGCATTTCAAGCACTCGGTCCAAATCACGGTCCGTTTTTCCGATAACACCGGAATTCCGACATTGCCGGACGTGGCGCCACAAGCTCGTCCCCATGGAATGGCGATCAAGTTTCATTTACCCGACGGTACAGATACCGACCTGGTCACTCATTCCTTAAACGGATTCCCGGCAAAGACTGGCGAGGACATGCGTCAATTCATCCTGGCTGTAATAGCAAGTGGACCCGGGGTCGCTGCACCAACACCGATCCAGAAATATCTGGAGGCCCATCCTGAAGCGAAGCCTTTTGCGACCAATCCTGGACCACCACCGGTGAGTTACGGGACCATTGCATACTTCGGCGTCAGTACTTTTAAGTTCATCGCCGCCGACGGTAAAGCCACGTTCGGGCGCTATCAGATAATTCCGGAAACTGGCAAACAATTCCTGTCGAAAGAAGAGGTTGCGAAAGCTTCGCATGACTATCTTATTGACGAGATTCGGGCTCGTGTCGGAAAAGGGCCAGTTAGATTTAAGTTCGTGCTGCAACTCCCCGTGCCCGGCGACAACCTCGAGGATCCCTCGATCCCGTGGGCCGACACAAACAAAACAATTGAACTTGGAACAATAGAGGTCATCTCGGTCGTTCCCGACTCGGATGCGACGCAACGGGCATTGCTGTTTCTTCCATCTTTGCTCCCCGACGGCATCGAACCGGCAGATCCGATGATTAGATTTCGCGGGCTTACTTATCCAGTATCTTACGATCGTCGCCACCCGTGATTACTCCGGCTAACGGATGGAGACGGGATCGTTAGATGAAAATCAGGAGGTCAATATGAGCACCACACAAGTCACCTGGGATCAGGTAAGAAAGCAGTTCACTGAGACAGATATAGAACACATGAAGAAACTTACGGGCGGCGATATGGACCTTGGGGATTGCAAGAGCGTCCACGATTGGGCGCAGCAAATCTATGAGCAGGTCTCGGCAGGTACGATGCCTCCCGGCAATCCATGGTCTGCGGAATGGATCAGCAATTTCAAAGCATGGTTGGATGCAGGCGCTCAATGTCCCTGATCAACAAGAGTGAGCGCCGTTCCGGTTAAGGCCGACTAGATGCAGATTAAGGAAAGGCCCTGCGTACTCTTCGGGGGTAACGCAGTGAGTGTATTTCACCTTAATTCGTATCGACCAATATTCTGGCATTAGTCGGGGCTGCAGACCGATACCAAAGTATGATGGACAATCGTCCTTGAGAGGTGCATCCTAAATTCCATAGGACCGCGATCCGAACGAAATCACCGTTGCCAAACGCTCTGCTCGGTGCGCTATGGACATCAACTTGACGCTCGACTCGAGCGCACAAGTTCTGCTTGGAGGTGGAAACATGCCTGGACCTGCCAAACCGAAAACGGATGTTCCACTCGAGACTTCAGTTCCATATAGCGAGGTTCCACTCGAGTCGATCCTGTGCACTGAGGAGTTGCAGCATCGCCATGCGCGTCCACCTGATTATGAAAAGGAGAACCGCGCGCTCGTTAAGTTGGTGAGTGCATTAGCCGATTCGCCGGGAACGATACTGCAAACGTTAGCTGAGACGATTCTGGAGATCACTCAGTGTGACTCCGCTGGCCTTAGCCTCTTGACGAAGGATGGCAAAACGCCGGACGTTTGTGGCAAGAGTTTCTATTGGCCAGCTATCGTAGGCATGTGGAATCCACACGTCGGAGGCGGCACCCCGCGCAATTTCGGTCCCTGCGGAGACGTGCTAGATCAAAATCGTACTTTGTTATTCAAACACTTTGAACGGCGCTACCCCTATTTGCAGCCAGTAATTCCGTCAGCTGAAGAATGCCTGCTAGTCCCGTTTTACGTCGCCGGCGAAGCGGTCGGAACCATCTGGTCGATCATGCACAGCGACCGTCGTAAGTTCGACGCAGAAGATGACCGGGTCATGGCCTCCCTAGGGAAATTTGCTTCTTCAGCTTATCAAGCACTGATTCATATCGAAGACCTCAAATTCCAGGTGTCCGAGCGCGAAAAGGCGGAAGCAGAAGTCCGTGAATTGGCAAGAGGGTTAGAAGCGAAGATCCGGCGTCTGGTAGAGGCCAATGTTGTAGGAATTGTCATGTGGAATCTCGACGGTTCAATCACAGGTGCCAACGAAGCATTTCTCCGCATGGTGCAATACGACCCAGAAGATCTCGCCTCTGGTCGCGTTCGCTGGACGGACCTGACGCCTGCCGAATGGCGTAGTCATGACGAACGCGCAGTAGCTGACTTAAAGGCAACCGGCCTCTTTCAACCCTTCGAAAAGGAGTACTTCAGAAAAGATGGCAGCAGAGTGTCTGTACTTGTCGGCGGCGCACTCTTCGAAGCAAGTGGGAACGAAGGTGTCGCTTGCGTGCTCGATTTGAGCGAACAAAAGCGAGCAGAGAGAGCTTTGCGGCGTAGCGAGGCATTTCTCGCTGAGGGTCAACAGCTCAGTCAAATAGGCAGCTTTTCCTGGCGCGTGGCTACAAACGAGATCACGTGGTCAGAGCAGCTCTATCGTATCTACGAGCTCGAGATCGGCGTGCCAGTGACGCTCGAACTAATCCGTACTCGAGTCCATCCGGAAGACGTTAGTTTGATCGAGAAAATGAAAATGGTGGACCAGGAATCAAATGGCGGCAACGACTTTGAATGGCAGTACCGTCTGATTATGCCTGACCACTCGATCAAGTACATCCACGCTGTCGCCCACGCGACCCGGGACCAGCACGGTCAGATCGAGTACATCGCTGTGGTTCAGGATGTAACTGCCCGCAGGTTGGCGGAAGAGGCCCGCGACAAGGCGCGATCGGAACTGGCACATATGGCCAGGGTGATGAGCCTTGGAACGTTGACCGCATCAATCGCTCACGAACTTAACCAACCGCTGTCCGGCATTGTCACCAACGCCAGTACTTGCATGCGCATGCTAGCCGCCGATCCGCCCAACGTCGACGGCGCGCGTGAAACCGCTCGCCGCACAATTCGCGACGGTAACCGTGCGTCCGAGGTGGTGACGCGATTGCGCGTACTCTTTAGCAAGAAGGAAGTCGCCACTGAATCGGTGGATCTGAATGAGGCAATACGAGAGGTAATTGCTCTGTCGTTGAGTGAACTTCGAAGAAGCCAAGTGGTTCTGAGGACAGAACTCGCCGGCGATCTTCCACTCGTCAGCGGCGATCGTGTCCAGCTCCAGCAGGTAATTCTGAACCTGCTGCTGAATGCTTCAGATGCGATGAGCGGGGTCGATGATCGTCCGCGGCAAATGGTGATAAGAACTGAACGAGATGAAAATGATCACGTGCGTCTGACCGTACAAGATGCGGGCGTGGGTTTCGAACCCCAGGCAGGCAACAGTCTCTTCGAAGCATTCTATACAACCAAGAGCAGCGGTATGGGGATTGGCCTGTCCGTCAGTCGCAGTATTATCGAGAGCCATCATGGCCGTATCTGGGCATCACCGAATGATGGTCCAGGGGCCACTTTTTCCTTTTCTATTCCGGCCGCATCGGCGGGTATCGCGCAGACTTCCGATCCTGGCAGACTACGGATGTCTGCTTTGACGAACGTGAACGGGTCATGATCATGGGTCCACTAATAACGATTGTCGATGACGACGAGTCTGTGCGGGAATCGCTACCAAACTTATTGATGGAGTTTGGCTTTGCAGTTCAGGCGTTTTCGTCGAGGGAAGAGTTTCTTGCGTCCGATTCGATCCACCAAACCAGGTGTCTGTTACTCGACGTCGACATGCCGAGCATGACCGGACCCACCCTGCAGGTAGAATTGCGGCGTAGGCAACAAGAGATTCCTATCATCTTCATCACGGGCCACGGAGATGAGAACGTTCGCCGCGGGTTACTCAAACAGGGCGCCGTGGCTTGTTTGTTCAAGCCATTCAGCGAGACAGTTCTGCTTGAGGCACTGAATGCCGCACTTCAAGCGGCAGAAGCGTCTGTATGAGAAGGTTTGTGGTGATCCTCGAGCATCGATTTGCGAAATGAACGCTGAACTCTTTCGGTCTACACTTCAGTCAAGAGTCGCGCGAGACGTGCCAGGGATTGCGTGCTGGTGTGAGGCCGAGACGTACGGCCATCTTAACAAGGTCGGCGACAGAGTCAGCCTTCATCTTTTGCATCATTTTCCCACGATGCGCTTTCACCGTGATTTCGCTGATCTCAAGTTTTAGACCAATCTGTTTATTCAACATCCCCGAAACTACTTGCCGCATGACTTCACGCTCGCGAGGTGTAAGCGTTGCGTAACAGTCACGGAGCACCTGTAATTCAGCTTGCTCGTCAAGTGCCGCCTCGCTGCGTTTAATGGCGCTTCTGATCGCGACCAGTAATGCGTCGTCATCTATTGGTTTTGTCAAAAACTCGACGGCTCCGCCTTTCATTGCCTGCACAGTCATTGGAACATCACCGTGGCCAGTGATGAATATGACCGGCATGTCGGTGCGATCTGTCCCGATCAGTTTCTGTAGTTCGAGGCCGTTGAGGTCTGGAAGCGAAATGTCGAGAACGAGGCAGTTTGGTGTCAGAACACGTGGGTGGACCAGGAATTCTTCGGCAGATGCAAATGTCTCCGGCTGCCACCCCGCAAACTGGATCAGCAGTTCCAGAGATTCGCGCACGGAGACATCATCGTCCACCACAAAAACGATTGGTTTGTCGTGCGTTGCACCTGACTCGCCGGCAGAACTCATAAAGTACTCAAATAAGTGAACTCCGTGCGAGTACGTTTTTGAGAGCGTCAAGCAATTCTGAATCACTGAATGGCTTGAACAGGCACTCGACCGCACCCTTTGAAATCAGCTTAGCGCGAACCGTCTCATCAATGTGCGCTGTAATGAAGACTATCGGAATCTCATGTTGGCGCCGTTTTAATTCCAGCTGGAGGTCGGGACCACTTAGACCGGGCATGGCCACGTCGAGAATAAGGCATTTTGTTTCGTGAAGGTAATTCGACGTGAGGAACTCTTCTGCCGATGAGAATGACTGAGCGGCAAACCCGAACTCCTTCAGCAGGTCGGGCAATGACTCGCGCACAGACTCGTCATCATCGACTACCGATATGAGTGTGGGTATATCCATCAACAATGCCTCGCAAAATATTTCTGATTTTTGTCATGTCGTTTCTTTTCTTGACCCCACGGACTTGTACCCCGCAAGGAATGGAGAACGTTGCTCCTAGACCAATAAGTAGGATGCTCCTCTCCAGGATGATTGTCTATCAGACTTTGGTATCGGTCTGTGGACACGGTGATACCAAGGTATTGATCGATACCATCGTCCAATAGACTCATTTTAAGCGCCGTGTTGTACTCCTGTTATTGTTGAAAGTGATGGAGGAGATTAGAAATGAGTAATAACAAACAGGAAGACAGTTTGTCTCTAAAGACCTTTAGTTCAGTGTTTTTGCGTTGCGCGCTCGGCCTGGGGTTTCTTTCGGCCGTGGCAGACAGGCTCGGTCTGTGGGGACCATTTGGACAACCGAATGTCGAGTGGGGAAATTTCTCTCGGTTCCTGGAATACACGCAGAGTCTCAATTGGTTTGTGCCAGCGAAACTGATCCCGGTGCTGGGAGTGCTCGCTACTGCTGCTGAGACTCTCTTTGGTCTTCTTCTAATCGCCGGCTGGCACACACGCGTCACCGCGCTGTTAACCAGCCTCTTGTTACTGACGTTCGCGACGGCAATGACGCTCGCATTGGGAGTTAAGGCGCCACTGAATTTTGCAGTCTTTACCGGGGTGGGAGCGGCGTTGCTGCTGGCTAATTGCGAACGTTTTCCCTTCAGCCTGGATGCACTGCGGTTCCGTCGAAACCATGCGGAGGTCGAACGGTGAGGCAGGGATCATAATGACTGATGACCCCGCTTTGGACGGAACGTGTAATTTTTTATTAGCACAGACGGCGTGGGCCAACAAGAAACAGACAGGCCCAACGGTTGAAAGGACCAAACAATGAACAAGAACGGAATGTTTCTATTAATAGCGGTTAGCACCATTCTGGTTGTTAGCAGCGTAGCAGGGTTCAGCCACGCGCATCACCAGGCCGGGAAACCGACAACTTTGATGACCAAAGATCTTTCTGACGTGCCCGGAAAGGAAGGCATGATCGAAACCGTCGACTTCGCTCCTGGCGAAGTTTCGCAACCCCATCGACATAACGCAGACGTGTTTGTGTACGTGCTCGAGGGAACTATCATTACTCAAGTGAAAGGTGAAAGCCCTAAGACAGTTCATGCCGGTGAGGTTTTTTCCGAATCGCCCACGGATGTCCACAGCGTGAGTCGCAATGCCAGTGACACTAAACCTGCGAAGCTGCTCGTCTTCTATGTGAAGAAGAAAGGTGCTCCGCAGACCGTGTTTCTCGGAGAATGACAAAGGCTCGGGGCAGTAGCCCGACTGTCAAGGAGGGCTGACTGCATCGTTTGG
>DATIBX010000683.1:0-37579 GCA_035457105.1 Pyrinomonadaceae bacterium
CTGACGGTAGCAGCAGGCACTGGTTACAACGTTGCGGCGCTGAACAACTCGGCGACGGGAACGATCACCAACGACGACACAGATGTCTCAGTCGCCGTTTCACCATTGTCAGTGGCAGAAGATGGGGCCACGAACCTGGTCTACACGTTCACTCGCAACGGCGTGACGGGCGGTCCATTGACGGTGAACTTCACGATTGGCGGTACTGCGACCTTCAACACCGACTACACGCAGGTTGGAGCAGCGACGTTTGTACCTCCCAACGGCACGGTGTCGTTCGTCGCAGGTAATTCGACTGCGACGGTGACAGTCAATCCGTCTGCTGATATGACTTCCGAACCGGATGAGACAGTGATCCTGACAGTGGCAGCAGGTGCAGGCTACAGCGTAGGCACTCCTAATTCGGCCACGGGAACGATCCTGAATGACGACTCAGCGGATGTGGAGATAACAGGCAAGACTGATACTCCCGATCCTGTCTGCGTGGGTCAGAACATCAGCTATACCATCGGCTTTAGAAACAACAGTTCTGGGCCGGCCGCTAACGCTAAAGTTAGCGACACGGTTCCAGCCAACACTACGTTTGTGTCCGCTACTCTTCCAGCAGGATGGAGTCGCGCAGACTCAGTGGTGGCGGGTGGTACGGGAACGCTAATGTTCACCAAAGCCTCAGCAAGCGGTGGAGAAACAGCTAGTATCACAGTGGTTGTCAAGATCAACGCCGGCACCCTCGGTGGAACCATAATCAGCAACACGGCAACAGCTTCGAGTGATTTCCCAGACGACGTTCCGGGCAACAACTCGAAGACAGCGACGACTACCGTGGATCCGAATCCACCTACAGTCTCAGGACTTGCGGCGGATCCGGCTTCGCTCTGGCCGAAGAATCACAAGATGCGTGATGTAACGATCAACTACACGGCCACGGACTCATGTGGTGGCGTGAATTGCCAGATTACAAACATCACGAGTAACGAGCCCGTTGAGGGTTCGGGTGATGGTGATACTTCGCCCGACTGGGAGTTCGTTGATGAACATCATGTGCGATTGCGTGCAGAAAGCGCCGGGGGCAGCGTTGGTCGCACCTATACAATCACTGTCACTTGCACAGATGGTGCGGGTAACGCGACAACCAAGACTGTCGAGGTACACGTTGGGCATAACATCATCTCGCCCACTAGTGGCACGGCGTTCAAGATAAATACTGCAGTCACGTTCACCGGCACGTTCTGGGATGTTCCGGGGCGAAAGCACACAGCGGCGTGGCAATTCGACGATCTCACCACCGGTGCAACTATTACGGAGCCGGTCGGTTCAAAGAACGGCACAGTGAAAGGAACGTACACCTTCAAGGATCCCGGGGTTTACAAGGTCACGTTGAAGGTGACGGACAACACGGGGGCCACTAGTTGGGTGGATACCCAGGACGACGTTGAGGCACTTGTCGTGGTCTACGACCCAGCGTCGGGGTACACCATCGGCGGCGGTTGGATCAACTCACCCCTGGGTGCACTGGTTTCGGATCCCCTCATGGCGGGCAAGTTGAGTTTTGGCTTCAACTCCAAGTTCTTCAAAGGTGCGACAAACCCGAAAGGTGAGTCGCAGCTCGACTTCTTACTTGGTAACCTCGACTTTAACGCGCTGAATTACGACTATCTCGTGATAGACAAGGCACGGGCCCAGTTCCGAGGATTCGGAAAGATCAATGGCGTCTCAGGGTACGACTTTATCGTGAGTGTAATCGATGGAGGTTTGCCCGGAGGTGGTGGAGTCGATAAGTTCCGAATCAAGATCTGGAATAAAACGACTGGCATTATTGTCTATGACAGCCAGCCCGGAGCCAGCGAAGCGGCTGATCCGATTATTCCTATTGGACCAGGGGGCGACATAAGCATCAAGAAGTGATTATTCGCTGACAACTCAGCGGCAGTGGCCCGGTTTGAGTTTCAAACTGGGCCACACTTCGCTGAAAAATCATCCTGCCTTCCAACGCAAGACCATTAGCTGTCTTTGCCTTGGCAACTCGCCGTGGTGTGCACTCTATAGAGGCATACCTCATCCAACAGCGGCCTTTAGGGACGTGTTAGGCGTAAGCCGCACTATTCTCTAGCGGCGACCGTTTTGCTTCCATGCGTGCGAGCTCGGTCGTCGGGCAAAAACGCTTCCAAGTCTAAAGTCCATCTGACGTTACGTCCCCGTTTTAATCACGATTCTTGTTGACGGCTTTAATGACGCAACGTAAAGTAACAAGGTCCTAAAACGATTCCGTTTCTCGGAATTTCCTAGCGTTAAATTGACGTTTTCTCAGCCGTCCGAAGGTAACCGGACTCATTTATTCCAACTCTGGAACAAGTGCTTTCGGCAAGGAGCTCCTCAATGCGTCCCGTGATTAATCAACTCCAGCAGACTCACCGTCGGTTCTCTAAAATTACCAGAACCCGTTTTCAACTGTTGACGATTGGTTTGATAGTCGTT
This sequence comes from Pyrinomonadaceae bacterium, assembly GCA_035457105.1. Taxonomy (GTDB): domain Bacteria; phylum Acidobacteriota; class Blastocatellia; order Pyrinomonadales; family Pyrinomonadaceae; genus PSRF01. Next base: position 2,476 of record DATIBX010000683.1, read on the forward strand.
TCAGTGCCACTAGCTCTGTACGTGCGAGTCAGGTCTGAGGCTTCTGTCTCCCGCAGCAGGAATTCCGTCGTCCTGATGAAGGAATCCAATGGACAGGTGACTGTACATGCTGCCGGTCGAGGCAAGCCTTTCCTGAATCTGCAAGACGGACGCGGGGTGAGTGTTAGCTATCGAGGAGATCAGCAAGCAGCGGCCGCTTTGCAGAAAGGTACCGCACAAGCCCGCGCCTTGGCCTCAGCTGATTTTGATCGTAACGGTACGCCCGATGTCGTTGCGGGATATGCTTCGAATGGTACCGGTCTGATCACACTTCAGCGCGGCAACCCTGACGCATTCGCTCCGACCGACGACTCGGTTTTTGTGAGAATGCAACAGGGATACAACCCGGATTCGCTGCTCCCAGCGGTCGATGTTTATCCGGTGCCTGTTTCACCAGACTTCCTGGTGACAGGAAATTTTACACACGATTCTGAGAAGGACGTTCTGTTTGCTGCGAAGGGCGGAGCGCTCTACCTGATGGCTGGTGATGGCGCCGGTCGACTTGGTGATCCACAACTCATCGATTTGCCAGGCTCAGTAACCGCTCTGGCTGCCGGAGAGTTCCGAGCTGCCGACGGGTTTACTGATATCGCTGTCGGCGTCTCTGGGCCAAGTGGTGACTCGTTATTGATATTTGATGATGCGGCTGAGGGATTCTCGAACGTGTTGGTCCAACAATCGCTCACACAGCCCGTCAGCGGAATCGAGTTCGGCGGTTTGGATGATGATCCGTTTATGGACGTGGCCGTGACTGCGGGTAGCGAGATACTTGTTGTGCATGGATGGGGTCGAAAAGAGCACCTCGAGACGACAGCAGCGCGCGTAGAGCGATTCGACGTCGGAGCAGGACTGCGTGGACTGGCCCTGGGAGAGTTTGCCTGGGATCGAGACGGACGTAGCGAAATAGCCGCTTTGTCAGATGATGGAACGATCCACGTTTTTGGTAACTCGAAACTCGATACGCGACAGTTTACCGAAGTGGAAGCTGCCCAGCGAACCCGAGGCAAACTTAAGGTCAATCGAACCAGTCAGGTTATTGACATAGAATCCGTTCCGAGTTGGCAACCGGGTAAAGCTGCTGGCTGGAGTGATGTTGGCAAATTTACCGAAACTAGTTTTGCCGGCGGGAGTTCGGCCTCGTCAAAACCGTTGCTGCGAACAAACCTTTCGTATCGCGAGACTGACGATCTGGTGCTGTTAAGTGGAAATCAGCCCAAACTCGAGATCATGCGGCCCGTTGATCCCAATGGTAAAGCTCAGGGTGAAGTTTCTGGCCCAACAGAAATAGCGACATTGGAAACGGATAGTACGCCGGTAGCGGTTTTACCTCTCCCGCGAAAGCTCAACGGTGTAACCGATGTCGCGATCCTTAACACCTCGAGCTCTGAGGTGAACATCGTTCCTAACGCTCCGAATACCACGATTACCGTTGACCGTACAGATGACCCCTCGGGCGCAGGATTAACAGCGGCCTCCGCGTGCACGGCAGCTGCCAATGACTGTAGTCTGCGCGGTGCCATCCAATTTGCCAATCTGCCTTCAAACAACAACACCACGATCAATCTCGCGGCGAACACTTACATCTTATCCATCAACGGCACCGGGGCTGTAGGTTGTGATGGAAACGCTCAGGGCGACCTTGGAGCTAACCAGACCATGTCGATCGTCGGCGCGGGAGCCGCGACCACGATTATTCGGCAGACCGGAACCGGACCAGCCAACGATGGCGATCGCGTGATGTGCATGGATGAGCCATTCACGCTAAACCTGGTCTACAATTTCTCGGGCTTTACGATGGTTGGCGGTCGCGACGGGACCGCGGCCGGCACAGGTTCGGCGATCGGCGGCGGCGGCATCATCGGCGGCGAGAAGGGCAACGTTCTGACACTGACCAATGTGGTTCTCGCAAATAACCAGGTAACAGTACTCGGGAGCGGAAACATCGGTGGCGGCGGTATCCAGTGGACCGGCGGCGACATGAACGTCACGAATTGCACCATGGGGGGTACCAGCAATCCGGGCGCCTATACCGATCGAACTAGCACAAACACCGGCAACCTACAGGGTGGCAGCGGTGGCGGTGTAATGTATACGCCCTCGGCTCCGATGCACTCTGCGGCTACGGGCATTCTAACGGTAAGCGGAACCACTTTCAGCCACAATACGGCGGGCTCTGTCGGTTCGGGCGGCGGTGGTATAGATCTTGTGAACTTTGCTTTCGCCGCACCTGGAAGCTTCGCCGCTAGTGGATCGGCGAATATCAGCACTACGACTTTCTCGAATAACCAGGCAGTCCCTGGGAATGGCGGTGGGATCCTCGTTGAGTCTCTTCCCACCACGGTGGCCACCACCAGTCTCACGAGCAATTCGGCGGGGAACCTGGGTGGGGGAATTTACGTCGGCGGTGGCAGTCTGACTTTGAATGGCACAACTCCGAGCATCACTTTTACCAGTAACACCGCCACCAACGGCGGCAGTGGCATCGCAGTTAATGTGGGGATCGATCAAGACGTTGCGGGCAATCGAACGATCAATGCGACCGGCGGCGTGCAGTTACAGGGCACAAATACCAATCTCACCGGCCATGACATTTATGTTGCAACGAATGGAGCCTGGACCAACACTGCCGGCAGCAGCATGACGATTGGCAATTTGATATTAGACAGCGGAAACAATCCTTGCGGCGGCTGCGTGAATGCACTCATGGCGGCCTTTAAAGCAAATAACACCACAAGTACACTTACCGGAAATTGGACGATTGCTGGCGGGACCTTCGTCGGAGACACCGGCACAGTCAACGTCGCTGGGAACTTTAGTTTTAATTTAGCTTCCGGCCATGGAGCTTTCACCGCAGGCACCAGCACCGTAAATTTTAATGGCACCGGCTCCCAGAGCATCAGCAACGGCACCAACATCACTTTTTTCAATCTGACGGATTCAAACACTACTCAACCGCTGACGCTTAACAACAGCCTTGCGGTTAATGGCAGTCTTAATGTCAACGGAACGAATGCCATCCTTTTACCGGTGGCGGCGACAGTCATTAGCGGCACCGGAACTCTGACCGGCACCGGCACAGCGCGCGCTACCCGCATTGCCGGCACACCTGATTTCTTAACTCAATACTCGATTACGAATAAGACTCTTACGAATTTAACTATTGACTACTTCGGCTCGGCTAGCCAGACGGTTAATAACGCTCCTGCATACAGTGAACTTCGAATCTCCGGCAGTGGCACGAAAACCCTGCAGGGTAACACGTCCATCTCGGGTGGCTTGACAATTGCAGCCGCCGCGCTTGATGTAAGCGCAAGCAACTTCAGTTTTAACTTGGGTGGTAACTGGACCAACAATGTCGGCACCGCCGGATTTGTGCCGCGCAGCGGCACGGTCAATTTCGTTGGAAACGGAGTAGTCCAGGCTCTCTCTGGTGACACAACCTTCTTCAACTTAACGTTGAACAACCCGAGCAGCTTAACCAATTTCGCCAGCACCACAACCACGATTCAAAATAACCTCGTGACCAGTGCCGGCTCGATGCAAGGCAACACTTCAACGATTATTTTTACCGGCGCTTCAGGTTCGATCAGCGGTGCAACTACGAAGCAATTCAACAACCTGCAAATTAATGCCGGCGCAAACATTTCAAACCCCACTGGCGGCGACATCACGATTCTAAACGACCTCACCAATAATGGAACTTTCACTCAGGCGGCCGGACTCACTACAACGTTTACCAACGGTGCGGATGGAATCCACTCGCTGTCGGGTGCCGGCACGAGTACGTTTGGCTTATTCACAATCAACGGTGGAAACACTGTTAACGGATCTCACAACTTCAATGTTGTTGGTGCAAGTTTCACAGCGAATGGGAACTTCAGCGCCTCGAGTGGGACCACGGCATTCAATGGTGCTTTGCCACAGGTGCTTCTCGGTGACGGTACCAAGAGCTTCAGCGGCTTAACCATCAATAATGGCAACGGCGTCATGCTGAATAACGGTGCCGGTGCCGTAGATGCGTCAGTAAGCGGTCTACTGACCCTTTCTACCGATTTCACAGTTGCGGCCGGCGGAGTCCTTCAACAAGGCGGCACATCAATTGGTACTGCTGATGTGGTTGGGACCGTAAGGCGAACGGACCTGGGAGTAATCGAGCGATCTTTTGGCAATCTGAACAATACGATTACGATCAACTCGGGGACTGCGCCAACTCAGATGGATTTCAATCTGGTAAAAGCTGCTCCCCCAACCTTCCCGTCTACGGTTAAGGTTGTGCCGCGCGATTACACGTTGACGCCAACGGGTGGCAGCGGCATCTCGGCGACTCTCAAACTTCGCTATAAAGATCCCGCTGAACTTGCGACCATAACCGAATCGCGACTGATTCTGTGGAAGAACATTAGCACCGTTTGGACGCCCCAGGGTGGTAACGTCAACCCCGCAAGTGATTTCGTAAGTCTTAGCGGAGTCAGTTCGTTTTCAGAATGGGCCATTGCAGAAGCTTCTGACCTCACGCTCACCAAAGCCAATAACGTTAGCGGCTCCGCAGTAACTGGTCAGTCGTGGAATTGGACGCTCACCGCGAGCAACTCGGGTGCGCCAGCAACATTCACTACCGGACAAACGATTATTACAGACAACTTGCCGAACAGTAATTTGACTTACGGCACGCCTACGGTCCAGAACGTTTCTAACATTACGGGCAGCGCGAACATCAGCTGTGCGATCGTAAGTAACGATTTGACCTGTACAGCGAACGGCGGCAGCGTCACTTTTGATTCAGACTTAGGCACGAGTAGTTTTGAAGTCGTCTTCAGTGCGACGCCACAGGCTACGGGTACATATCAGAATCCACGTACCGGTGGTGGTATTGCGCAAATTGATCCCAACAATTTGATAGTTGAAAGCAGCGAAGGGAATAACTCGGCGACGGCGAACTCGGTGACCGTCGCAAAAGCCGACACCACAACGACCATCGCCTCAGACCTACCGGATCCTTCGGTTGTGGGCCAGGCGGTAACAGTCCAATGGAACGTGACCGTGAACGCACCCGGGGCCATTGGTGCAGCGCTCACCGGCAACGTAACCGTCAGCGATGGGACAAACCAGTGCTCGGCAGCTGTGTCAACGGGACAGTGCGATATCACGTTTACGTCGGCTGGTTCCAAGAATCTGACCGCCACGTACGCCGGCGACACCAATTACAATGGCAGCGCTTCTTCGCCAGCCACGACTCACTCTGTGAACAAGGCCGATACCACTACGACGATCACGTCTGATAATCCAGATCCCTCAACGCCAGGACAGGCTGTGACGGTGCAATGGACCGTAACTGTGAATGCTCCTGGTGCAGGAACGCCTACTGGCAACGTTACAGTTAGTGACGGTGTTGACAATTGCAGCGCTGCGGTGTCAACAGGTCAGTGTTCGATAACCTTGACTACGGGTGGTCCACGAACACTTACTGCGACATATCCCGGTGACACTAATTTCAACACGAGTTCTGACACCGAGGATCATCAGGTTTGCGCGAGCAGCCTCGTCACTACAAATGCTGACAGTGGTGCCGGCAGTCTGCGTCAGGTAATTGCCGACGCTTGCGATAACTCGACTATCACTTTCGACTCAGCGGGTGTGTTTGCAACTCCGCAGACCATCACACTGACAACAGGTGAAATACTGATCAACAAGAACCTGACGATCAGTGCAGGTTCCAATCAAATAACGGTTAGTGGCAATAACGCCAGCCGCGTATTCCATATCAATTCCGGGATGACCGTGGCCATCATTGGTCTAACCATCTCGGGTGGCTCGTCTGCGAACGATGGTGGCGCCATTCTCAACGATGGCTCACTGACCATCGTCAATTCAACGCTTTCGGGCAATGCAGCAGCAACCAACGGTGGCGCTGTGCGTTCCAGCGCAACAGCAACCAGCTTGTCACTCATCAACACCACAATCAGCGGCAACACCGCGGCTCTTAATGGTGGCGGCCTGTCGGTTGCAGGCGGAACGGCGACCATTATCAACAGCACGATCACCAACAACAAGGCTGATTCAGACAACAACATCACGGGTACTGGTGGTGGCATTCACGTACAGGCTGGCACAGTGACGTTGAAGAATACGATCGTCGCCGGCAACTTCAACGAGGATGGTGCTAGCGATAGCGCGGACGACATCAGCGGCGCAGTCGATGCCGCAAGTTCGTTTAACCTGATTGGAACCGGCGGTTCAGGAGGTTTGACGAACGGAGTCAACAACAACCAGGTTGGCGTTGCCAGCCCCGGTCTCGGACTATTGGCAAACAACGGTGGCAAGACCCAAACACATTTATTGTTGCTTGGTAGTCCAGCGATTAACACCGGTAGCATCGGCAATTTGCCGGTAGATACGTTCGATCTCGATAACGATGCGAACGTTGGAGAAACCCTGCCAGTCGATCAACGCGGTGTTGGCTTCCCGCGCCAGACTGGCGGAGCCGTGGACATCGGTTCAGTAGAAGTTAATTACACGATCACCGCGACTGCTGGAACGCCTCAGAGCACAACAGTCGGCAGCGCCTTTGCTACAAATCTGGCTGCTACTGTTACTGAGTCTGGGATTCCAGTTAGCGGACTCTCGGTCACCTTCACTGCCCCGGCGAGCGGAGCGAGCGGAACTTTCGCGAACTCCACAAACACCGTGACAGTTACAACCAACGGCAGTGGCATTGCCACCGCCTCAGTGTTCACAGCTAACACTACAGCGGGCGCTTATAACGTCACAGCCACAAGCACAGGCGTGCCAGGCTCCGCAACCTTTAGTTTGACAAACACTAGCGGCTCCGCAACGCATTTCCTGGTGAGTGCGCCGGTGTCCGCCACCGCTGGTTCGTCCTTCAACTTTACTGTGATGGCCAAGGATCAATTCAACAACACCGTGACCGGTTATGCTGGAACGGTCCACTTCACGTCCAGCGATGGAGCTGCAATACTGCCCGCGGACAGCACTCTAACCAACGGCGCAGGCACATTCAGCGCAACGCTCAGGACTGCCGGCAACCAGACGATCACCGCCACCGACACGGTGACTGCCTCGATCACCGGTACCAGCAACACGATTGCAGTAAGTGCAGCTGCAGCGACGCATTTCGCAGTGACTGCTCCGGGTTCGGCCACCGCAGGTTCAGCCTTCAGCTTTACAGTGACCGCGCTGGATCAATTCAACAACATAGCCACCGGTTATGCTGGGACGGTCCACTTCACCAGTACTGATGGTGCAGCGGTGTTGCCGGCGAACACCACCTTAACCAATGGCACAGGCACATTCAGTGCAACACTCAAGACAGCCGGCAACCAGACGATCACGGCTACCGACACGGTAACTGCCTCGATCACCGGTACCAGCAACACGATTGCAGTAAGTGCAGGAGCAGCGACGCATTTCGCGGTGAGCGCGCCGGCGTCCGCGGCGGCTGGTTCGTCTTTCAACTTCACGGTGACGGCTCAGGATCAATTCAATAACACAGTGACCAGTTATACGGGGACGGTCCACTTCACCAGCACCGATGGCAATGCCACACTTCCCGCTGATAGCACTCTAACGAATGGCGTAGGCACGTTCAGCGCGACTCTCAGAACTGCTGGCAACCGGACAATCACTGCCACCGACACGGTGAGCGCTGCGATCACCGGCAGTAGTAATACGATTGCGGTGAGTGCACTAGCAGCAACGCACTTCTTGGTGAGCGCTCCAGCTAATGTGCCACTTAACGTAGCCTTTAACTTCACGGTGACGGCCCTGGATCAATTTAACAATACGGCCACCAGTTATGCCGGAACGGTCCACTTCACCAGCACGGATGGCGCTGCAATCTTGCCAGCGAACAGCACTCTGACCAATGGCGTAGGTACGTTCAGCGCGACGATGAGTACCCCCGTTAATCAGACAATCACCGCCACTGACACACTGACTCCTTCGATCAACGGCACGAGCAATACGATCGTCGTCGGCCAACTGCCGATCACCATTCATGATTCTCAGATCGCTGAGCCTTCATCAGGGATCGTCAACATGATCTTCACCGTAACGCTGAGCGCGCCAGCAGGCGCTAGTGGCGTATCGGTGAACTTCACGACGCAGGATGAAGCTCCGGCGTTGAACCACGCAACCGCGGGCCAGGATTACACCGCCACCTCGGGTACCTTGAACTTCGCCCTGGGTGAACAACTTAAGACGATCAGCGTGCCAATCCTGTCTGATAACAAACCGGCCGAGTCAAACGAAACATTCCTCGTCGTTCTGTCCAGTCCGGTCAACGGTACCCTTGCTAATGGCACAGCCACTGGGACAATCTTAATTACGAATGAACCCGGCACGGTGTTGATTAGCGAACTGCGTACCAGCGGACCGGCAGGCGCGGGTGATGACTTCGTTGAGCTTTACAACAACACTGACTCACCACTCACTGTTACCGCTTCTGACGTTTCACCAGGTTATGGATTATTCAAGATGGGTGTTAACTGCACTGCAACGCCAGTACTCATCGCGACAATCCCCAACGGCACAATCATCCCCGCTCGAGGACACTATCTGTTGGTTGGGTCTCAATACAGCCTCGCGAACTATGGAGGCACAGGGGCGGCAGCCGGCGACTTAGTGTTGAGCGCCGACATAGAGTCGGATGCCAATGTCGGAATCTTCAGTACAACTAACGTAGTAAATCTTTCGACACTCAACGCACTTGACGGAGTCGGGTTTGGTAGCAACACGGGTGGTTCCTGCGACTTATTGCGAGAGGGCTCTAACCTCCCGCCAGTTGGCGGCAGTCCGCTTGAATACAGCTTCCAGCGCGATCCGTGTGGTAAGGGAGGCAACCCACTAATTTTTGGAGGCTGCAACACCCAGTTCCCGGTGGATAAGAACAACAATGCGACCGATTTTCTCTTTGCTGATACGCTCGCTACAAGCACGCCGGCGGGCCAGAGGTTAGGAGCGCCTGGCCCAGAAAACGCCGCTTCTCCGCGACTGCGAAACTCGCTCGGAACTGCACTCATCGATTCAACGGCGCCAGCCGGTGGAACTCCCAACCGTGGGCGCGACTTTAATCCGGTGCCAAACGGGGCCAACGGAACACTCTCCGTGAGACGCCGATTCGTTAACAACACGGGAGCGCCGATAACTCGGTTGCGCTTCCGCATTGTGGATATTAGTTCGGCACCGGTGCCGCCAGGCATTGCGGATGTCCGGGCTATCACGTCTTCCTCAGTGATCGTTAGTGGCATCAACGATCCGGCGACGTGTTTAGCATATGGTTTTGCAACCCCTTGCACAATTACGGTGCAAGGCACAACGTTGGAGCAACCTCCCACGCAACTGATGGGAGGAGGGATAAACGGCAGTCTGTCTGCGGGATCGATAACGGTCCCAACTCCGCTGGCGCCCGGCGCAAGCATCAGCGTGCAACTCCTGCTCGGTGTGCAAGTGTCAGGCCAGTTTAAGTTTTATCTCAATATCGAAGCCCTTCCTTAAGGGGCTTGCAAGGCAAAAAATTTCGGAGCGTGAGAGTTTGACTAAATTCACGCTCCGATTTTCTTTTGGGCTTGCTCCGCGTTTTTGCGTCTCTGCGGTGATTTTCCTAACGCAGAGTCGCGGAGTCGCAGAGTAACGCTGAGACGTCAGGCAGGCTTCACGGCCATAGGCTCATGTTCTGTCCGCCTGCTTGCCTGAGACGAATCAGTAACAAGCGGGGCAGGTGGAGGATTAGCTACTAGCACCTCCAACGCTGCGTCCAACACCTCACTAATTCGCGAGACAAAAATTATCTGCAAGTCTTTCCTCACGTCTTCCGGTATGTCGTCCGTGTCGGCTTCGTTACGCTGCGGTAACAAGATGCGACGAATACCAGCTCGGTGAGCTGCCAGCACTTTCTCCTTAACACCACCGATTGGAAATACCAGACCTGATAGTGTGATTTCCCCAGTCATGGCCGTGTCTGACCTGACTCTTCTACCTGTATATAACGACGCCAGTGCCGACGTGATCGTTACGCCGGCGCTTGGTCCATCCTTGGGAATAGCGCCGGCCGGAACGTGGAGATGCACTCCAAACTCCTTGAAGAAAATGGGATCGATCCCAAATTCGGCCGCGTGTGACCATAGATACGACTGGGCTGCTCGGGCCGACTCCTGCATCACTTCGCCCAGTTGACCGGTGATTGTTAACCCGCGGCCGCCCGGTAGCAAGGTGGCTTCGATGAAGAGAACTTCGCCACCCATTTCTGTCCACGCCATACCCGTAGCCACGCCGGCTGGTAATTCCTTTCGAGCTTGCTCGGGATAGAATCTTGGTGGGCCAAGGTATTCCCGGATATCAGAAACCTCGACCTTAACGCTTTCCGCCTGGCCTTGAGCGATTGCCAACGCAACCTTACGAGCGACACTGCCGATGTTTCGTTCAAGTTGGCGCACACCTGCTTCACGAGTGTAGCGAGCCGCGATGAGCTCAAGTGCTTCATCGGTTATTTGTAGCTGTGCAGTCGTCAATCCGCTTTCAGTTGTCTGTCGCGGTATCAAATAACGACGCGCAATCTCAAGCTTTTCTCGGTCGCTATAGCCGGCCAGACTGATGATCTCCATTCGATCCCGCAGCGGAGCGGGAATTGGACCAAGCTGATTAGCCGTGGCGATAAAGAATACGCGCGACAAGTCGAAAGGCAGATCGAGGTAATGGTCACGGAATGAATTGTTCTGCTGTGGGTCGAGAATTTCGAGTAAAGCTGCCGACGGATCTCCGCGATAGTCGTTACCGAGCTTATCTATCTCATCGAGCATTAAAACGGGGTTATTTACTCCAGCGCGCCTGATCGATTGAACTATTCGGCCCGGCAGTGCACCGATGTAAGTTCGGCGATGACCTCTCAACTCCGCTTCATCACGAACGCCTCCTAATGACATTCGTTCGAATTGGCGTCCCAGCGCTCGAGCGATCGATCGTCCCAACGACGTTTTACCAACGCCCGGAGGTCCAACAAATAGCAGAATGGGGCTCTTTGTATCAGGCCTCAATTTGATGACGGCCAGAAACTCCAAAATTCTCTCTTTTACATCTTCGAGGCCGTAATGATCTTCGTCGAGAATCTTACGTGCTTCCGCCAGGTCCAATTTGTCTTCAGAAGATCTTCGCCAGGGTAGTTCCAAAACGTATTCGAGATAGGTGCGAATAACGTGATAGTCCGGAGCCGCGGCCGGTAATCTTTGTAGTCGCTTCAATTCACGATCTGCTTCAGTTCTGACCTCGTCGGGTAAATCCGCTTTCTCCAGACGTTCGCGGAGTAGCTCTGCTTCGGCCGCCTCACCACCTTCATCTTCGCCCAATTCCTTCTGAATGGCGCGCATCTGTTGACGCAAGACGTAATCACGTTGCGCCTTATCCATTTCGGTTTGTGCTTCAGAGGCTATCTTAGAGCGGAGTTGCAGAATCTCGAGCTCGCGTGCAAGGTTTGCGTGGGCCAATCGCAATAGTTCATCCGCCGTATCGGCCTCGAGCATCTTTTGCTCTTCTTCCACACCCAGATTCAGGATCGAGCCGAGGAAGTAAGCTAGCCGGACCGCATCGACTGAACCAAGCACAGCAATTCGCACTTCGGGCGGAACATTTGGCAGCAGCGTTAATGCTTCCTGGATCATTTGCTGCAAATTTCTTTTCGCCGCTTCAACTTGTTCCGGGTCAATAATGCGCGGCTCGGGAAGAATCTGAACCACGGCGCGAAGGTGAGGATCCGTCTGCTTCCATTCTTTAACTCGAACGCGCTCAGTCCCCTGGACTACGATGCGCATTGCCTCGCCGGCACGTTCCATGCGCTTGATCATTACCAACGTTCCTACACCATAGAGATCAGCAGGCGCAGCATCGGCTTCGTCTGAGTTCGCCGAGCGCACGGTGATACAACCCAACAGTTTCTCTTGAGTGCCAAGGGCTGACTCGACTGCGGCTATGGATCTGGGTCGTCCGACACCTAAAGGAACTACGGTTTCGGGAAACAACGTCAAATTTTGGAGTGCCAGCACAGCAATCTCGAACGGCTCCGTGTTCGACTGAGCCGAAAAGCGCAGTTCTTCGGTGGGCTTCGGCTGAGTCTCGGGCGCGTTTGGTATAGCTGCGGGATGAACTTTTTCAGATTCGGACATAATTAATAACCCAAGTGAACAATGCGGGGCCTAGTAGTACCAACAAAACGGCTACTCGCTGCGCAGATGAATAATCAAAAATCCATCGGTGTAGTCGCGAGCGATAGATGCTCCTTCGATAACAGAGGGAAACTCGATAGTCTTTTCAAAACGGCTGTAAGTTATTTCCATCTGGTGATAAATGAATCCCTCGCGGTAGTGGGTATCTCGGCGACAGCCGCGCAGGGTCATGTTTGCGCCTCGAATTTCAATCTCCAAATCGTCTAAACATATCCCAGCCAAATCTACCTTTACGAGCCAACCATCTTCCGACTTGTATACGTCGGCAGATGGATTCCACAAACGTCCTGACGGTTTCACTCGCCGGTCCGGACGGACCAGCGAGACTTCGAAGTCAAGTTTTCGCATAACGAGAGCATAAGTCAAAAAAGGTGTTTGAGAAAAGCGAAGTCGGAGCGCAGAGCGATATTGACGGCCGGATCCCCTTTTCTTTGGGCTTTCCGACCGTCAGTTACATCGCTTAATTTCGGTTTCTAGCCGAAGATCCGATTCCAAAATGAAGAACCTTTAGAAATTTCCTCCAACGCATCGCTTAATTCCCGATCCTCGGGCGTTTCGATTGCGATGTCAGCCATCGAAATCATACCCACCAGGTAGCCGTTATCATTTACCACCGGAATACGGCGGACTTGTTTGTTTCCCATTTTACGGATCACGTCAACTACGCGATCATTGGGTGCCGCGGTATGAATATCAGTCGACATAATATCCTCAGCGCGAGATGCGGTGCAGTCTTTGCCTTCGGCTACTGCGCGGATGACGATGTCGCGATCGGTGATTAGGCCCATGAGTTTTCCGCGTGCATTGTTATGTCGCGGGTCATTACTGGTATCCGTCTTCGTGCGCCCATTTCCCGCAGTGTCGTAGTCAACCACCGGTATGACTCCGGTATCTTCCTGTTTCATCATCAACGCCACCTGGGTGAGTGGAGTATCGCGGGTAGCGATTGCAAGATCGCGAGTCATGATGTCGCGACAACGCAGGCGCGAGCGAAAATCGCGTGCATACTCTCGATCACGACCAGAGGCTAAATCGCCCCGAATATCGTAAAGCGAGCTGCGTCTCCGGTCGTCTCGCAATCGGTCTCGGGTTTCACTGTAGCGTGGTTCGTCGTTTTCATATTGTGCTCGCTCGCCAAAGCGCCCACGGTTGTAATCTGGACGATGGTCGGCCTCGTAACGACGAATAAACGGTTCGTCATAACTTCCCATTGCTTCTCTTCTGTAGCGCTCACGCTCACGTCTCGGATCGTAGTCACGTTCATCCTCGAACTCGTTTCTATATCTGGACATTGCACCCTCCTCGCAAGGTAAAGCTTCGCGCAACCCGTAGTTACACGAGAAACCTGTTTCTAAAAAGGGGGCCTTTGAGCGAGGATATTTAGTCCTCGCTCAAACCAACGGGGAACTAACGTGGGGAACTACTTATAAGTTCGGTTCGATCTCAGCGACCAACTGAACTCTCGAATTAATGTCGAGCGAACCAACTTCAATAGGGGTTGACTTGTCTCGAGCGACCATCGCCTCCATGCCACGGTAGACCGGTTGCGGTGGTCGTTGGAAGCCTTCTTCCTGGACTTCGACTATCCGGACGACGCGTCCTCCTAAAGCTTGCGCTATCACCTGGGCTTTGCTCATAGCCTCTCGAGTGGCTTCGCTTAACGCTTTATCACGAGCTGCCTGGTCCTGACGCAGCGTGAATGTAATCCCATTAATGTCATTTACGCCGGCGGTCGCGGCAGCATCGATAACGGAGCCTAATCGAGTTAGATCACTCGTCGTAACGGTCACGGTGTTTCTTGCCTCGTAACCGGTGATGGTTGGCGGCTGACCTTCTTTATAGACGCGTTGCGGCTCGACACTGTAGCCGCTGGTCTTGACTTCCGCTCCCGTGCCGGCTGCGTTCTTAAGAGCATTTATGACCGCCTGACTCTTGGTTGCGTTCTCCTGTTGAGCGTCGATGGCTCGTTTGGCCTGAGTTACAACCGACAAGATAACTACTGCCGTGTCAGGTTGAGCTTGGATTAAAGAGTCGCCGCTGACCATCACACGCGTCGCTTTCTTCGAGTCGTCACGTGCTGTTGGTTGTGTCGCCTGGCCGTGAATAAGTGTGCTGGCGCCAAAGGTTGCGAGCGCTCCGATTAGCATTATTAGTCGTTTCATATCCTCTCCTCTGCAACTGAATAATCGGCGCCCGGGAGAGCAATCGCGCCGTGGAGATGTAGAACGTAATAATGTCTCATTTCTTGCTTCAATCGCACAGGTAATGGTTGGCGCACGCGTGTTTTGTTACCATCCATCCGATGCAGTCATTCGATACTGACTCAAATAACACAATAAGCCACTCAGAAACTCAACGGCAGCAGATCGAAATCGCCAAAGCCGCGGAGATTGCCCCAGGTGACGCCATACTCGTCGAACTTCCCACGGGTGAGAAGTTAGCGGTTTATAATATCAGTGGCGAATTCTATGCCATCGACCATCAGTGTCCACATTGGGGAGCCTCACTAGTGGATGGCCAATTGTGCGGGCATATCGTCGAGTGTAGCTTGCACGGTTGGCAGTTTGACGTTCGCACCGGCGAGTGTCTTACAGTTTCAGATCGGATTAAGACTTACGAGGTCGTGGTGGAAGATGGCGTGGTGAAGCTGGTTCTTTAAAGCTCTTTGCTTAATACGATCCACAGATTACGCCGATTACACAGCGCGGCAGAGCTGCAATGAGGCATCTAGATCGACCGATAGTTGAATTTCTCTGTGCCGCCTCAGTGTTCTCCGTGACTCTGTGGTGGACTTTATTTGTAAGCTAAGCCACCACCGAGACACTGAGGACACAAAGGTTGCACCGAGAAATCCACTCGAACTTATTTCGTTAATAATCTTGAGGGAAACAGGAACTTTAGTGTACGGCTGGCCGCTTAGTTTCTGGCTAAAAACAAGAAGTTGTTGGTTTGTTTCACAGATCCTTTGTTAGGACGCTTTTGTGCAGTACCTTTCTCTGAAGAAATCTGCGCAACCGCGTAATCTGTGGATGATCCTTTTGTCTCTCTCAGTTTTCACATAGTCTCTGAAGTCGATAATCTAACTCTTCTTCCGTGAGTAAAAATAGAAAAGTACGCCAATGATCAGGAGTATCAGCGTCTCCATGAAGATGAAGAACCGCGGGACAAATGTTCCGTCGTCAAGAAATGAATCAGAATAAGCGACATAGGTGCCGACGATCAGGCCGCCTGCCAACCAGACCAGTTGTCGCTTGGTGTCCCACATCCTCTGCTTCAACAATTTTTCTACTTTAGTGTGCCCGAAAGCCAATGAACGATATTCAAGGCAAATTGTTTGTCGTCGGTGCCTCCGACATTCATGCCCATCTTGAACTTTTCCTGCCCGGCTATTTGAGCGGAAAGCATCGCCGCTTCACCTTGGACCACGACGCGGCCCTTCCCGAATTTCAAGGCCAGGCTTTGCGCTCGACCCGCAGCGGACGTTGAAGTAGTTGCTTCTCGGTCAGGTACATCCTTAGCCGAATCGGACAACTTTAACAGCGCCACACTGTCTGTTGGCCCTTTCAATGACTGTCCGGTGAACGTCATTACCTTGTTGATGCGTTCAGCGCTGTCCCGTCCTTCGTTAATCGGATGCTCGCCCAGGAGTTTGTTCTCGCGCGTGTAAATCAGGAAAGTACTTTCGCCTTTTAAAGAGTTTGCCTCGTCATGGGTGAAACTGTTGCTCATCTCAACACCAAATACCTTTGCGAGACTCTGGGCGGCACCCCCAAAAGGAGTATGATCGGCAATTAATAGCAGCCCGCCTCCGTCTTTTACCCAGTCGCGCACGGCTTCGCATTCAGCTTCGGTAAAGGCAGTCTGATCTGCGCCCGCGTCATCCATCTCTTCTGCTCCGAGTGCGTTTGCAATCACAAGGAGTTTGAAACTGCTGAGCGATTCGCGCGTAAAGGGTTTCCGATTGCGAATCAGCCGATAGCCGTCGTTCATCACCAGGTCCGCAAACGGTTTGTAACGACCGTCGGCGGTGTGAAAGTTGTTGTGTGCCTCGTCGAATAGAAGCCGTGGCCCATTCCTCGAAAAAGTTGGGTTTTCGACGGCAACGCTAAAATCGGGATCTGCCATCTGCTGCGCATTCGCGACGGAAAGCAGAAAGAGAAAAAGGGGAAGTAAGGCACTAAGGCGCAGTTTACTCATATCGTTGAGATGAAAACCAGGTACTACTTTGTTATTGGATCGTTGAGTGGATGTTCGAATGGACCTCAATCAGAACTCACGTCGACGATCGATTTGGGGAGATAAAACAAGAAGCTGAATGAATGGCTCACTCAGATCTTTGCATGCAACTTTTCAAGTCGCTCCGCCGCGCGGTTCAAAGTCTCATCCTTCTTGCAAAAACAGAAACGAACCTGCTGTTGGCCCTTGTCTGAGCTGCTGTAGAAACTGGAACCAGGAACACAGGCGACGCCAACTTCTCGAATCAAATGCTTTGTAAATTCGACGTCGTTTGGAAATCCAAATGCCGAGATGTCCGTCATCACATAATAAGCGCCGTCGGGAACGAAGGCTCGAAATCCAGCTACCTCCAATACCGGCAAGAGTAGATCACGCCGCGCTCGATATTCGCCTTCCAGTCCATCGTAGTATTCGCGAGGCAGCGATAATGCATAAGCCCCGGCCGCCTGCAAAGGAGCTGCCGCCCCCACCGTTAAGAAGTCATGGACTTTCCGAATACCACTAGTGACTTCAGGCGGGGCGATGCAATACCCAACACGCCATCCTGTGACCGAATAAGTCTTTGACATCGAGTTCACCACTACCGTGCGTTCGCGCATACCCTCGAGTTGGGCCATTGAGATATGGCCTATCTCGGCGTCATCTCTCGGATACAAGATGTGTTCGTAGATTTCATCGGTAAAACAGAGAGCGTCAAATTCACGGCAAAGTCCGGCAATATACTCAAGCTCGTCCCGCGTAAAGACTTTTCCGGTCGGATTATTTGGATTGCAGATGATGATAGCTTTTGTTTTGTTGTTGAAAGCGGCCCGCAGCTCATCGCGATCAAAGGACCAGTCGGGTGCGCGCAGGGGAACGTAACGAGGACGGGCATCAGAAAGTATCGCGTCGGGCGCATAGTTTTCGTAGTAAGGTTCGAAAACTATAACTTCATCGCCGGGATCGACGGTTGCCATCATTGCCGCAATCATTCCCTCAGTCGAGCCGCAGGTAACCGTGATTTCGGTCTCTGGATCCACGTCTAAGCCCAGGTACCATTTAGTTTTCCGCGCAATCGCATCACGGAAATCCTTTGACCCCCAGGTGATTGCATACTGATTTACGTCGTTCGCGATCGCCTCCATCGCCTTGCGCTTGATGTCTTCCGGGGCGGCAAAATCGGGAAAGCCTTGCGAGAGATTGACGGCGTTATACTTAAGCGCCTCACGAGTCATCTCTCGAATTACCGATTCAGTAAACGATTTTGCCTTCTTTGAGACGCGGCGACTTTCGGTTGCAGGCGTTGTCATTTGCGGCTATCCATTGCTTTGAAAAATGTAAAAACGAAGGGAAAACGTATGCTCTCACAGGGGTATTACTGTGGCAAGCACGGTTGACCAAAACCTTGATTGACTGCGATTTATGGGTGCGATGAAGTTAACAACTCATTCAGCCATCGCGTTGCTGTTAGTACTGTCGACCTGCTTATCAACATCAGTTGGTCAAGCTCGAGTAAAAACAAGCACGAAGTCAGGCCAAGGTGTTGAGAACGCAAAGACACTCGAGCATTTTTACGAGGCACTCGAGCAGTTGAAGTCAGGCAGCCGGCTCGAACCGGTCCGGGTGATTCACTTCGGCGATTCCCATGTGGCCGCAGATGTCTTAACGCGATCAATCCGCGATCATTTGCAAGCTGACTTCGGCTACGGTGGTCCGGGTTTCATCGTCCCAGGAAATCCTATGGCGACCAAACGGGCTCGAGTGTCATCAGGTGCTACGGACGGTTGGATCGTGCAGGGGATTGGCGGGAGATACTCTGCCGATCGCATCTATGGACCAGCGGGTATCAACTTAATGACTACAACCGCAGGTCAACAGGCCTGGGTTGAAACAAAGAGCAATCATTTTGAGGTCTATTTTGTTAGGGAACCAGGTGGTGGGTCAGTTGAAATTCGAATAGATGGCTCGAATGAATTGCAAGAGCCGCTCTCCTTACTAGCTCGAACAGCCAAACTCGATTATCTAACTTTTGATTTGCCAGATGCAGGAACGCATCGTCTTGAATTACGGACCCTCAACAATGGCAGGGTGCGTTTACTGGGAATTGTCGCCGAGCAGATTGCACCGGGGATTCGCTACGACGTGTTTGGGATCAACGGTGCGAGAGCAAATCGTTTACTTACATGGAACGGCCCAGCTTTAAACGCTGCATTAAAGGCTCTCGCACCAGACTTGATAATCCTGGCCTACGGGACAAACGAGTTGACCGACAGTGATTGGACCAGGGAGTCGTATCAATCTCTTTACGAAGAAATTATCCAGCGCCTGCGAGCAGCTGCACCGAAATCCTCAATCCTAATTGTTGGACCACCGGATCGAGCGGATGTAGATGTCTCTTGGCGGTTAAGACTCCTTACCGACTCTTTGAGGGAAGTAGCATTTGGTAATAGCGCTGGTTTCTGGAGTGCGTATGAGGCAATGGGAGGCGCGGGTTCAATGAACCGGTGGTTGGGGACCGGATTCGCCCAGGCAGATCGCGTCCATCTTAAATCGGCCGGCTACAACGTCCTGGGCGCCCGTTTTTATAGGGATTTGATGGAAGGAATGAGGAGGCCGGGGATTGGGGGTCATGGGGCAGACGTCGGATTATTTGATAATGATTAAATTGATATTTGAGAATTTCTATTTTGACCTCTGGGCCTCCCTTACTTGCAACTGGCCCGTCATCGAATTAGGAATTCTCAAATATCAATTAATCATTATCAATAATCCGACGCCTCACCCCTGAACCCCGAACCCCGGATTCCCCTATTGGACGGGCTGCGAGCTCGACCCTTATACTTTCGGCGACGGAAAAGTAAGGAGAAGACCCGATTAAATGCCGATTTACGAATACGAATGTCAGAAATGCAACAACCGAAGCGAAGTTTTTCAGAAGGTTAATGATAAACCCCCAACAAAGTGTCAGAAATGCGGAGGTAAACTAGAACGAGTCATTTCGGCGCCGGCGATCCAGTTCAAGGGTTCAGGTTGGTATGTGACCGACTACGCCGGCAAGGCAACGTCTAAAGACAAGTCGGAATCCGAGTCATCGACCGACAAAAAGACTGAAACCAAAAGTACAGAGAGCTCTTCGGCTAAAAAGACAAACAAACCCTCACCCTCGAAAGCGGGTAAGGATTAGGCCGAGCTAATGCCAGCATGCGGGTGTTATCTTCCTCTTCAACGTTCATTGTTCAATTCAAGAATTTCCGACTGTTTATTGCCAGCCTGGGTTTAAGCTCACTTGTGGTCCTATCCGCGGTGGCTCAATCGGGGGTTCGACCGAGCGCCAACGCGAATGGCGGCGTGAGCGTCAATGTCATTGCCCGACGGGAAGACAACCGGTCCAATCCGATTACTAGTAAAGAGATCTCGGTCTACGACAATGGCGTCGAACAGTCAATCAGGAACTTCACGCCAGATCCTTCTCCGGCTCACATCGTCTTGTTAGTCGATAATTCATTGTCGATCCGCGCCGATGTCGAAAAACTCGAAGCGGCAGCTCGCGAATTCGCTTACGAGATATTTCAAGGTGACAAACTCCTCATTGTTGGGTATGACGAAGAGGCGGAGATCGTTGCCGATTGGACTGATGATGCCAAGTCGATCGAATCAGCTTTGAAGCTATTTCGCAAGAAGGGCCAACCGCATTTGTTCGACGCGATGCGCGCTGTGATCGACCAGGCTTTGCGCCCTTTGACTGGTCAGAAACGGATTATCGTCGTAATCAGTGATGGTCTGGATCGCGGCAGTAAAGCTACCTTTGAAGATACCCTCGCCGAACTACAGTCGGAGAACATCATGGTCTACGCGGTGCAAGCCGTGGATCGAACGCGTGGCGCGATTCGCCGTGATGTACCCAAACCAAAAGTTGTAATTGATAAGTTGGCAGAAGGTACGGGAGGGCTGATCTACTCAATCGATCAGCCTACCGATGCTGCTAAAGGCATTTGCGACGAGTTGAGGAAAAATCGCTACGTACTATCATATGTTCCGTCCAGCACTCCTTTTGGTCAGGCCAGAAGTCTGCTAGTTCTGGGCAACCAGGGAATTACCATCCGCGCCAAGTCAATGCAGCAGCCCAACTAAACGGTCCAGTATCATTTGACAAATGCCGGTTGTTAAGGTGTTCTCGTGGAGGTCCCGCGGCGATCTACGTTCGAGAGTTGCAAAAACCAATTAACAATTATCAAATGTCGGATGAGAATTACCCCCTAACCCGAAACCATGTCTGAAAGCGCGCAATCTCTTTCGCTGGAACGAAAGATAAAAATGCACGAGGCCAGAGAGGCGATCATCAATCGCCTCGCGATGACTTTGCCCGGCAGCATCAATCTCGATCGTTTCTTGAACGTCATTGTGTCGGAACTGGGCCGGATGATGAACGTCGATCGCTGCGACGTCATTCAACTCACCTCTTCCAGCGAACTACGTATCAGTCACGAGTGGCGCGCTTCAAGCGATGTTCCTTCGAGTTTGGGAACCGTAATTCCACTTGAGCTAAAACAACTATCTGATCACGTCGATATCCGTAGGCCGATTCGTCTCAACGATACTGCTGCATCTGGACTCGATCAAAAAGTGAGATTTCTGGCGGCGAGTCTGGGGACACGATCTTTGCTCGTCGTTCCGGTGACACTCAACAACGACGTGCTCGGCCTGGTTGGTCTGCATACCACGCGTACGCCGCGTGAATGGCTTGATGACGAAGTCTCATTCTTACAGTCTATTGCCGGACAAATTGCAGTTGGTTACCAGTACACTCGTCTCTACACGGACAAAGAGCGCGAGGCTGAAACAAAGCGCGCACTGCTATCAATCGCTAATGCCTTAAACGCGCGCTCCGACTTTCGCGAGGTTTCAACCTTGGTGCTGGAGCGGGCAATTGCCTTGGTAGGTGCTGATTACTCGGCTCTTGGGGTGCTGGATCCGAATGGTAGCCGCATCAGTCTGGCTGCGTTCAAAGCAGCACCAGACGCGGCCATCGATTCTGTGCAAGGTTTGTTTGACGCCCACGGAAAATCTCTTGATGTCACTGCTTTTCCAGCGATGGTCGAAGTGATTGGACAAGGAAAGACACTCCAACTGCTCGAAACCGATCTGCCTTTTCCAATCAGGTTCATGTTTAACTCAATCCTGGGCGGACGAGCAGCGCTTGTGGCACCAGTTCGCGTTGGTGGTCAGACATTTGGACTGTTGGGACTCGTGTGGAGCGGCGCTCGTGAAGGATTTCAGGATCATGAAGTCGCGCTAGTCGAAGGTATCGCCGATCAGATTGGCACAGCACTCGAACGGGATCAGCTTTCAGCGGAGATCATGCATCTGCGCAGCGCGCTGCATGAACGTTATGGTGAAGAACGGATCATCGGCCAGACTCAGGCTATTCGACGAGCAATTGAACTGGCTCTAAGTGTTGCTGACACACAGACGACCGTTTTAGTTGAAGGAGAATCGGGAACTGGAAAAGAGTTGCTAGCCAACCTGATTCATTACAACTCGGGTCGAGAAGATCAACCCTACGTCAAACTTAATTGTGGCGCCATACCCGAAACTCTGCTTGAGTCGGAATTGTTTGGTCACGAAAAGGGGGCGTTTACTGATGCGCGTGCGTTGCGCCGTGGCCGTTTTGAAGAAGCTGACGGTGGCACGCTGTTCCTGGATGAAGTCGGCGAGATGAGCTTGTCGGCCCAGGTACGATTGCTGCGAGTTTTACAAGATGGCGAGTTTACGCGCGTCGGTGGCAATGAAGTTATCAAGACTGACGTTCGCGTACTTGCTGCCTCAAATGTTGATCTGAAACGTGCGGTTGATTTGGGCAGTTTTCGCCAGGATCTTTTTTACCGTCTTTCTGTCTTTCCGATTACTTTGCCGCCGTTGCGCGAACGGCCTGAGGACATTCATCCGCTCGTTATTCATTTCATCGAACACTATAAGCAGAAGACGGGCAGGTTTATAGCAGGGATCTCAAAGGACGCACTTCAGGCTTTGATCACTTACAACTGGCCGGGAAATGTGCGGGAACTCGAAAACGCAGTTGAACGGGCCGTGATTATCGCTTCGGGTCGCCAGATTGAATTGGAAGATCTGCCGGAAGCGATAACGAAGATAGCCCTACAAGAGCGCGATCGAATCAAGGTTGAGCGTGCCAAGGCTGCGAGCGAGGGTCGCACCTCTACATTTGAAGTGACGGTACCCTCTTCGATGGAAGAGATTGAGCGTCAGGCGATTGAAGCGACACTTGATTATACCGGGGGAGATAAGTCTCACGCCGCCCGAGCTCTCGGAATTGGCCGGAAAACCCTCTATCGCAAGCTCGAGCAATACAATAACGGCCACGAATAGGCAATCCGGTCGGTTCAGCGCGATTTCATTTTCCATCTATCATTTTCCATTTCAAGAATTAGAACGTCAGTCGAGTGGTGGTTCAGAGGCAAATGGCAAATGAAAAATGGAAAATGATAGATGGAAAATGACCGCTTTTATTCTGGACCAACGCCAATAAGCTGCCCCCGATTATTGCCTCAAAAGATTCCCTTTGTTATAGTCCAATTCAAGAATTTTCCCTCGTAAAAGCTTACGAAACCGCGAGGTAATGGTGCTTCGCGACCAATTTAGAAAGGACCCAACCATGGGATACGACGATTATCGGAGAGACAGTGGCGAGAGTATTTCGACTCGATTAACTTACTTGCTTATTGGTGGTGGTATTGGCGCCGTTATCGCCCTGCTCTTTGCGCCCAAATCAGGACAGGAACTTCGTGGTGATATTGCAGATGCTACTCGAAAAGGCATCGATCGTTCGCGCGAAGCAGCTCAACAGCTCGGTGACCGGGCCGGCGAGTACTATGAAGCCACTCGTGACCGTGCTTCTAATTTGTATACACAGGCCGCCGAGAGAGTTGGTGAGGTTGCCCAAACTGCCCGCGAAGCTGCATCTCGTCAGACCGGCACAGTAGCCGCAGCCATCGAAGCTGGTAAGAAGGCTTACGCTGAAGAGAAGCGCAAGACAGAGATGTCAGGACGCATCGAGGCCGCTCCGAACTACGGCGACAACAACAACTAAGAAACGCTTTCACACTGGAAACGAATAGGCAATGTACCCGGCCCTTCTGCAGATGAGACCTAACGATCCGATGTTCTGGATCATGGTGGTGATCGCGCTCTCTTTTATAGTGATTGCAATTGCCATGATCGCTATCGCGATTTATGTGAACCGTGCGGTGAAATCTGCGGCTCGTCTGGAACAGAAGATGGAGCCGTTGATTGAGCGCGTAACCATGATCAGCGATCAAGGAAAACAGATTGCTGCCCAGGGCAAACTCATTGCCGAACAGTTTCATGCGGTGTCGGGGCATCTGGCGACGGCGACCATGCATTTCTCGGATTCGTTGGCCATCGTCAAGAGTGAAGTTGCCGAACTTAAATCGCTTGTCAGCGATACTGCAGTTGAAGCTCGAAATAAGGTTGAGTTGGTTAGTCGCACGATTGACCGAACCAACGATCAGGTGATTATGACCACCGACTTTATTCAGACGAAGGTCATTGAGCCGGCGCGTGAGCTGGCCGCGATTATGGCGGGCTTCCGCCGCGGCCTCGAGGTTCTCGTTGCGCCAATGCCCAAGCCCATAAATCAAACTTACGCTGAGGATGAGATGTTTATCGGCTAGTTGAAAATCAACTGCGAACTTAAGTAGACCCGAACCATCCATAGCGAAGATGGTTCGGGTTCTTAATTTCTACGGTTAACGCAGCGAGTGCCCTAACTTGCTTTTCTCTGTGCAACCTTTGCGCCCTGTGTGGTGGGTCAAAAATTCGTAACGCCAACTACCACAGAGTCACTAAGAACACAGAGGCAGCACAGAGAACGTTCAGGTAACTCCACCATTAATGCCCGGTGGGTTCGAAATCCTAATATTCCTTTGTTACTATTGCTCGTCTAAAACATATGTCAACAGAAACGCCACTCGACCTCAAAAAGACGGTAAATCTACCGAAAACTTCCTTCTCGCAAAAGGCCAGCCTGACCCAAAGTGAGCCCGCCCGACTGAAAAAGTGGGAAGGTATCAATCTTTATCAATTGATTCGCCAGGCACGCGCCGGGGCAGAGAAGTTTATTCTTCATGACGGGCCGCCGTACGCAAACGCCGACATCCATCTCGGGACGGCGATGAACAAGAGTCTGAAGGATTTCATTGTTAAGTCGCGAACCATGATGGGCTTCGACGCGCCCTACATTCCGGGCTACGACTGCCATGGGCTGCCGATTGAAACACACGTCGAAAAGGCACTTGAGGCGAAAGGAAAGAAAAAGAGTGACCTGAGTGTGGAAAGTTTTCGCCGTGCTTGTCGCCAACACGCTGAAAATGCGCTGAAAGGTCAAACTCGAGACTTCAAGAGACTCGGCATCCTGGGCGAGTGGGACAATCCCTACTTAACAATGTCGAACCATTACGAGGCGCAAACCGCCCGTATGTTCGCGAGATTTGTCGAGCGCGGTTACGTCTATAAAGGCGCGAGACCGGTCTACTGGTGCATAAAAGATCAAACGGCACTTGCTGAAGCCGAAGTTGAATATCATCAACATACCAGCCCTTCGGTTTATGTAAAGTTTCCTTTGCGATCTGATCCCGCGCAGATCGATCCGGCTTTAGCTGGTCGCAAAGTATTTCTTCTGATCTGGACCACCACGCCCTGGACGCTGCCGGCCAATCTTGGCATCACGGTCCACCCAGACTTTGAGTACTCGGCCTTCGAGTACAACGACGAAGTCTATGTTGTAGCAAGCGAACTAATGGAAGCGGTCGCGGCCAAGTGCGGCTTGGCGCAAATTGATGCAAATGGTCAACGAGTGCTTCCTAAAGTGATTGCGCGCTTTTCCGGGTCGAAATTGGATCGTTTGGAGGCGGGTCATCCCTGGATCGATCGGCCCTCGCTCCTTATGGTTGGCGAACATGTCACTCTGGGCGGTGAAGCAGACGCCGAAACTGAACTGGATGTCAGCGAGTCGCAAAAGAAGGGTGATGGTAAGGCCGGCACGGGATTGGTCCATACCGCGCCGGGTCATGGTCACGACGACTTTGTAATCGGCAAGCGATATGGCCTGGACATCTACTGTCCCGTCGATACTGCGGGAAGATTTACTCCTGAAGTCGAGTACTTTGCCGGACAACGCGTGTTCGATGCCAATCAGGTAATTGTCGACTTCATGAAAGAAAAGGGCGTGCTTCTTTTCTCTGAAGACTACGAGCATCGCTACCCGCATTGTTGGCGTTGTCATAATCCAGTTATTTTTAGAGCTACCCCGCAGTGGTTTATCGCGATGGACCACGCCCATCGAAGCCTGGTCGAGAAGGATCTCGAGAAGGACGAAGACGGCAGGGATCGGAGTAATTACACAGATAACCTGCCGGAAGACCCGGCCGCTTCCCTGCGCGCCTCGGCGTTAGCAGAGATCGAGCGAGTAAATTGGATACCCGGCTGGGGCTTAGATCGGATGCGGAACATGTTGAAGGGCCGCCCGGATTGGTGTGTTTCGCGGCAGAGAGTCTGGGGTGTTTCGATCCCTGTTTTCTACTGTGCGAAGTGCACGGCGGCGGTAGCTGATCCAAGAGTCATAAATCATGTGGCTGATATTTTTGAAAAAGAATCGGGAGATGCCTGGTACACGAGAGAAGCTCGCGAGCTACTGCCTGAAGGCTACACGTGCACAGGGTGTGGTGCTGACGAGTGGACCAAGGAGACTGACATCCTCGATGTTTGGTTCGACAGCGGCGTCTCGTCAATAGCAGTGCTTGATGGCGATACCAATCTGCGTTGGCCCGCGGATGTCTATATCGAAGGCGGAGATCAATTTCGTGGTTGGTTTAACTCGTCTTTAATGGTGGGATTGGCGGCTCACGATCAAGCTCCGTACCGGTCAGTTATAACTCACGGATGGACTCTTGATGCGCAAGGACGCGCAATGCATAAGTCTCTCGGTAATGCGATCGATCCGAATGAGGTCATCAAGCAATCCGGGGCCGAGATCATCAGGTTGTGGTGTGCGTCGTCAAATTATTTTGACGACTTACGAGCGTCCGACGAGATTCTACAGCGGGTAACAGACGGGTATAGAAAGATTCGGAACACGGCCAGGTTTGCGCTTGGCAATCTTCACGGTTTCAATCCGGAACGAGACAGTGTGGCTGACGCAGATCTGGAAGAGATCGATCGATGGGCCCTGGCTGAGCTCGATCGGGTGGTTGAAGCGGCGCTGGCTGGGTATCAGTCTTACGAGTTTCACTCGGTGTATCGTGCGATTTATGGCTTTACAACAGTCACGCTGTCGGCCCGATACTTTGATATCATCAAAGATCACCTTTACACGTATGCGCCGCGAAACAAGCAGAGACGATCGGCGCAAACCGCCCTCTTCAGGATAGTTGACGCGCTGGCCAGGTTGTTGGCTCCTATACTTGTCTTTACGGCTGATGAGATCTGGGAGAATATCCCGGGTCGTAAAGAATCTGAGCAGTCAGTTCACATCGCACTGTTTCCTCAGCCAGAGGGACGTTCTAACGAGGAGTTGTTAGCTAATTGGAACCGGCTGTTTGCGCTCCGTGACGAGGTGTTGCGAGTACTCGAAGAAGCGCGCATCGCCAAGCAGATCGGCAGTTCGCTGGAAGCCAAAGTGATCCTTGCGGCCGGCAAAGAGGATCGAGAGTTTTTGTCGAAATACTCGGGCGAACTCAGATACCTCTTTATCGTATCTCAGGTAGAGATAACTGATGCGGACGTTAAATCGATCGGAATTACTGTTGTGCCCGCAGACGGAGAGAAGTGCGAGCGGTGTTGGAATTACTCGACACGGGTTGGCGAATCCGAAAAGTATCCGACTGTTTGTGAACGGTGCGTTGCCGCACTCGATGAGCTTGAGAAAGAGCCGGCCTTGGTCTGAAGTCTGTTGTTGAGCGAGAGTTTTGGATACCAGTATTAACAGTCCAACGGAGACGAGTGGAATCAGGCTACGGCTGGCGTGGCGAGCAGGTTACTTGCTGGCTGCGTTCGGTATATATCTCGCAGACCAGGCGTCCAAGGCCTGGGCGGTTCGCACACTCAGGTTTGGCGACGATCGAGTAATCATCAAAGGCTTGCTCGCGTTCATTTATACTGAAAACTCGGGTATAGCTTTCGGTCAGTTGCAGGAGGGTGGCAATTTCGGCCGCTGGTTCTTTGTAGTCCTGGCAGTGGCTGCGGCCATTGCTGTCTTATATTACTTTTTGCGGACACCCGGTAACGACGATCGAACGTTGGGAGCTTGCGCGTTGTTGTTAGCAGGAATTCTCGGGAACTTAACTGATCGCGCGAGACTGGGTTACGTCGTGGATTTTATTGTCGTGCATGCGGGCGATTATCACTGGCCCACTTTCAACATTGCCGACGCCAGCATCACGATAGGAGCGTTGCTGCTGGCCTTTGATTTGATGTTTGCGCATAGGAAGTAGGCCTTTGGCCTTCGGTATTTGGCCTTTGATCTTGGGCGTTTGCTTCGACCGATCAAAGACCAAGGCCCAAGACCAAAGACCATCTGTAGAAAATGTTCCCAGAGCTATTTCACATCGGTAATTTCCCCGTCAATACATATGGCGTCTTCCTGGCGCTCGCATTTCTGTGTGCGATCCTGATCGCGGTGAGGTTGGCGCGGCGCGATGGGTTGCCGGGCGATAAGATTTATGACCTCAGTTTGTGGATGTTGCTCGCCTCGCTCATCGGTTCGAAAGTGCTGATGCTGTTTACGGAACCCGAATATCGAGATCATCCCCTCAGTCTTTTTTCACTCGATTTCCTTCGCTCGGGGGGAGTTTTTTATGGTGGCTTACTGGGCGCCATTATCGCGGGATACTTTTTAATAAAACGGTATCAGCTTGACTGGTGGAAGACTGCGGATGCCTGTGCTCCCGGAATCGCCATTGGTAATTTCTTTGGCAGGCTTGGTTGCTTTTCCGCAGGATGTTGCTGGGGCAAGCCAACCACACTTCCCTGGGGAGTGAAGTTTACGGAGTTGGGCCACGAAATTACGGGCGTTCCAACGGATGTTTATCTTCATCCGACCCAGCTTTACGAATCGTTCTCGATGCTGATCGTTTTCCTCTTTCTATTATGGCTGCACAAACGGAAGCGGTTCAGCGGTCAAGTAATTTTAGTTTACGCCTTGCTCTATTCAGTCATCCGGTTCGCAATTGAATTCGTTCGTGACGATCCGCGTGGTGACATTCTCGGATTGACGACTCTGACAGGTCTTTCAACTTCGCAGATGATCAGTTTAATTGTTGGTATAGCTGCCGCGATCCTACTCTTGATTCGTCGCAAGCGAGCCCAAGTGGTCAAGAAAGCAGAACTCATCGCATCAGGCGCAAGTGCCTAGTCTTCGTTTTTGCTTTACCGCGTCTTCTGTATAGAGGTTGCGTAAAAACTGAGATTAGCCAACACCTTTATTCTTCTAACCGAACCTCTTAAATCATGATAAAGATCACACTAGGTTTCTTGCTATCAATCTTCTGCATTGGCAGTTGGCTCTCAATACCGAGCCTCAATTCTTCCCAGGAAAAAACTTCCCTTCTCCTACCTGACGAAAAGCATCTTGCCAACGTCAAGCAGTTGACGTTCGCGGGCGAGAACGCGGAAGCCTACTTTTCAGCAGATGGAAAGAAGTTGATCTTTCAATCAACGAGAGACGGGCGCGGCTGCGATCAGATCTACTCGATGAGCATCGATGGCTCTGATGTGAAAATGATTTCCAACGGCGAAGGTCGAACAACCTGCTCTTATATTTTCCCAGGTGGAAAACGGGTTCTTTATTCGTCGACATATTTAGCTGACAAACAATGTCCGCCGCGACCAGATTTCTCTCAAGGCTACGTTTGGGCCGTTTATCCCGGCTTTGACATTTTTACAGCAAAGCCAGACGGCAGCGATATCAGGCAATTAACTAAGACGCCCGGGTATGATGCGGAAACGACTGTCACGCTTGATGGGAAACACCTCGTGTTTACCTCAATGCGTGATGGGGACCTTGATATCTATTCGATGAATGCCGATGGCAGCAACGTTAAGCGACTCACAAATGAACTGGGTTACGATGGTGGACCATTTTGGTCGTACGACGGCAAGCAGATCGTCTACCGGGCGTTTCATCCGGAAACCGAAAAACAGAAGACCGATTACTCCAGCCTTTTAAAACAGAATTTGATCAGACCGACGACGCTCGAGATCTGGGTCATGAATGCAGATGGCTCGAACAAGCGTCAGGTTACTCACAACGGAAAAGCGAACTTTGGCCCATACTTCTTTCCTGACGGCAAGCGAGTCATCTTTGCTTCGAACATGGATGACCCGCGCGGCAGAAATTTTGATCTTTACAAGATAAACGTAGATGGTAGCGGGCTCGAGCGAATTACCTTCAATAATACCTTTGATGGATTTCCGATGTTTTCACCCGACGGAAAGAAGTTGGTATTTGCTTCGAACCGGAACGCTGCAAAGGAAGGCGATACCAACGTCTTCATCGCTGATTGGGTTGAGTAAGGAAAATTATGAAGAAACGATTCTATGGACTGTGCGTGGCCATCCTCTGGTGTTTGGTCGCGTCGGCACAACAGGTTGCGCCAACAGCTGAACCCAGCGCGCAGCGACTGCAGCAACACATCTCCTACCTTGCCTCTGACGCGCTTGATGGAAGACGTACCGGCACACAGGGCGCGAATGATGCGGCGCACTACATCGCGGGCGAGTTTGCACGGCTAGGGCTAAGACCTGCCACGCAAAGCGCTGCCGCCAAAAAACCGAGCGCATTAATGGCCCAGTATCTTCAGAACTTTCCCTACATCGCAGCGGTGCAACTGGGAAATGGAAATGAGCTCAAGGTAGGCGGCAAAAATTACGCGGTCGGGACTGACTGGATGCCGTTGGGCTTCTCTGCAAATGGAGACTTGCCCAACACACCGGCAGTATTCGTAGGGTATGGAATCTCTGCGCCAGATCTTAAGCATGACGATTATGCCGGCGGAAGGGCGTCAGGAAAGGTCGCCTTTGCCATTGCCGGAACGCCAGATGGAGAGAACCCGCACGGCCCATTTGCTCGTTACGAAGGAGTGCGTTGGAAGGCTGTAGCTGCCCGAAATGCTAATGCCAAGGCTTTAGTCATTGTCAGTCGCGAGCCAAATTTCAAGGACGAGCGA
This sequence comes from Pyrinomonadaceae bacterium, assembly GCA_035457105.1. Classification (GTDB taxonomy): domain Bacteria; phylum Acidobacteriota; class Blastocatellia; order Pyrinomonadales; family Pyrinomonadaceae; genus PSRF01. Next base: position 33,218 of record DATIBX010000683.1, read on the forward strand.
CTGGCGCAACTGAGTTACGACAATAGCGCCGGTGATGCAGGGCTTCCGGTTGTTGTTATTTCACGCGAAGCGATGGGCAGTGCAGAGGGTTTCGGGAACCTTGAGGCTCTCGCCAAACTAGACCCGGCCAAACAACAAGCACCGAATTTTGGCGAGATGGATCCGGCACCAAGTCTGAAGGTCGAACTAGTGAGAAAGGAGACTCCAGCTTATAACGTCATTGGAGTGCTCGAAGGTTCTGATCCCGTTTTAAGAAGCGAGACGATCGTCATAGGCGCTCATTACGACCACCTGGGCCGCGGAGGTGAGGGAAGTCTTGCACCTCGGTCGGGCGAGATCCATCACGGGGCTGACGATAACGCCTCGGGTGTGGCAGGCATGCTTGAGCTGGCCCGTATATTCACTACACAGAAGCCCCGACCGAAAAGAAGTGTTTTGTTCATGGCTTTCAGTGGCGAGGAAGAAGGTTTGCTGGGATCAAACTACTACGTCAATCATCCAATTCGTCCATTAGCGAAGACGGTGGCCATGATCAACATGGATATGATTGGTCGGATGAAAGAGAGCAAGTTGATTGTTGGTGGTGTTGGTACTGCCAAAGAGTGGCGTGAGATGCTCGGCGCTCAAACTGCTCAAACTGCAGCGGCAGGTGTAGTAGTAACAACTACAGTTTCGTCCTTAGAGTCTGCTCGAGATTTACACCTGACATTGCAGGAAGATGGTTACGGGCCAAGTGATCATTCCTCGTTTTATGCCAAACAGATTCCGGTGCTTTTTTTCTGGACCGGAACGCACAACGATTACCACAAGCCCTCGGATACATTTGAGAAGATCAATTACGCCGACGAGGTTCGCGTCTTGACTCTCGTAGGGCAGGTTGTCCGCTCGCTAGCCGCTGCTGAGACGCGACCTACTTACACAGTTGCGAAGAGTGACTCTCAGCAAGGTCGCTCGACCGGATTTCGCGTCTACCTGGGAACCATTCCTAATTATTCCGATTCAAACGATGGTCTATTACTGGACGGAGTTCGCGACGATTCGCCTGCAGCCAAGGCCGGGCTGAAAGCAGGTGACAAGATCGTGAAGATTGGAACTCGGGAGATTAAGAATGTCTACGACTACACTTACGCGTTGGGAGAAATGAAAGCTGGAGAGGAATACGCAGTTGAAGTGATGCGCGGTGGCGAAAAGTTATCGTTGAAGATCAAACCTGAGGCGCGCAAGTAACAGGAGCGATAATAAGAAGGGGCGGCTATTAACCGCCCCTTTAAGAGTATTACCAGCGTGGTTCGCGCTCATAACGATCGTTATCACGATCGCGTCCGCCGCCACCACCGCCACCATAGCCGCCGCGGCCTCCACCGCCGCCACGACCGCCGCCATAACCACCACGGCCGCCGCCACCGCCGCCACCACGGTCAGTTCTTGGTTTAGCTTCATTGACGGTCAAATTTCGACCGCCGAAATCCTTACCATTAAAAGCTTCGATCGCTGCAGCTGCTTCCTCTGGAGTCGCCATCTCCACAAAAGCAAAACCTCGTGATCGTCCAGTTTCCCGATCTTCAATAACAGAAGCGGATTCGACTGTACCTACCGATGCGAAAGCGTCGCGAAGTTCATCGCTAGTCGTTCGAAACGACAGATTTCCTACGTAAAGTTTTGTAGCCATTCTTCTTACTATCCTTGTTTTGAAGGGAAGCGCGGGCTTGCTGGAATTCGCTGATCCAGTTCGGGGGAAGACGGCCGATACTTTCGGCGAGCTGCGACGCACCCGGTGCTCTAAAAAATCTCGAGAGCGGCTTCGAACTAAGTTGACAACTGCCTCACTCTCTCCTCAGCCGAACCTCGTCGCTTATCGATCACGGGCAGGCGCAGTCACCATTGATGCGCGAGAGCAGGTATCTGGTAAGCAAAAGTATGCAGTTAAGGTCCAAGAGGCGTCAAGACTAATTTCGCTGTAAAACGTTCTATTGTCATTGTATTAAGGTGTCAGAGGTTTCTCGGAAATCGCTTAGCAAACACCTGCGAACCGCCCAATTGCTCGGCTGTCACGAGATGTTTGGGAAACTGGAATACACTCCACCAATTTCCAGAAACCCTGGAGTGCGCTGGTCCGGCAGCGCTTTTCAAGAGTTTTTCTAAGCCAGCCTCTCGTTTTGAAATCGCGACAAGGAAATGGAAGTCGCTGGAAAAGCGCTGCCGGGCCGGCGCACTCCAAAGGTGCCGATTGCTCGTATTCCGCGTTTTGCCGTACTATCCTGCTTCCGTTTTCAGTAATAACCCCGAAAGGTTGGCATCATGTCCAAGAGCATTCCTATCACTGTCGCCCATGGCGATGGCATCGGCCCGGAAATCATGACAGCAACGCTCCGAATTCTCGAAGCGTCCTCAGCTCCCCTCGAAATCGAGACAATCGACATCGGCGAGAAAGTTTACCTAGCTGGAAATACCTCCGGCATTGAGCCCAGTTCATGGGATTCTCTCCGCCGTACCAAAGTATTTCTTAAGGCGCCCATAACTACTCCTCAAGGTGGCGGATACAAGAGCTTAAACGTCACGGTTAGAAAGGTGCTTGGACTTTATGCGAATGTCCGGCCGTGCGTTTCGTACCATCCGTTCGTCGAAACAAAACACCCGAAAATGGACGTCGTAATCGTCCGCGAGAACGAAGAGGATCTCTACGCGGGAATCGAGCACCGTCAAACCAACCAGGTGGTCCAATGCTTGAAACTCATCTCGCGTCCAGGCTCTGAAAAGATTGTCCGACACGCTTTTGAGTACGCACGTCAAAACAACCGCAAAAAAGTAACGTGCTTCACCAAGGACAACATTATGAAACTGACTGACGGTCTTTTTCATAAAGTCTTTGACGAGATTGCCGCCGAATATCCGGATCTCGAAAACGAACACTGGATAGTCGATATCGGCGCTGCAAAACTTGCCGACACACCCGAAGCGTTTGATGTCATTGTGATGCCAAACTTATACGGCGATGTTCTGTCTGACGTTGCCGCCCAAATTGCCGGTTCAGTTGGTCTGGCGGGTTCCGCAAATATCGGCGAACACGTGGCAATGTTTGAAGCGATTCACGGGTCGGCGCCGCGGCGCGCCGGTCAGAATCTGGCCAATCCGTCCGGTCTGTTGTTGGGCGCCGTAATGATGTTGGTCCACCTCGGTCTTACTGAGGAAGCCGAACGGGTCCACAACGGTTGGTTGCGAACTCTTGAAGATGGTGTTCACACTTACGACATCTATGACGAGAGTGTTAGCAAACAAAAGGTGGGAACAAAGGAATTTGCCGATGCTGTGATCGAGCGACTCGGTAGCACTCCACAAATTTTGAAACCGGTGAAATATCAAAAGCCCGCACCAGGTACGCAGCGCAAGGGTGCGGCCGTAGAGGCGAAGTTGGCCAAAAAGGAACTCGTGGGCGTTGACGTATTTCTGGATTGGACCAAAGGGTCCGCAAACCAACTTGGCGATGCTTTGGAGAAGCACTCCGGTGATGGTCTGAAGCTTTCGATGATTAGTAATCGTGGCGTGAAAGTGTGGCCGGGCGGCCATTCGGAAACATTCTGTTCCGATCATTGGCGCTGTCGCTTTCTCGCTGAGTTTGACGGTGGCACCGTATCCCATGCACAACTGCTCTCTTTGCTCGGGCGATTTGCTGATTCCGGTTATGACTTCATCAAGACAGAGAATCTTTACACATTTGATCGCGAGCGAGGCTTCTCTCTCGATCAAGGAGAATAAAATTCAATTTTGGTAGGAATAGGAATGGCTAAAAAAGAAGCAGGAAAAAAGAACAACACGAAGAAAAGCAGTTCGCAAAAGCCTTTAGTCGCAATCGTCATGGGCAGTCAATCAGACTGGGATACGATGCGTCACGCTGATGAGACGCTTACCCAGTTTGGGGTTCCCCACGAAAGTCGCGTAATGTCGGCCCATCGTTCACCCGCGCTCGCATCGGAATACGGTTCCAGCGCCGAAGCAAATGGTTTTGAAGTAATCATCGCAGCTGCAGGAGGTGCAGCTCATCTGGCAGGAGTGCTCGCCGCCCATACAACGTTACCCGTGCTCGGAGTGCCGATGAAGAGCGATGCCCTTAATGGTCTCGATTCGCTTCTATCGACGGTTCAAATGCCTGGAGGAATTCCGGTTGGAACACTGGCAATTGGGAAACCAGGTGCGGTGAATGCGGCGCTCTTCGCAGTTGCCGTTCTTGCCAACAAGCGTCCCGACTTACGTCAAAAACTTCACGATTTCAGAAGAGCCCAGGATCTCAAAATTCGAGCCACGAAACTCTCGTAGGGGCGGCACTCCGTGGCTCCGTGGCCGCCCCCCTTCTTGGGTAATCTTCTC